>CAZKTH010000019.1:0-23008 GCA_964555575.1 uncultured Devosiaceae bacterium | reverse complement strand
TGACCCGCTCGATATTGGCGTAATCGGCATCGGTCGCCACCTCCGGGTCAGCCAGCACATAGCGGTCGTTGAAGATGTTGAGACCCTTGTTCTCCATCGCCCCGGCATTGAAATCGGAGACGGCGACGATGTTGAACAGGTCAAGATCGTATTCGCGTCCGAAACGCTCTTCGTCCCAGGCCATGGCGCGCTTGAGCGAATCCATGGCGTAAAGGCATTTTTCCTGCTTGCCGTGCTCGCAATAGATGGCGAGCGCGACCTTGCGGCCGGACCGGGTGGTGAAGCTGTCCGCGATATGGCCGAGATCGCCGGCGACCAGGGCGAAAAGATAGGAGGGCTTGGGGAAGGGGTCGTGCCAGACGGCGAAATGGCGGCCATCGCCGAGATCGCCGCGGTCGACAAGATTGCCATTGCTCAAAAGCACCGGCGCCGCCTTTTTGTCGGCCTCGATGCGGACCGTGTAGACGCTCAGCACGTCCGGCCGGTCGAGGCAATAGGTCATGCGCCGGAAGCCTTCCGGCTCGCACTGGGTGCACCAGATGTCGTTCGAGCGGTAGAGCCCCATCAGCTCGGTGTTGCCGGCCGGATCGATCTCGGTGACGAGGTCGAGTTCGAACGGCCCGTCGGGCGGCAGGTGCAGCGTCAGCCCGGACGCATCGACGCTGTAGCCCTCGACGCCGAGCCGGGAGCCGTCGACGCCGACCGAGATCAGCCTGAGATTGCGACCGTCGAGCCTCAAGGGTGCATCCGGTTGCCGGTCGGGGGCCGGCTCGACGAAAAGCCGCGCCCTGACCAGGGTTGCCTCGGCGCGCAGGTCGAAACCGAGTTCGGTCCGCGGAATGCGGAAATCGGGGGGGCGATAGTCCTTGAGATAGGTGAGTTCGGCGTCGGTCATGATGGGTACGGCTATGCTGGGGAATCTGGTCCGTTTTTGGGCCGGTTTTCCTGCAAGGCAGCACGCCCTGAAAGAATGAGCAAGTCCCCAAAAGGTGTGGCAGACTTGCTACAGCCGTTTTTTGGCTTTGGTGTATGGTACGCTCCCTCAGCAACCCGTTCCCGCCCGGGCGAGACAACACCCGGCGGTCCATGGGCCGAACTGATGGCATGACGCTCCTCTTCGTTATGTGACGCAAAGAGCGCCCCGATCAAAATAGCCGAGAGTGCACGTGTTCTGTAACAACCGGAACGCGGGCTGCGCTGTCGAATTTTCTTGGGTGACCGAGATGTTGAGCTGGTTTGAACGCCGCCTCGATCCATATCCGCTTGCCGAGCCGGACAGGCCGCCGCAGGGCTTTTTCGCCTTCATCCTGCACTTCACCAGGGGGGCGTGGCTGGCGCTGGTCATCATGGCGAGCCTGTCGGGCCTGATCGCCATGCTGGAAGTGGCGGTCTATGGCTTCATGGGCGTGATCGTGGACTGGATTTCCAACGAAACGCCGTCGGAAGTGTTCAGCGGCCACATGCTGGCGCTGATCGCCATGGGCGTGATCGTCGTCCTGGTGACGCCGACCATGACGGCGATCAATGCCCTGATCCGCCACCAGACCCTGATGGGCAATCTGCCCCAGCGCATCCGCTGGACGGTGCATCGCTATATCCTCAGGCAGTCCATGGCCTATTTCCAGGACGAGTTCGCCGGCCGCATCGTCACCAAGCTGATGCAGACCTCGCTGGCCGTCCGGGAAGTGGCGCTGAAGGTCCTCGACGTCATGGTCTATGTCTCGGTCTACTTCATTTCCGCCCTGATCATGGCGGCGGCGGTGGACATCTGGCTGGCTGTGCCCTTCGCGGTCTGGCTGCTGCTCTATTTGGTGATCATGTCCTATGTCGTGCCGCGCATGGCCAAGATATCCGAGGAGCAGGCCGACGCCCGTTCGCTGATGACCGGTCATGTCGTGGACAGCTACACCAACATGTCGACCATCAAGCTGTTCTCGCACAATGCCCGCGAGGAGACCTATGTCCGGCGTTCGATGGATTCGTTCCTGTCGACCGTCTACCGCCAGATGCGCATGGGCACGCTGATCGACGTGGCGATCACCTCGCTCAATTCGGCGCTGCTGTTCTCCATTGCCATTCTGGGCCTGGTGCAGTGGTCGGCGGGTCACATGGAACCCGGTCCGGTCGCGGCGGCGCTGGCCCTTGCCGCGCGCATGCAGGGCATGTCGCACTGGGTGATCTGGGAAATGGCGGCGCTGTTCGAGAATATCGGCACGGTCCGGGACGGCATCAACTCGATCTCGCTCAACCGCCTGGTGACGGACAAGCCCGACGCCAAACCGATAGGGCGGGTCAGGGGCGACATCGCGTTCAACCATGTCGATTTCGACTATGGCAAGAAGCTCGAGGACAAGCAGGGCAGGGGCGCCTCGGTCATCGACGACCTCAATCTGGTGATCCCGGCGGGGCAGAAGATCGGCCTGGTCGGCCGTTCCGGCGCCGGCAAGTCGACGCTGGTCAACCTGCTGTTGCGGTTCTACGACATCGAGAGCGGCACGATCACCATCGACGGCGTCGATGTGTCCGGGGTCACCCAGGAGAGCCTCAGGGCCAATATCGGCATGGTCAGCCAGGATACCTCGCTGCTGCACCGTTCGGTCAGGGAGAACATCGCCTATGGCAAGCCGGACGCGACCGACGAGGAAATCTGGGCCGCCGCCCGCATGGCCGAGGCCGATCTGTTCATCAAGGATCTGGTCGATGCCAAGGGCAGGAGCGGCCTGGACGCCCATGTCGGCGAGCGCGGCGTCAAGCTTTCCGGCGGCCAGCGCCAGCGCATCGCCATCGCCCGCGTCCTTTTGAAGGATGCGCCGATCCTCATCCTCGACGAGGCGACCTCGGCCCTCGATTCCGAGGTTGAGCAGGCGATCCAGAGCCAGTTCGACCATCTGATGCGCGGCAAGACGGTGATCGCCATCGCCCATCGCCTGTCGACCATCGCGGCGATGGACAAGCTGATCATCCTCGACAACGGCACGATCGTCGAACAGGGCACGCATGCCGAATTGCTCAAGCTCAACGGCCACTACGCCAGGCTCTGGGCCCGCCAGTCCGGCGGCTTCATCGATCTGGACGAGGAGGCGGAGGCGGCGGAATAGGAGCGCCGTCAGCAAAAGTGGTACCCGGTTTTGCGGTTCGACGGCGCGATCACCTGCAAAGTGGCGCCGTCAGCAGTTGAGCGGATGAGAGATCGATCCAGTGGATCGATCTCCCGCGAAACGGGAACCGGTTTTGCGGTTCGACGGCGCGACCATTCGGGAGCCGGCCGCCTTGCCGTGCCATCGTGCTGACGCATGTGGTTGTCAAAATAGACTGGCGCGGTCAACAACCGCGCCAATCATAAGGAATCCATGATGCCTCACCCCATGCCGGGAATGGGTCCGGGGGCCGGCGGCGGGCGCTTCGGCCCGGGGCGCGGCGGGCCACCGCCGCAGCGCGGCAAATCGTACCGACCCTATCGCGAAAACAGATTCTTCGCGCCGCTGTTTCGTCCCTTCGAAGCCTGGATCGATCCGTTCCGCAAGCCGGACGATCCGACGCCACCCGCCTCCATCTGGCGCTTCATCTGGCATTTTGCCCGCCAGGCGAAATGGGCCCTCGCCGCCAATTTCGCCCTCAACACCGTCACCGGCTCCATGGAGGCGCTGTTCTTCTACTTCATCGGGCGGTTGGTCGACATTCTCGGCTCCGGCACCGCCGCCAAGGGCTGGTCGGGCCTTCTGGCGCAAAACGGTGAGGAACTGCTGCTCATCTTCCTGTTCATCGTGGTGATCCGTTTCCTTGCCAACTTCCTGCAATCGATGGTCGACAATCAGGTCATCGGCCGGGGCTTTTACAACCTCGTCGCCTGGCAGTCCTATTCCCATGTCGCGCGCCAGAGCGTGGGGTTCTTCGCCTCCGAGCATTCCGGTTCGGTTCTGACCAAGGTCGGACAGGTCAGCGGCGCGCTCGGAAATTTCATCACCGGCGCCCTCTCTTCGGTCTGGACCATCCTTACCTTTCTGGCGACCTCCCTGATCCTGTTCGCCCAGCTCAATGTCGGCCTCGTCCTCATCGTCGTTGTCTGGACCGCACTGGTGCTCGGTTTTTCCCGCCTTTTCCTGCCACGGCTGCGCAATGCGTCCGTCGACACGGCCGAGGCCAGCGCCGAGATGAACGGACGCGTCGTCGACGTCTATTCCAACATCCAGACCGTCAAGCTCTACGGCTCGACCTCGAGCGCCGACACCTATATGCGCGAGGGCGTTGCCGGCTATGTCGACGCGACGCGCCGCATCGGACGGCTGTCGGTCGGCATGCAGTCGACGATGAATTTCATCTCCGGGCTGGCCTTCTCCGCCGCCGCCCTGCTCTGCATCGATCTGTGGACGCACAGCGCCATCACCGTCGGCTCCATCGCCTTCGCCCTGGCACTGATCCTGAGGCTCAACATGTGGCTGGGGCGGCTGGTCGGCTCGATCAACGGGCTGACGCGCAGCTTCGGCATCCTGCAGAACTCGATGGAACTGATCACAAGGGCGATCGAGGTGGTCGACAGGCCCGGCGCCGGCGAATTCGCGCCGGGCGGCGGCGCCGTACGCTTCGAGAATGTCCGGTTCGGCTATCTCAGGGACAGGGCGGTGGTCGAGGATCTGTCCTTTGCGCTCGCGCCGGGCGAGAAGGTCGGGCTTGTCGGTTTTTCCGGTGCCGGCAAGACCACCATCGTCAATCTGCTCCTGAGGTTCTGGGACGTCGACAGGGGCCGGATTCTCATCGACGACACCGATATCGCCCAGGTTACCCAGGATTCGCTCAGGGCCGCCATTGGCGTCGTCACCCAGGAGCCGGCCCTGCTGCACCGATCGGTCCGGGACAACATCCTTTACGGCCGCCCGGGCGCCAGCGACGCCGAAGTCATCGCCGCCGCGAAAAAGGCCGAGGCGCACGCGTTCATCCTCGAATTGAGGGATCCGGACGGTCGCGTCGGCTATGACGCCCATGTCGGCGAGCGCGGCATCAAGTTGTCGGGCGGCCAGCGCCAGCGCATCGCCATCGCCCGCGTCATGCTCAAGAACGCCCCGATCCTCGTCCTCGACGAGGCGACCTCGGCCCTCGATTCCGAGATCGAGGCGGCGATCCAGCGGCAATTGTCCACCCTGATGCGCGGCAAGACCGTGCTCGCCATCGCCCACCGCCTGTCGACCATCGCCGCCATGGACCGTCTGATCGTCATCGACGGCGGCAAGGTGGTGGAAACGGGCAGCCACGCCGAACTGCTGCAGGAGGGCGGCATCTACGCCGCGCTCTGGGCCCGCCAGTCCGGCGGTTTCCTCGCCAGCGAACCGGAGGCCATGGCCGCCCCTGCCGAGCCTGCCGAATAGGCCGCCGCGCAGCTTGTCGTCGTCTTTGCTCATCATGCGCCGTTTCGGGGACCTGGAAGCGGGTCCACGCCCTGCCACAATTCGCCTTGCCGCCGGGCAGGGAACTCACGAAGTCGTGAATTGAAAATCGTAAAATGCTAATTTAGGTACCACTAAAATACTATTCACGGAGCGCCGGGCGGGGCGCAGCAGAGGATTGAGCATGAAGATCGAGACAGTGAGCCACAAATACGGAGTGAGCGGACAGATCGAACCGGACGATCTGCGCATTGTTGCCCAGGCCGGATACAAATCGGTCGTGTGCATCCGGCCCGACAATGAGGAAGCCGGCCAGCCGAAATTCGACGACATCGCCAGCACGGCCTATGCCTTCGACATCCAGACGGCCTATATCCCGGTTTCCGGCGCGGCGACGCGCTCGCAGCTTACCCAGTTCCGCGAACTGTGCGAAAGGCTGCCCAAGCCGGTTCTCGGCTATTGCCGCTCCGGCGCCCGCGCGGCGACCATCTACAGGAGCGCCCGCACCTAGAGCAAAATGCGTTCTGATGGAATCAGAACGCATGCTCTATCTCTTTGTGGTCGCATCGTTTTTGCGAAAAACCGGGATCCACTTTTTCGCACGATGCTCTAGAGCATCGCGCTTCGATCGCCGGACACCGATCGCCCGACCGCCGTCAAGGCGGCGGGCCTCCGGGCTCGGGCCTTTGCCGCGATGACGCTCAGCGCGGATAGAGCCTTTTCAGCACGTCGAGAAGCTCACGCACCGCCTGCGATTTCAGGTGGTAGTAGACGAGCTGTCCGTCGCGTCGCGTGCCGACCAGTCCCAGCTTGCGCAGTTTGGCCAGATGCTGCGACAGCGGCGATTGCGCCAGACCGACCTGTTTGCACAAATCGGTGACGGTTCGTTCCGAGTCGAGCAGCAGGCACAGGATCTTCAGCCTGTTTTCGTTCGAAATCGCGGTGAGAACCGAAATGGCCTCGCCGGTGTCGAAAGGGAGATTGTTTCCGTCTGTCATCGCGTCCATTCAAAAGGCAGGCGGCTAAAGATGCATGCAGGTCGACCAGTTAGCACAGATGACACGAAGTGCTGCGAGCGGTCGATCGTGCGGGATTCCAGATATGCCTCGTGCGGCATGGAAGGCCAGACCGCTCCGGTTGGCTCGGCCACGGGGCCGGAGAAAAGTCTAGCGCAAAAAGTATAATTACCTGCCGTCCAAAGTGCAAATTCATGTTGCCGGGCGGCAGGTTTCCGTCGCGCTTCTGACCTGGGTTGTTCCTCCACCCGGATCGGGGCGGGGCCTTGCCGTTCCGGCTTGCCGAGAACCGCGCACCCCGGCCGAAGACAGTGTGTCGTCAAGTGTATGGCTCCGCTGGCCGTTGCGCCGGACGCGGACCGGGAGTACCTGTGACTCGCCTGCGGCGACCGCGCCAGACGACAAGCGAGTTGTTCCGGTGCCGCCGGCCGACGATCCGAGGAGACTTCCATGCCGAGCCAAGCCGAACCGACCGCAGGATTTGCGGAACTCGATCTTTCGGGCGTTTTCGCCCTAAGTTCCGCCGACCGTCCCGACATCAACGTCCCGATCACGCTGCCCGGCGACGTCCATACGGCGCTTCTCGAGGCCGGCCTCATCCCCGATCCCTATTTCGGCACCAACGAAATGGACATCATGTGGGTCAACCGCACGCGCTGGTCGGTCGAGCGCGTGATCGAGGTGCCGGCGGACATGGCCACCGGCCATCTGACGCTGACCCTTGCCGAAATCGACACGATCGCAACCGTTTTTCTCAACGGCGCGGTGCTGGCCGAGGTCGACAACCAGTTCCTGAGGCACGATCTCGACGTCACCGGCAAGCTGCATGCTGGCGCCAACACGCTGAGGATCGATTTCGCCGTCGCCCGCGATATCGCCGAAAGGCGTGCCGAGGCCCATCCCTTCCCACTGCCTTTCACCAAGAACTACCAGACCAACGGACTGGAAGGCGTGTACATGAATTTCATCCGCAAGACCGCCTGTCATGCCGGTTGGGACTGGGGCATCTGCCTGATGCCGACCGGGGTCTATGGCCGGATGGTCCTCAGGCGTGCGCCCCTGGCCCGCCAGGACAGCGTTCAGGTTGCCCAAAGCCATGGCGACGGCGCCTGCGAGCTGACGATCACCACCCGCGTCACCGCCTTCGCCGCCGGCGAAGTGGAACTGACCCATCGGATCGATGGCCGGACCATCGGCGGCAAGCGCGCCGTCCGCGCCGGCGACAACGTCCTTGTCGACACGCTCACCATCACCGATCCGAAGCTGTGGTGGCCGAACGGGCAAGGGGAGCAGCCGCTCTACACGCTCGAAACCGTGCTCGACGGCGAGAAGACGATCCGGAAGCTCGGCCTGCGCCGGCTCGACTGGCTGGTCGAGCCCGACGAGATCGACCACAATTTCAAATGCCGGATCAACGGCCGCGACATCACCATGATGGGCGCCAACTGGATCCCCAACGACGCGCTGCCATCGCGCATCACCCCCGAGGCGGTGCGCGACGTGCTCGAAAGCGCCGTTTTCGCCAACATGAACATGATCCGCGTCTGGGGCGGCGGCCAGTACGAGCCGGACTGGTTCTACGAGATGTGCGACGAACTCGGGCTTCTGATCTGGCACGATTTCATGTTCGCCTGCATGCCCTATCCGAGCGACGAACCCTTCCTTCAAAGCATCCGCGAAGAGGCGACCCAGCAGGTGCGACGGCTGCAGCACCATGCGTGCATTGCCCTGTGGTGCGGCGACAACGAGGTCATCGGCTCGCTGATGTGGTACGACGAGACCCGGGCCAATCCCGGCCGGTATCTGGCCAATTACGACCGCGTCTCGCACCTGTTGCAGCAGGTCGCGGCCGCCGAGGATCCGGGCCGGCGCTTCTGGCCGTCCTCGCCCTCGCTCGGCTATCTCGATTTCTCCGACGGCTGGCACCAGGACACGCGCGGCGACATGCATTTCTGGAGCGTCTGGCACGAGGCCAAGCCCTTCGAGCACTATCGCGACGTCAATCCGCGCTTCGCCTCCGAATTCGGCTTCCAGTCCTTCACCTCGATGAACGTCATCGAGAGCTTCGCGCCGCCGGACCAGCGCAACCCCTCCTCGCCGGTCATGGAGCAGCACCAGCGCAACGATGGCGGCAATGCCCGCATCATCGAGACCATGACGCGCTATTTCCGCTTCCCGAAAGGCTTTGCGGAAATGGTGTTCCTGTCACAGGTGCAGCAGGGCCTGGCCATCAAGACCGCCATCGAGTACTGGCGCTCGACCAAGCCCAGGTGCATGGGCACGCTCTACTGGCAGATCAACGACACCTGGCCGGTCCATTCCTGGTCCTCGCTCGATTATGGCGGGGGCTGGAAGCCGCTGCACTACATGGCGCGGCGCTTCTTTTTGTTGCAGAACGTCGTCGCCGTGCCCGATGGCGCGGACATTGTCCTCAAGGGCATCAATGACGGTCCGGACTGGGCCGACATCGAGCTCGACGTGCGGGCGGTCAGCGTCTCGGGCAAGACGCGCGACCTCGGCTGGACGGGCCATTCCCTTGATCCCGATGCGGCCGGGGAATTGCTGCGCTTTCCCGTCGCAAAACTGAATGAAGACGAATTCCTCTATTTCTCCTGGAGCGACGGCGACGGCAATCGGCTCGGCGACAACGATTTCTTCCCGCGCGCCTACAAATACTACGATATCGAGGAAACCGAGGTGCACGCCGCCTGGTCAAGCGAGGACGGCAAGCCGGTCCTGGTCCTTTCCGCCGACAGGCCGGCCTTTTTCGTCACGGCGACGGTCGGTGTTCCCGGCCATTTCTCCGACAATGCCCTGACGCTTGTTCCCGGCGTCGAACGGCGTCTGGGTTTCACGCCGCGGCGCGGGACCGAGGCGACACCGGCAGCGCTGGCGCAAAGCCTCGGCATCACGCATTTGCGTCAGACCTATTAGGGCCGTGAAGCGGTTGGCGGGAGCAAAGGATGTCGCATGCGTCAAGCGCAGAATTTACGCTCGTAAAGCATGACTTGCCGTCCTGCTTGGGCTAATCTCAACCAAAATCAAGAACGCGAGTTCGACCCATGACACAAGCTTCCATCAAACGCTCCCAGGTCAACCAGATCATGCGCGAGGCGGACGAATTCATCCGCAGCTTCGGCTATATCCTGCCGCCCTTCGCCTATTGGAGCCCGGACGAATTCCGCACCAATGCCGACTCGGCCGAGGCCATCGTCCGCGCCAATCTCGGCTGGGACATCACCGATTACGGCTTCGGCGAGTTCGACAAGTTCGGAACGTTTCTGTTCACGGTGCGCAACGGCAATCTCAAGGACCTCAAGAAGGGGCGCGGCATGCTGTATGCCGAAAAGGCGATGGTCTCGCGCAAGGATCAGGTCACGCCGCTGCACCGCCATGCCCTCAAGGCCGAGGACATCATCAACCGCGGCGGCGGTACGCTGGTCATCGAGCTTTACGGCGACACCGACGGCGAATGCGACCGCGCCAAGGGCACGGTCGTGTATACCGACGGCATGCGTTGCGATCTCGAACCCGGCCACAAGCTGAGGCTCAATCCGGGCGAAAGCGTCACCCTGATGCCCAACGAGCATTGGCACAAATTCTGGGGCGAGGGCGGCGACGTCTTTGTCGGCGAAGTCTCGACCGTCAACGACGACAACACCGACAATATCTTCGATGACAAGCGCATCGCGCGCTTTTCCGGCATCGAGGAAGACGAAGAGCCGCTGCACCTGCTGGTGCCGGACTACAAGACCTGGCTGAAATAGCACGGTCTTTCGGGCCGTGGCGAAAGGGGCGCTTTGCGCCCCTTTGTCGTTTGCGATATCATCCGCGCGTCGAAAAATGGCAGCCCGGCGGGTGAGTCCGGGCGCCCTTGGCGCCATTGGCGCAAGGGTTCTGTCGCCCTCCTCATGAGGGCGACCCGCGACGACGTTTTGTCGTGCGCGGAGCCTGTCGATGTCCCGATGTCAGACCATCACCACCGTCTATCATGACGGCCGGTTCTGGGTCGCCCTGATCGAGCGCCTCGATGGCGATGCCGTCGAAATCGCCCGCCACGTCTTCGGTCCGGAGCCGGGCAATGCCGAACTGCTCGACTGGGCCGAAACCCGTCATGCCGAAGCCGTCCGGCATTATGGCGGCAGCGCCGCCCGCAAACGGGGCAAGCGAAGAGATCGCGGCCGATATTGATCCGCTCGGCCGCCTGGTCTAGGGCAGGCATGTCTGAGGACTGTGGAGCACCCCATGAAGATCGGCTTTGTCGGTTGCGGCACCATCACCGAGGCCATCGTTCTCGGTCTCGATCGCGCCCGCTACCCCTATGACGAGATCATCGTTTCGAAACGCAGCGAGGCGGTGTCGGCAAGGCTTCGACGCGATTGTGCCCGGGTCAGCGTCTTGGACGACAATCAGGCGATTGCCGATGCGGCCGACATGCTGTTTCTCGCCGTCCGGCCGCAGGTGACGATTAAGGTGCTGTCGGGGCTGAGCTTCCGGCCCGGCCAGCTCGTCGTCAGCCTCGTTGCCGCCCTGACTCATGAGCGCCTGCGTCAGTTCTCCGGTCCCGATGTGACCATTGTCCGCGCCATGCCGCTGCCATTCGTCGCCGCCGGCGAAGGTCCGACCCCTGTGTTTCCCGGCAATGACGACGTCGAAAAGCTGTTTAACGCGCTCGGCCGTGCCATCGTTGCCTCGACGCTGGCCGAATATGATTCGATCGGCGTGGCGAGCACGACGATGGGGCTCTATTTCGGGCTGCAGGAGCGTCTTGTCGACTGGCTGGCGGACAAGGACGTCGCCGTCGCCGATGCCCGCGCCTATGTCGAGGCGATCTGGCTCAACCTTGCCCGGACCGGCAGCAGCGAAAAGGACAGGAGCCTTGAGGATCTGCGCCGGGCGCATTCGACGCGGGGCGGCCTCAACGAACAGCTCTACCGGGTTTTCGTCGAGGCCGGCGGCACACAGGCGCTCGTGTCGGGCCTCGACAGCGTTTATGCCCGCGTGCGTCGCGCCGATCCATCCGAGCAGAAAGGCTAGACTGTTTCAGGTTTTATCGGAAAATGACCCCAGGCTGGTCCCGGGCCCTGGAGCAAAAGGCGTTCTGATGGAATCAGAACGCATGCTCTTTCTCTTTGTGGTCGCATCGATTTTTTTTGCGAAAAACCGGGATCCACTTTTTCGCACGATGCTCTAGCTGAACACCACCACGCAGCCGCGGCCATTGCGCTTGGCGGCGTAGCAGGCATTGTCGGCGTTGCGGTAAAGCTCCATGGCGTTGAAGGTCGCTTCGTCAATGGCGGTGATGCCGATGCTGGCGCCGATCGCGAAGCTTTCGCCCTGCCAGCCGAAGCGCAGGGCATCGACGCGGCGGACGATCTTCTGGGCGATCTTGCGCGCCGTCTTGAGGCTGCAGTTTTCGAGGATGATGGCGAACTCGTCGCCGCCGAGCCGGGCGACGCAATCGCCCTGGCGGCACGAATCGCGCAACAGCCTGGCAACCTCCCGCAACAGGGCGTCGCCGGCCGAATGACCGGCACCGTCATTGACCGTCTTGAAATGGTCGAGATCGATCAGGCACAGGGTGTGCGGGCCCGCGCCGGCCTTGGCTGACTGCACGCTGGCTTCGAGCTGGATCTCGAAGGAGGCGCGGTTGTCGAGATCGGTCAGCGCGTCATGGCTGGCGGTATATTCGAGCTTGCGCACCAGTTTGCGGCGACGGGTACTGTCGTGGAACACCATGACCGCGCCGGTGACGGATCCGTCCTCGCCGAGCACCGGCGAGGCCGTCTCGCGCAGGTAGCACGCCCGCCCGCCCGCACGTTTGATGAGCGTGTAGCCGGGAGCCTTGATGGTCTTTCCGCGCTTCAGGCATTGCTGCACCAGATTGGCGGGCTTGTCCGGCTCGGCTTCGAGACGGCTGTCGAAAACGGTCTCGATGCCCTGGCCGAGCGCAGCGTCGACGGACCAGCCCGTCATCTTTTCGGCCGCCTCGTTGATGAAGGTGATCCGGCCCTGGTGATCGGTCGAGATCACGCCGTCGGCAATCGATTGCAGGGTGACCTGCAACCGCCCCTTTTCCAGCGCCAGCTCCGCTTCGATGGTCTTGAGGCGGGTGATGTCGGTATCGGTTCCCACCGTGCGCACCGGATTGCCGTCCGCGTCCCACTCGATCGGCTTGCCGCGGCTCAGGATCCAGACATAGTGGCCGTCGCGATGGCGTTCGCGATATTCGAGCGTGTCGTAGCCGTCTTCGCCAGTCTCCTGCCTGTGGACCACGGATTCGATGCGCTGGCGGTCGTCCGGATGCAGCCGCGCCAGCCAGAGTTCGCGCCGTCCATCGACTTCCTCGTCTTCGGGAATGCCGCGCAGACATCGCCATGTGCGCGAATAGACCACCGTTCCACGGCGCGAGTCATGGTCCCACACGCCCTGGCGGGCAGCGCCGAGCATGGCTTCCCAGCGGGCATTGTTGCGGGCCATTTCGGTCCGGGCCTCGCGGGCTGCCGTGATGTCGACGATCTGAAAGAGGATGAGCGGCGACTGCCCCGGTTCGAACGGCAGGCGGCGGGCCGACAGATCGGCCCAATAGCTCCTGCCATCCTCGTGGTGGAGCTGGTATTGCGCCTGCATCCTATCGATGCGGCCGGCACGAAAACGCTCGAAATCAACAAAACCGGCGCTGGTGCGATCGCTGGGCGCCAGATCGGCGAGCATCGCCTCGGCATGGCCCAGAGAGCGGGAAAGCGCCTTCATCTCGTCGTTGAAATAAAGCGCCTTGCCGGTGGCGTCGAAAATGCCGACGGCGGTGTTGGCATCGTCGAAGGCGACGGCTATCCACGCCGGCAGAGCAGGTTCCGCCGGCAGCATCTTGCGCCGAGCACTCGCGGCTTTTACGTCCAACTGTTCCTCCTTGCGGCGGCAGGCAGGCGCCTGCCACGGCTTGCGCCGTCGCACCGGAACCGGCTGATTCCTTGTCGGACGTTCGCATAAATTTGCTAATAAAAGCTTCAGTAACGGGGTTTGCGGGAAATTCATTCTTATCTTTATGAGAATTAAACTACACATTTACAATAAATTAACCATTTGATCTGGAAATAAAGCTGTTTTGACTTGACGTGCGGGGAACATGCATCGCCACCGTCGCCGGCGCGACGATTTCGCTCCCCGTCGTCATTTCGGCGGTCCGGCGCAGGGACATATGATCGAACGCATCGGTCTTGACGCCGCCGCCGCCGAGACCAAATCCGGGCATGACAGGGACCGACGATTGGCCATGAGGATGACGCGCAAACAGGGCTTGAGCCCGACTCGGCAAAAAGGGCAGGGGCGACGGCCCGGCGGGGTCTTCATCGCACTTGTGCTGTTGCTCGTTTTTTTCGCCGTACCGGCCCGGGCCGGGATCACCTGGCTCGGCGCGCTCTCACCCCATGAACTGACGGGCGCCGATCTCTTCCATCTGCGCGGCGACATGCCGGCCGAACTGCAGGCCGCGCTCAGGCCCCTGCGCAATGTCACCTATCCGTCCGAGGCGGATTTCCGCGCCGGCCTCAAGGCCGCGGTCCCGGATGCGGCAATGCGCGCGGCATGGGAGGACCGGCTCGTCGCCATCGCCGCCCGGCCCGGCGTCTGCTTCGGCACCGAGTTCCTGAAGACCGGCATCATGACCGTCCGCCTCGCCGGCAAGGATCATGTGCTCGATACCAATGCCTTCACATCGAAATCCTGGCTCACCGCCCTGCCGCCGCCGGCGGAAACGCCTTCGGGCGATGTGACCGCCGTCATGAACGGCACCTGCCTCGAGGTTCTTGCCGCCGGCGAGGCGCTGTTCTCGCTGTGCGACGCCGCAACCGGTTCGGACGGCAGCTCGCTCACGCTTGTGACCGAGGCGGACGCCGTCTACGGTCTCGGCCAGCAATTCGATCGCCCGGGCGATGCGATTGCCAACCGGATCGGCGAAAAGCGCGACGGGCTCAACGTCATGGCCGGCTTCAATGGCGGCGCCAATGGCAACACCCTCATTCCCATCGCCTATTTCGACCGCTCCGGCAGAAAATTCGCCCTGTTCCTCGACAACCGCACGCCGCAGGTCTGGGACTTTTCCACCAATCCCTGGCGGCTTTCGGTCAAGGGCGGGGATTTCCGGCTGCATGTGCTGACCGGCCAAACGCTGGCCGATCTCCGCCGCCGCTACATGGCCCTGAGCGGCACGCCGCCGGTGCCGCCAAAGGCGATGTTCGGCCTTTGGCTTTCCGAATACGGTTTCGACGACTGGGCCGAGATCGACGAGCGGATCGCCTCGCTCGATGAAAACGGCTTCCCGCTTTCCGGCGTCGTTCTCGACCTGCAATGGTTCGGTGGCATTGGCGGCAAGGGCGGGCCGAGCCGGATGGGGACGCTAGGTTTCGATACCACGGCCTTTCCCGATCCGGCCGAAAGGATCGCGGCGCTCAAGGCGCGCGGCATCGGCGTGATGACCATCGAGGAATCCTATGTCGACAGGTCGCTGCCCGAATTCGACGACATGGCTGCGCGCGGTTATCTCGCCCATGACGCGGCGGGCATCCCCCTTCTGACATCGCCAGCGCCGCAATGGTGGGGCTGGGGTGGCATGATCGACTGGGCCAGACCGGAAGCCGGCGCCTATTGGCACGATCTCAAGCGCCAGCCGCTTGTCGATTTGGGCGTGATGGCGCACTGGACCGATCTCGGCGAACCGGAAATGTTCAATCCGGACAATCTTTACGGCACCGGGCTGACCGAGCAGCAGGTGCAGAATTCCTACAACGTTCTCTGGCTCGAAAGCATTGCCGACGGCTATCGCCGCGACGCGCCATCCAGGCGCGCCTTCATGATGTCGCGCTCGGGCGGGGCCGGCATGCAGCGGCTCGGGGCGGCGATGTGGTCGGGCGATACCGGATCCGATTTCTGGTCGCTGCTCGGCCAGATGCCGCAGCAGACCCACATGATGTGGTCGGGCATCGACTATTACGGCTCGGATGTCGGGGGCTTTCATCGCGGCGCATTGCGGCACTACGACGACGCCCCGGACCGCGAGGCGGCGATGGACGCGCTCTATACGCAATGGCTGGCCTATTCGGCCCTGTTCGAGGTGCCGGTGCGTCCGCACACCGAGAATTTGTGCAACTGCAAGCAGACGGCGCCCGACCGTATCGGCGACCTCGCGTCCAACCGCGCCAATCTCGAACTGCGCTATGCGCTCCTGCCCTATTACTATTCTCTGGCTCACATGGCCTGGCACACCGGCGATCCGGTGTTTCCGGGCCTTGATTACTGGTATCCTGGAGACAAGGCGGCGCTGGCGGATGGCAGGACCAAGATGATCGGCCGCGATCTCATCGCCATGGGCGTGGCCGAGTACGGGGCCAAGACCGCCGAAATCACCCTGCCGGTCGGGGCCTGGTACGATTTCCACACCGGTACGCCGCTTGTCTCGAAAGGCACGCCGTCAACCGTGCCATTGTGGCGTGACGGTCTGTTCGCCCTGCCGCTTTTCGCCCGCGACGGCGCCATGGTGCCGATGGACGAAAACGGCACGAGGGTTCTCGACGTTTTCGGAAGCGGCGACGGGGCCTTCGACTGGTACGATGACGACGGCGAGACGCTCGCCTATCAGGACGGGATCTACGATCTGGTCCAGCTCGACAAGGCGGGTCTGAACCTGACCCTGACCCGAGCCCTGGGCACGGCGCTCACGCCGCAGCGTCTGGACTGGCACCTGCCGGACGGGGTCGAACCCAAGGCGGCGATGATCGACGGCCAGACGGTTGCGTTCGCGAAAAACGGCAATCTGATGTCGGTCGACCTGCCCGCGCTGGCCAAGACGATGACGGTCGAACTGATTTTGTGAGCCTGACATCATCACGGCGATTGCGAATGATCTGAAGCCGTGAAATTCTCCGCCCGAGGGAGAATGGAATGCCGAAAACCGGATCGATCGCCATCCTTGGCGTCTTCATGGCCGATACGAGTTATCGCGCCGACCGCCTGCCGCAAATGGGCGAGACGCTGCCGGGCAAGTCGTTTGCTCTCGGGCCGGGCGGCAAGGGTTCGAACCAGGCGGTGGCGGCGGCGCGGGCCGGGGGAAATGTCAACTTCCTCACCCGGCTCGGCGACGATGCCTTTGCCGACATCGCCTTTGCCATCTGGCGCGAGGCCGGCGTCCGGCCGGTGATCATTCCCGATCCGGACAGCTATACCGGCGCCGCCTTCATCTTCGTCAACGACAAGACCGGCGACAACGCCATCATCATCTCGCCGGGCGCCGCCGCCCGCATCGCGCCGGTCGACATCTGGGCCTGGGCGCCGCAGATCGACGACGCGGCGGTCTTCGTCACCCAGCTCGAACAGCCGATCGATGCCGCCCGCTCCGCGCTGGCCCGTGCCCGTCGCGCCGGGGTGACGACCATCCTCAACACCGCGCCGGCCGCCGAGCTTTCCGACGCCATGCTCGGCCTTTGCGACTACGTCACGCCGAACGAGACCGAAGCCGGGCAATTGACCGGCATTGCGGTCGACAGTCTGGATGCCGCCCGTCGCGCCGGCGATGCCCTTCTGAAGCGCGGCGTCGGGGCGGCGCTGATCACCCTCGGCGAGCGTGGGGCGCTGCTGCACGCCAAGGACGTGTCCGAGCATGTGCCGGCCTACAATGCCGGCCCGGTGGTCGAAACGACCGGAGCGGGCGACGCCTTCAACGGCGGCTTCGCCGTGGCGCTGGCCGAAGGGAAATCGCCGCTCGATGCGGTCAAGTTCGGCGCCGCGACGGCGGCCTTGTCGGTGACAAGGCCCGGCACGGCGCCCTCCATGCCGCATCGGGAAGAGATCGAGGCGGTGCTCAAGGGCTGATAGCGTCTGTTTGCGTGAAACATGGCTTTGACTGCACTCATCCTGAGGTGCGAGCGGAGCGAGCCTCGAAGGACGAGGGCATGTACCAAACCTCGTCCTTCGAGGGTCGTTTCACTCCCGCCTCAGGATGAGGTTTGGCGCTCATGGCTTCCGCGTAAAGCTGAAAACGCTATTCCGCGTTCACATCGACGACCACCCGCCCGCGCACATGGCCCTTGAGGATTTCGGCGCCGAGGTCGGGGAGATCCGACAGCTTTGCCATAACGATCATTTCGTCGAGCTTGTCGAGCGGCAGAATGCCGGCCAGCCGGCCCCAGGCGGCAAGGCGCGCCTGGTAGGGCTGCATGGTGCTGTCGATGCCCAGAAGGTTGATGCCGCGCAAAAGGAATGGCACGACATTGCCGGGGAAAGTGGCGCCGCCGGCCAGGCCGACCGCGGCGACGCTGGCGCCACGTTCCATCTGAGCGAGGATGCGCGCCAGCATGATGCCGCCGACATTGTCGATGGCTCCGCTCCAGTTCTCGGTTTCGAGCGGCCGGCTCGGCGGGGTGGCGAATTCGGCCCGGTCGATGATGCGGGCGGCACCGAGGCTCCTGAGATAGTCGGCGGTCTCCGGCCGGCCGGTCACGGCGGCGACTTCGCAGTCGGTCGCGGCCAGAAGCGTGGTTGCCACCGAGCCGACGCCGCCGGAGGCGCCGGTCACCAGCACCGGCCGTCCGCCAGGCTTGAGGCCGTGGTCTTCGAGCACGCCGATGGCGAGGCTGGCGGTGAACCCGGCCGTGCCGATGGCCATGGCGCGCTTGAGGGTCAGGCCCGCCGGCAGCGGCACCAGCCAGTCGCCCGAAACGCGGGCCTTCTGCGCGTAGCCGCCCCAACGGGTTTCTCCCACCCGCCAGCCGGTCAGGACGACCTCGTCGCCGGGGGCGTAGCGCGGATCGGAGGAGGATTCGACCGTGCCGGCAAAATCGATGCCCGGCACGTGCGGATAGGTGCGGACCAGGCCGCCACCCGAGCCGAGACAGAGACCGTCCTTGTAGTTGAGGGTCGAATAGGCAATCGCCACCGTCACCTCGCCCTCGGGCAGGTCGGACAGTTCGAGCGTGCCGATGCGCGCCCGGGGAACGGCATCGGGGGTGGGTTTTTCGACGATCAGGGCATTGAAAGGCAAGGTTCAGGTCTCCCTGGTGACGACGAGGGCGGTCCTGGGCGCCTCGAGCCGGTCGATCCTTTTGGCGGCTTCCAGCCAGAAACCGCAAGGATCGGCTTTCCCTGTCCGATAGACGTCATGAAAAGTCGAGGCGTGCACCATTTTTCCTCCCTAATGCGACCTGTCGGCGGAATTCGCCCCTTTTCCGAGGCTTTTTCCCTGATATGACAGTCAAAGCCGGCAAGGCCAAGCGTCAAAATCCGATGCCTTGCAGTTTTCGATTGCGGACATCGCGATTGCCGGTGAGCGGGATCAGGAAGATCCGGTGCGATCCGGTGAAGGCGAAAGGAATGGCGAAGGAATGAAAGAGGCGCATGCGCACAGCTCCACAAACCGGACGCGCGAAGGGTCCTGCCTTGTCTGCGGCAAGACGTTTCCTCTCGACGAATTGAGGTCCTGGGCCTCGGTGCGGACCTCCATCTCCGATCTGATCGCCAACGACCATCCCGACTGGGGCGAGGGCAAGCATATCTGCAGGTCCGATCTCTCCACCTATCGAAGACGCTATGTCGAATCCCTGCTCGAAGACGAACGCGGCGAAGTCGGCGCGCTGGAACGGCAGGTCGTCGACAGTCTGGAAAGCGGCGAGCCGATTTCCGAACTGACCGACGAAGACGATGACGTCATCAGTTTCGGCGAGCGCATGGCCGACCGGGTTGCCGCCTTCGGCGGATCCTGGACCTTCATAGTCGGTTTCCTGCTGGTGCTGGCGACCTGGATGACGGTCAATGTCGTCGGGCTGCTGGTCCGCCCGTTCGATCCGTATCCCTTCATCCTTCTCAACCTCGTCCTCAGCTGCATTGCCGCGCTGCAGGCGCCGGTGATCATGATGAGCCAGCGCCGTCAGGAGGCCAAGGATCGCCGCCGCGCCGAGAACGATTTCAAGGTCAACCTCAAGGCCGAACTCGAAATCCGCAATCTGCACGAGAAGATCGATCACCAGCTGGCGGGCCAGTGGAAACGGCTGGCCGAGATGCAGGAGATCCAGATCGATCTGCTCGAAGAACGCGATCGCGGCCGGAATTAGAGCATGGTGCGGAAAAGCGGGTCCCGGTTTTGCGCACGATGCTCCAGCGCACGTCAGGTCGAAACGAAACATCACGGCCGTCATTGCGAGTGCCCGAAGGGCGCACGGCAATCCACACGGCAGCAAGCGCTGGTGCCATGCTGTCCCTGGATTGCTTGATCGCGATGCTCATCGCAATGACGGAAGCGCTTTTTGAAGAAGCCGGTCGGAACTAATCCTTGTCCCAGCTCATCACGGCTTCGAAGCCGTCATCGCCGCCGCGTGCCGGCGAAAAAAGGTCGAGCCTGCCGTCGGTCTGTTCGAGGATCGAGCGCGCGATCGACAGACCAAGTCCGGTGCCGCTCGCCGTCGTCTCTCCCCGTACGAAGGGTTCGCCGAGACGCCCCAGCATGTCCCCGAGCACCACCGTGCCGCGATTGATCACCCGAATGACGGGGCCGGGACCGGCAAGAACCGTGATCGGCTTGTCGGCGGCACCGTGCTTGAGGGCGTTCTCTATGAGATTGGTGACGGCGATGGCGAAGGCGTCGCCATTGACCGGGGCCCTGAGCGGCTGGCTCGAATCGAGCTTGAGCTGCACCCGGTTGGCGCTGCGCGAGGCGCTGTCGTAGTCGCGGCAGACGAGCTTCAGGATCGGTTCGAGGTCGGTTGCATCCTCGGTCTGGGCGAAGCCGGCTTCGAGTCGGGACAGCTGCAGCAGCTTTTCCGACAGCTTCGACAGGTTCCTCAAGGAGGATTCGATCTCGGCGATGCGGATTTCCGAAGGATTGCCCTCCAGCTCGATCTCCAGCCTTTGCACTTGCGCCAATGCGCCGGCGATCGGCGTGCGCAGTTCATGGGCGCTGGAGGCGGCAAAGGCCCGTTCGACGTCGAGTGCATCGCGCAAGCGGCTGAGCAGCCCGTCGACGGCGGTGGCGATGGGCATCAGTTCGACCGGGTGATTGGCGTTGGGGAGCGGGGTCAGATCGTGGCGGCCGCGCCTGGCGATGTCGCGACTCAGCACCTCCACCGGGCGCATGGCCAGGCGCAAGGCCCACCAGATGCCGACGATGATCAGGGGGATGAGTGCCGCCAGCGGCAGCAGATGGGCCGAAATGCTCGAACGCAAGGCGGCGGCGCGATGGTCGCCGCGCTCGATGACGATGATGTTGAACCCGGACCGGGGATCGGTCAGCGAGAACACGCGGCGGGGGCCAATGTCGGAAAAACCTTCCGGTACCGATTTCAGTTCGGCGAAACTGGGCGCATCCACCGTCGTCAGCACCACGCGGCCCTTCGCATCGCGGATCACATAGGCATAAAGCTCCTCGTCGCTCTCCAGACCGGCGATGCGCTGGTTCTCGCTGCGTTCGGTGGGTTCGCGCCTGTCATGGATGGCAAGGGGCAGAAGGCGCAGGGCGCTCTGGCGCATGCTTTCGTCGAAAGCCCCGTTGAGTTCGTTGCGCGTGACCTCGCCGGAGATCGCCGCGGCCAGAAGCCAGAGCAGGCCGGTCATGACCGCCAGCCCTATGGCGAGGCGCCAGACGATGGAGGGATGGCGCCTTTTCTCTTCCTGCGTGTTCGCGTTCACTTGGTGACCTGATAGCCGAGACCGCGTGCCGTGCTGACGAAATCGCGGCCGAGCTTCTTCCTGAGCCTCGAGATATAGACCTCGACGGCATTGCTTTCGATCTCGGCGCCGAAGGCATAAAGCGAATCCTCGATCTCGGCGCGGGTGACGATGGCGCCGCGGTGCCGCAAGAGCCGTTCGAGCACGGCCCATTCCCGCGCCGTCAGCGTCACCGGTTTGCCGTCCATGGTTGCGCTCTTGCGGCCGAAATCGATTTCGGCGCCGCCGATCGTGGTTGTCGGGACCGGCGTGCCGGCATAGCGCCGCGCCACGGCGGAAAGCCGCGCCGTCAGCTCGCCGAGATCGAACGGCTTGACCAGATAATCGTCGGCGCCGGAATTGAGGCCCTCGATACGGACCGCCACCTGGTCCTGGGCGGTGGCGATGATCACCGGCACGGTATTGCCGGCAGTCCGCAGTTCGCGCAACAGGTCGAGCCCGCGCCCGTCCGGCAGGCCGAGATCGAGCAGGATCAGTTCGTAGGGCACGCTCGAAAGCGCCAGACGGGCGTCATCGAGCCGACGCATCCAGTCGACGCCATGGCCGTTGGCGGCAATGTGGTCCCTGACCGCCTCGCCAAGCACATGGTCGTCCTCGATGAGCAGAACGCGCAAGAATCTCTCCCCAACCCAAGCGTCCGATGGACAAGTCTCGAACATGGAGCTTACATGAGACTGAAATGTCAGTCAGCCGCGATCACCGGGCGCAGGCGATTGCGGCGCAAAAATGCCTGGGCTCGGGGAGCGGGGAACATGGACGCGAAAATCGACCTTGCCGAAGCGCTGCTGGCGCGCGTCGAAAACGCCCGCGACGATCTGGTCGCCCTGACCCGGGATCTTGTCCGCTTTCCGACCGTCAATCCGCCGGGCGAAGGCTATCGCGAGATCTGCGACTACCTCGCGGCGCGCCTCAGGCCCCGCGGCTTTGCCATCGAGATGATCCGCGCCACCGGCGCCATCGGCGACAGTGACCGCTATCCGCGCTGGAACATCCTCGCCCGCCGCGAGGGCAGGGCGCCCGGTCAGTGCGTCCATTTCAACGGCCATATCGACGTCGTCGCCGTCGGCAAGGGCTGGACCAAGGATCCCTTCGCCGGCGAAATCGAGGACGGCAAGCTCTACGGGCGCGGCACCTGCGACATGAAGGGCGGTCTGGCCGCCGCCATCATTGCCGCCGAAGCCTTCATCGACGTCAATCCCGATTATGACGGCGCCATCGAGATTTCCGGCACCGCCGACGAGGAAACGGGCGGCTATGCCGGCGTCGCCTGGCTCGCCGAGAAGGGCTATTTCAGCCCCGAGCGAGTGCAGCACGTCATCATTCCGGAACCGCTCAACAAGGACCGCATCTGCCTTGGCCATCGCGGCGTCTGGTGGGCCGAGATCGAAACGCACGGCCACATCGCCCATGGTTCGATGCCGTTCCTCGGCGATTGCGCCGTACGGCACATGGGCGCGGTCATCGCCGAGATGGAGGCGTCGCTGTTCCCGGCGCTGGCCCAAAAGCGCACCGACATGCCAGTGGTGCCGGAAGGGGCGAAACAGTCGACCCTCAACATCAATTCGATCCATGGTGGCGAGGCCGAGCCGGAGCCGGGCTATACCGGCTTCCCTTCGCCGCTGGTGCCCGACAGCGCCCGCATGATCATCGACCGGCGCTACCTCATCGAGGAAAACGCCGAGGAGGTGAAGGGCGAGATCGTCGCCGTTCTGGAGAAGGTGAAAGCGGCGCGACCCAGGTTCCGCTACGATCTTAAAGAACTTTGGCAAGTTTCGCCGACCATGACGTCCAGGGACGCGCCCGTTGTCGCCGCGACGGCCGAAGCAATTAGAACGGTATTCCAGAAATCGCCGGAATATGTGGTTTCACCGGGTACTTACGACCAAAAGCACATAGATCGCATCGGGC
>CAZKTH010000018.1:19441-23831 GCA_964555575.1 uncultured Devosiaceae bacterium | reverse complement strand
CTGACCGCTAGACGATGGGCGCGTCACAGGAGCGGATAGCAGATCGGTCCGGACGTGGCAAGCATCCGCTTGGCACTGTTTCAAACCGGATGGAGATTGGCACCGCACCTTGCGCGCTGATCGCGTCGTCCGGCAGAGATTGCATCCTGCGCCGCATCGGGGCATATCCCCATCACCGCAGGTGTTGGTGGCGGCGAATACGACAGGATGCTTGGGAAATGGACTGGATTCTGACCGTCAAATGCAGGAACCGCCCCGGCATCGTGGCGGCGGTCGCAACCGAACTCGCCGCCCATGGCGGCGACATCACCGACGCCCAGCAATTCGACGATCTCCAGGCCGGCATGTTCTTCATGCGCATCGCCTTCCGGCTCGATACAAAGATCGCGGCCTTCGAGCGCGACTTCCTCAGACATGTAGAAGCCTTTGGCATGGAATGGAAATTGCGGCCGGCCGACCAGCCGCGCAAGGTGCTGCTGATGGTCTCGAAATTCGACCATTGCCTCGCCGACCTCATCTACCGCAACCGCATCGGCGAGCTGAACATGGACTGCGTCGGCATCGTCTCGAACCATCCGCGCGAGGCGCTCCACCTGACGATCGGCGACGGCGTGCCCTATCACTACCTGCCGGTCACCAAAGAGACCAAGTCGGCCCAGGAGGCCGAGATCAAGAAGATCATCGAGCAAACGGGGGCGGAGCTGGTGGTGCTGGCCCGCTACATGCAGATCCTGTCCGAGGACTTCGCCACCTTCCTCGCCGGCCGCTGCATCAACATCCACCACTCTTTCCTGCCCGGCTTCAAGGGCGCCAGGCCCTATCACCAGGCCTATGAGCGCGGCGTCAAGATGATCGGGGCCACGGCCCATTACGTCACCCCCGACCTCGACGAGGGCCCGATCATCGCCCAGGACGTCGAGCAGGTTTCCCACCGCGATACGCCCGAGGACATGGTCCGCAAGGGCAGGGATATCGAGCGCCGGGTGCTGGCCCGTGCCGTGGCCCTGCACCTTGCCGACCGGGTGATGCCGCACGGCAAGCGGACGGTGGTGTTCGAATAGACGGATGCGGCCGGTTCGGTCGCTGCGCATTTCGTCGGCAACCGGTCCGGCCAAAGCGGAAAAGGCGTTACTGCGATTGCGTTGTCGCAACCAGGGCGACCGAAGCCGGTCAGTAATTCAGGTTGACGACAGGCGTCTCCCCGCCGTCACAGGTCCAGCAGCAATGCTCGCAGCTCCGGGTGTTGTTATAACCGACACCCCAATATTGGGTATTTCTATTGCGCACCCACGCACCATAACAGATTTTTTCTCCGTTCCGGCAGGAGAGCGAATAGGAGTGAACCTGATAGTCGTCGATGACGTAGACCTTGCCATCACCTGGCCAAGCAATGTTGCGGTCCTCGGAGTAGAACTCCACGCTCACCACGTTTTCGTGGTTGGACTTGATGTTGAAGGTCAGGCTCCCTGCTTGCGCGACGACCGGCAATAGAGCGAAAGCGAGTCCCGCACCCATAAGCCCGACCAAGTATTTGCTGCGGCGCATTTGCATCATCCCCCCCTGGCAAGTACTCGGCCACCCTAAACCAGGTCGGGCACCAGGGTCATCAGGTTTCGTTCCGCGCGAAGGGTCCGGGCGCGGTCGGATGCACAAATCCCTGCCCGGCCAGATGCCCGGTCGCCGCAATCATTGGCAACGCCCCGCAATGCCACGATTGCCGCCTTGCCCTGGTGCGACCGGTGGGCTTACGCTTTGTCGTCGGTCGGCTCTTGGCGGGATCATCATCGAACCGGGACCTGACCTGAAAAGCCGGCCGGCCGGAAACCTTCGGAAAATGGGGGTGACATGGCATCCGCAATAGATTTCGACCATGACAAGCCACGCTCTCTGCGCGTGATCGGACTGGCCGGCGCGGTGATGGTCGCGCTGGCGCTCGGCGGCAGTTTCACCACTTTTGCCGCAAGCCTGAAGGTTGGAACGCCCGATTTCGGTGCTGACCAAAAGACCTTCGTCAAGGTGCTGGCGCAAAGCATACCAACGGAAACGGGAGGCGAAGTCGACGTCGAACTGGTCGGCCGGGTCAGCGGATTCGAGGCCTACGACCAGCTCGCTGCCGGCGAACTCGACATGTTTCTGTTTCCCGCCAGCCGCCTCGTCTACAACGTCCCGGAAATAGCCGTTCTGACCTTGCCGGGATTGTGGGACAGCGTTGAGGAACGGAACTGGGTCGTCGACAACCACGCCGCGCCGCTGATGGCCGACATACTGGAAGGCCACGGCTTGGTTCTGGTCCGCTTCGGCGAGATCGGATGGTTCAGCCTATACTGTTCGTTCGACTGCACCGATCCCGACAGTCTGGCTGGACGGCTGGCCAAACCGTGGTTTTTCGGCAAGATCCGGGAGATGTGGCCGCTTGTCGGCGCAAGGATCCTCGAAGAGCAGATCCCCTATGACGAGGCTGCAGAGAAATTCGCGGCCGGCGCCTACGCCATCGGGGAATCGACGTTCGGCGTTTCGCTAAGGAAATTCGCGGCAAAGGGGGCGCTTTTTGTGTTCACCAGACATGTCAACGAACCGTCGCTCCTGGTGACGAGCAAGACGGCCTGGAACGGTTTGAGCCCCGACCTCCAGCAGGATATCCGCCGCACCCTGCCAACGACTGCCTATATGCGTGAGGCCGTTTTCGCCAACGAGCTGCTCGAACAGGGGGCCTTTGTCGAGGCGGGCGGACAGATCCGCCACCTGACCGACGAGGAGCGCAAACGCTGGCGGGAGAAGCTGGCGCCGGGCCTTCGTGACCTGGCCGCCTCATTCGGCGGGCGCTCGCTGGAGCTGTTCGATGCCATCCAGGCAGGCAAGGCCGAATTCGCGGAGCAACTCTGAAGAAGAACAGCGGAAACTGCAATTTCGGCGACAGTTTGCCGTATCAACTTTTACGCGCATCGCCGTATCTGCCAGCAGATCGCGGTTGAGCGCCTGATCGTCGGCGGCAAAAGGACCCGCACCTGGTCGTTGTCGCGCCGGGCGAGATGATGAAGAACATCGGGCATGACGAGACGCGCAATCCGGGCCCGGCGCTTCATCTGTGTTGTTTCGGGCACTTGGCAGGCTGTCATCGAATTCCCGCATCTTCACCCTGACAAGTTCTATTGACCACGATCAACGCCATCAGGAACGGATCAACTATATACTTCACGACCAGTGAGCGGAGAAACTTTTTACGAGGAGTCGAGACGATGTTCATTTCAATAAAACTTGACTTCTTTTCTACAGTTCTTCTGATGCTGCTTGCGTGCGTCGCTACGACTGCGTCGGCATTTGCTCAGACAGCAGGGCCGGAAGACGTTCCGGATCTGACAAAACCTTTTGAAGAAGCGAACCAGAAACCGGTCATGCTGGACATTACCTGGTCCCCGAAATACCCGGCGTACAGCGAACCGGGTCCGTCGCCGGACGGCAAGAAGGTCTATTTCACGGTGTACGCGTCGGCCCGCGATCCGGAAGGCGACATTGTGAAATATGTCTTCGAAACAGAGACGAAGAAGAGGTGGGGGCCCACCTTCAGCAACAGCATGGCGGTGACCTACATCGAAGCTCCCGGCATTCTCGAGATTACCGTCACGGCAATCGACAGCAAAAACGCCGTCTCCGAGGAGATGACCAGATACATTCCGGTGCTGGATCCGGTCTTCTGGGATAACAATGATCTCTACAAGGATGTGTCGGACTTTCTCAATTCGCATAAGTCCGGCGATCTGAGCGCCTTGAAGGCAAGAGACTTCACGCTTGAGGAACCCGGCCAGGATTCGGAAGAAACGCAAACGGCGCAGTCGATCCTCAACAGCGCCACACCCTGGAAAGACGCGCGCGTGCAGCAATGCGTGCGCCAGTATCTCGATCAGGTCGCCTATCCGGTCGAAAACCGGCTCGATCCCGGCAAGTTCACCCATATCGACGAATGGGGCCGGCTGCTGGGGCCGCATATTCAGGCAACGGGTCCGGTCGAGGGCTTCTGGGACAATCCGACCCAGTTCGTCTGGTCGCAATATGGCTCGGACCGCGCCACGCGCCGCTATGGCGTGTCGCTGAGAAACTACGTTTCCGATTGTCTTGCCGGACTGGCAGGGGGCGCCGCGACCACCCCGACGGCAAGCGGCGATGCGGCGGTTGTCGAAAACTACAACGCGGCGAAAGCTGCGATCGATGACGCCATTGCCCGTTTCCGCAACAAGGACCTGGCCGGCGCACGGGCGGGCTACGTGAAGGCGCTCGATGCCTTGCGCCGCGCCCAGAATGCCGACGTCGACAGCAAGTACGTGCAGACCCTGGCCGATGCGATCGCGCTGGTTCAGCGCAATCTGGCGCGGGTCGCCACAGGACAGTCCGCCAC
>CAZKTH010000018.1:0-19341 GCA_964555575.1 uncultured Devosiaceae bacterium | reverse complement strand
CAGCAAGTGTGGGCCCGGGCCTGGTGGTCGGGGAGGAAGCGCGCAAGGCCTTCGAGGCGCTCGCGCGCAGCAATGCAATCGCCTTCGCCGATCTGGAGGACGTGGCGACAGGTCTGAACAGCCGCCTGCGGCTGGGCGGCACGACAATCACTCTGCGGACGACGGAGTTCCGCTATCCCTTGCCCGAAAGGCCTGCCCCGAAAGATACGCCGGTTGCGGTGCTGCCCTACAACTTCGTCACCGCACCGGCCAATCATCGCTTCATGGGGGTGGCGGCCGGCAAGGTTCCGGACGGTCAATCCAGATACGAGATCG
Organism: uncultured Devosiaceae bacterium; assembly: GCA_964555575.1. Lineage (GTDB taxonomy): Bacteria > Pseudomonadota > Alphaproteobacteria > Rhizobiales > Devosiaceae > JAHJQZ01. The sequence goes on along the minus strand of CAZKTH010000018.1, from coordinate 19,026 downwards.
TTCTTTCGGAGCCGGCCAGCCATGTCGGACTGTCAAGAAACTGGAACACCTACGCGCTGACGCGTTTCTTCAATGCGGCCGGAACGCTGCTGGCCGAACATCGGAACACGGCCAATAGCGAATTCGTCGCCTATGTCGCGGACCGGCCGGAGAATCGCGTCGCCCGGATCGAGTTCGACGGCGTTGCCGAGAGTCCGAACAGTCCGAGCAACAAGCTCTATCAGGTCGGCGAGGTGGACAATCTCTACATTGGCACCCCGTCCGGGGCGAAGGCGTCCGATCAGGCCGTCCAGGCGCCGGCCGCAATTGTCGGGGTCTGGGAGTTCAACGACGGCAGCCAGATCCGGATCATTGGCAGCCAGGGCGGCTATTCCGGCACGATCTCCCGCATGAGCGAGCGCCTCAGGCCCTATGGCTTCAGCCTCGGGGAATTGACCTATCGCGGCCTCAAGCAAGTGCAGCCCGGCCTCTTCGAGGGCGAGGCAAAACTGCGAAGCGACAGAGGCGATCAGTGGTGGGAGGCTGTGAAGTTCGAGGTCAGTGGCGACACCCTGACCTGCAGGTTCGGCACCTTCACCAGGGTTCGCTAGAGCAAAATGCGTTCCGATTCCATCAGAACGCATTTTGCTCTAGTTCCCCACTTGCATGGGCGGCATGCGTGATCCCGCCGGATTGCGCGCGGCGTGACGTGCTGCGGGACGTGACCGCAACAGTCTGGCGAATATGGGAAATATCGGGACACCTGCGAGGATATGGTCGGCAAGGGTCACGACATCGAGAAGCCAGACGGTTTCACGTTCAGGCGGAAGCCGTGGCGCCGGCACCCAGGCCTTTGCGCCAAAGGGAGAGGTCGGAAAGACGGGTGATTCCGTGAAAACGCGAAACGAGCCAGGACCCCGCAGGAATGGTGGCGCCGCATCTTCGGAACCGGGTCTCATGCCGCATGGAAAACGGCTGGTGATGTTCGAATAAAAGCCCACCAAACCGCTCAACAAAAATGTGTGAATCACATAGAAAGACTCTTTGCCGCAGCGCCTCATTACTCGGCGTGCGGGTACTAAATGCATCTCGGGGCGACTCCGTCAGCCCTGAGATGGCCTGAAAACCGGCCTTTTCTTCTATTGAAGCAACTGAACCGGCAGAGAGCTGATCCTAGGCCCGCTCATGCCTTGCCCGATTGATCAAGGTCATGGCGGTGCCATAATTCGAGACGCTACATGCACCCGACCGCGCCGGCCGACCCCCCTCCACCCCGGCCGCGCTGACTTTTCGCTAACATCAAGGAATAAGGGAGCGAACTGTGACCACGCACGTCTACTCGTTCGACATTGGCGACGGCAAAAACAAGATGCTGCTCGGCGGCAAGGGATCCAATCTTTGTGAGATGACGCAGATCGGGTTGAACGTTCCTCCTGGGTTCGTCATCAGCACCGAAGCCTGCCTTGCCTACATCGCCACCTCCAACAAGTCGCTCCCCGCCGGGGTGATGGACGATGTCCGCAAGGAAATCGCCGTTCTCGAGAAAAAGACCGGCAAGGGTTTCGGCAACGCCGCCAATCCGCTTCTGGTTTCCGTGCGTTCCGGCGCCGCCATGTCCATGCCGGGCATGATGGATACCATCCTCAATCTCGGCCTGAATGCCGATACCCTCAAGGGCCTGATCGCCCAGTCCAACAATCCGCGTTTCGGCTGGGATGCCTATCGCCGCTTCGTCCAGCTGTTCGGCAAGGTTGCGCTCGGCATCGCCGATGAGAAGTTCGACGAGGACTTCGAGGACATCAAGCGCAACGCCGGCGTCAAGGCTGACGTTGGTTTGAAGGCCGAGCATCTCGAAGAAGCCGCCAAGCGCTTCCTCGCCACCGTTGCGGCCGAGACCGGCAAGCCGTTCCCGACCGACCCCTACGAGCAGCTCGAAATCGCCATCAAGGCGGTGTTCAATTCCTGGATGGGCCGTCGCGCCGTCGACTACCGCCGCGAGTTCCACATCACACCGGCAATGGCCAACGGTACCGCCGTCAACGTCCAGACCATGGTCTTCGGCAATCTCGGTGACGACTCGGCGACCGGCGTGGCCTTCACCCGCTATCCCGACACCGGCGAGAACAAGCTTTACGGCGAATACCTCGTCAACGCCCAGGGCGAAGACGTGGTGGCCGGCATCCGCACGCCGAAGCCGGTCGACGAGATGGCCAATGAGATGCCCGACCTGTTCAAGCAGCTGGTTGACCTGCGCAACAAGCTTGAAGGTCACTACAAGGAAGTCCAGGACTTCGAGTTCACCATCGAGAAGGGCATCCTCTATTGCCTGCAGACCCGCAACGGCAAGATGAATGCCGCCGCCACGGTCCGCACCTCGGTCGAAATGGTCACCGAAGGCCTGCTCACCAAGGGTGATGCGCTGATGCGCGTTGCGCCCGAATCACTCGAACAGCTGCTGTTCCCGCAGATCGACCGCAAGTCGGGTGCCAAGCCCGTTGCCGCCGGCCTGCCGGCTTCGCCGGGTGCCGCCGTCGGTATCGCGGTGTTCGATGCCGATCGTGCCGCTCAGCTCGGCCGTGGCGAAGGCAAGAAGGTCATCCTGGTGCGCGAGGAGACCAAGCCCGAGGACATCCACGGCTTCTTCGCTTCGGAAGGCATCCTGACCTCCCGTGGCGGCAAGACCTCTCACGCCGCCGTGGTTGCGCGTGGCATGGGCAAGGCCTGCGTCGCCGGTGCCGAAGGCATCGAAGTCAATGTCCAGAAGCGCATTGCCGTGATCGGCTCGCACGTGATCGAAGAAGGTGACACCATCACCATCAACGGCACGACCGGCGAGGTCTATCTCGGTGAGGTGCCGATGATCGAAGCCAAGTTCACCGACGAGTTGTCGACCCTTCTGGGTTGGGCCGACGAGGTCGCCCGGATCAAGATCTTTGCCAATGCCGACACCCCGCCCGACGCCCAGAAGGCCCGTGGCTATGGTGCCGTCGGCATCGGTCTGTGCCGCACCGAGCGCATGTTCAACGCCAAGGAACGTCTGCCGGTCGTGGTCGAGATGATCGTTTCCGAGACCAAGGAGGATCGTGAGGCGGCCCTCAACAAACTGCTGCCCATGCAGCGCGAGGACTTCAAGGGCATCTTCAAGGCGATGTCGCCCTATCCGGTGACCATCCGTCTACTCGACCCGCCGATGCACGAATTCCTGCCGTCCGAGTTCCAGCTGATGGACGAAATCGGCCAGCTCGAGCACCTGCGCGAGACGCTTTCCGGTATGGAAATCCTCTCCGAGGCGGTCGATGTGCTCTACACCGGTCAGGACAAGCATCCTGCAGTGGCCGCGCTCGGTTCGCCGCAGCTGGTCGACCAGGCCCTGAAGCGCAAGCAGACCATTCTCAAGATGGTCCGCAACCTCGACGAAGTGAACCCGATGCTCGGTCATCGTGGCGTCCGCCTCGGTATCTCGCATCCTGAAATCTACAAGATGCAGATCCGTGGCATCCTCGAGGCCGCCGCCGAATGCCAGAAGGAAGGCGTCAAGGTGCATCCGGAGATCATGGTTCCGCAGGTTGCCGCGGTCCAGGAACTCCAGGTCATCGAAAAGTACGTTGCCGAGCTCAAGACCGAGGTCGAAGCCCAGTACGGCGTCACCCTCGACTTCAAGTTCGGCTCGATGCTCGAAGTCGTCCGCGCCTGCCTCAGGTCCGGCGATCTGGCCGATGTCGCCGAGTTCTTCTCCTTCGGCACCAACGATCTGACCCAGGCCGGCTTCTCGTTCTCGCGTGAAGACGCCGAGAACAAGTTCCTGCCGCTGTATGTCGAAAACGACATCCTGGTTGCGAACCCGTTCGAAGCGCTCGACCAGCTCGGTATCGGCAAGCTGATGGACATCGCCGTCAAGCAGGCCCGCGCCAAGAAGCCCGACATCAAGATCGGCATCTGCGGCGAGCATGGTGGCCATCCGGCTTCCATCGAGTTCGTCGACAAGATCGGCCTGACCTACTCGTCCTGCTCGGCACCGCGCGTGCCGATCGCCCGCCTGGCCGCGGCCCAGTCCAAGCTGCGCGAGACGATCACGAAGTCCGCTGCCGCTGCCGCTTCGGCCTAGACTGAACAAGACGCTCCGGCCACGGCCGGAGCGCCCATGCAAAAGAGCAAGCTTTGCCCGCATCGCGCCTGTGGCGCGGTGCGGGTTTTTGTCGGGGCGGCATCGAAGCGGCGCCTACGCATCTGGCGCCGGCCGAACCGTTTCCGCCAGAAGGTGAAACGGCTTAGGAATCGTGTCTCAGCTTGGACTCGATCATGGGAAGCGCCAGCTCGGTCGCCTTGGCGCCGGCCTTGATGCCGACTGCCGCCCTGTGAAAGTCCATCACGCCGATATCCATCACCATCGGTGCTATGAGCACATGCGGCGGTTCGCCCGCCAGCCGCGAACGGGTGATGTGGTCCTGCATGATGTTGAGCGAATTCATCAGAACGTCGAAATAGGCCGGACTGGTATTGCGTTGCCTGAACAGGCTGAAGCCGGCGGCATGCCGTCGCAGTGACAACGGAAGGGACTTCAGCAGATCGGCCTTGTTCGGGACGGGCACGACCTCCTTTTTCCTGTGGGTCGCTTTCTTCTGGCCCGTGTCCGCTTCCCCGGTCATCCGCCGTCCGAGCATGTCTTCGTTGAGATTGACGGCGATGATGAAGTCCGCGCCCATGGCGCGGCACAGGGAGACCGGGATCGGGTTCATCAGCGCGCCATCCACCAGCCAGCGGTCATCGATGCGGATCGGACTGAAAATGCCGGGAAGGGCGATCGATGCCCGGATCGCCTGCTTGAGCGGCCCTTTCTGCAGCCAGATTTCCCGGCCGTTGACGAGATCGGTGGCCACGGCGCCGAAGGGCAGGCGCGTGTCTTCGATATTGGCCGGGATATCGAGCGTATCGAGCCAGTTGACGATGCGGCTGCCCTCGACAATGCCGCCGGTGGTCAGATTGACATCCACGAGCGAGGCGACGGTCCGCCAGTCGGCGGCGAGAGCCCAGTGCTTGAGTTCGGCCAGGCGGTCGCTGGCATAAACGCCGCCGACCAGCGCCCCCATCGATGTGCCACAGACGAAGTCGGGCACGATTCCCGCATCGCTGAGCGTTTCGATCACCCCGATATGCGACCATCCCCGTGCGGCGCCGCTGCCGAGTGCCAAGCCGATCCTGGGCTTTGCCATGTCCGTTTGCCCTGCCGAGTGACGACGGCAGGATTCTAGAGCAATACGCGTTCGGATGGAATCAGAACGCATGCTCCTTCTTTTTGTGGTTGCATCCTTCGGATCTCAAATCGTGCCGTCGGCACGATTCGCCCCTTCGGGTCGGTCCTCGGTTGGCGAAAAGCCGGGCCCCACTTTTTCGCGCGATGCTTTGGCGAAGCTTCACGCCGGGTTTCAATGCGGTTCAACTGCAAGGCCGTATTGGACCGGTAGCTTCCGGCATCGGAAAAACGATAGCGGACGATCAGCCAGACAAGGTCAGGGTCACGGATGAGCCTTCTTCGGATCTCGATCTCTTCGCAGCCACCGCGCCCGTCCTTGCTGCGCCTGACACAGAAGTATCAATAATCTGCCGTGGGTTAGTAGCGACAACGTATGTTTTATGCCAACACCAGAGAAGGAGACTTGCGGGTCGCTCGCCGGAGTCAATCCTTCAGTGCATGCGCCACATGGTAGGCTGATCATGAAACAGATTGTTGTCATTGGGGAAATCCTTGTCGAGATCGTTGCCGACACGATTGGAGATGGCTTCCTCGAACCTATTGCCCTGACCGGTCCCTTTGCCTCGGGCGCACCGGCGATTTTCATTGATCAGGCTGCACGGGTCGGACAGCCGGCCGCCATTGTTTCGGGCGTGGGTGACGATGATTTCGGACGGGTCAATCTCAATCGGCTGATTGCCGACGGCGTCAACGTGTCGGCGGTCCGGATCGACACCGATCGGCCGACAGGAACTGCCTTTGTTCGCTATCGTGAAAGCGGATCGCGCGATTTCGTCTACAACATCCGCCACAGCGCTTGTGGAACGTTCGTGGCCACCGATGAGTCGCAGGCCGTTCTGTCCGCTGCCGACCATTTTCATGTCATGGGATCTTCGTTCGCCAGCCCTGACTTCCGCGCCATCAATCTGGAGACGGCGCGTGCCGTCAAGGCACGCGGCGGTACCGTCTCCTTCGATCCCAATCTGCGCAAGGAAATCCTCGGTGCCCCCGGCGTCGAGGCGGCCATGGCAGAGATGCTGTGTCTGACCGATCTGTTTCTGCCCAGCGATGACGAACTCACCCTTTTGACCCGGGCGAAGGAACCCAAGGCCGCCATCGTTGAACTGCTCGGCTGCGGCATCGACGCGATCGTGCACAAGCAGGGTGCCCGGGGCGTCGCCTGTCACAGCGCCAAGCGCGATGTCTTCGTGCCGGCATTCAGGGTGGAGGAAATCGATCCGACCGGCGCCGGCGACTGTTTCGGTGGCACCTTCACGGCGTTGTGGCTGCGCGGCATGGACATTGTCGAAGCGTTGACGCTCGCCGCCGCAGCGGGCGCTCTGGCCGTTACCCGCCGTGGTCCGATGGAGGGCGCGTTCGACCTCGAAACGCTTCGCGGCTTTGTCCGTGACCACGCCGGAACGCCTTCGTGAACCATCCCCTGACGAAATGCCCGCCTCGTTCCATGCCGGCCGACAAAGGGGCATTGCATCGGCCTGCTCGGCGCATCCGTTGGTGATCGCGGCTGCCCGGGGCGACTTGCGGTTATGCCCTAACCGCCTGCTGCATCACGGTTCTCTTCGTTTCGGATTGTTCCGCGCCGCATCCGGAAACGGTTGCGGGAATGTGTCGCATATGCATCGGGCGCACGGCGCGCCGCCGTCGGACGCGGTACGAAGGCAATGCGTATGGACAGTCACGCAAACGTGTATGCTACGACACAAAAGTATCAAACATGAGTCTGTTTCTAGGTAGCGGTCCGTAGTGCAGCGGCGTAATTTTCCATTTGTCAACTCGTTGACTACGAATTGTCAGGTCCAGGCGGAGGTGGACCGGAGGGGGAGGGATTGATGCAGCCGGATCTCGAGGTCATTCAAATCGGGAGCAATGAGTCCTTCAAGGTCTGGGAACACGGCTATCCCTTCTCGACCGTGCGCTGGCATTTTCATCCCGAATATGAAGTCCATCACGTCGTCACCACTTCGGGTCGCTATTTCGTCGGCGACTTCATTGGCAATTTCGAGCCGGGCAACCTGGTTCTGACCGGCCCCAACCTGCCGCACAACTGGATCAGCGATGTCGAGCCGGAGACCGTTGTGCCGCTCAGAAATCGCGTGCTGCAGTTCACCGACGAAGTGCTGCGCAGCGTGATGTCGGTCGTTCCGGAACTGCAGAGTCTCTCGGATATGCTGGATCGCAGCCGCAGCGGCATCCTGTTTTCCCGCGCCGCCGCGCGGGAAGTGGAACCGCTTCTCACCGAGTTGGTGCATGCGAGCGGCATGCGCCGCATCGAACTGTTCTTCGGCATCATGGGAGCCATGAGCCGCGACAGCGAATCCCGTATGCTGACGAGTGCCAAGTACGAACCCGATCCTTCGGGTTTCATGTCGGCAGGGCTCAACGAAGTGCTGGCCTATGTCAACGACCATCTCACCGACCCGTTCAGCGAAACCGATCTGGCCAAGATCGCGGGTCTCAGCCGCTCGGCCTTCTCCCGCAGTTTCAGCAAACACACCGGTTTGTCCCTGGTGCGCTACGTCAATCGTCTGCGCATCAATCTGGCCTGCCAGTTGCTGATGGCGGATGACGAAATGAAGATCACGGACATCTGCTTCGCCTGCGGCTTCAACAACCTTTCCAACTTCAACCGGCAGTTCGCCGCGCTGAAGGGCATCTCTCCGACGCGCTTTCGGAACCTTATTCTCGGACGAACGACCGGCCCCGAGGGCCCCGACCAAAGCCGTCGCGCGGCCTAGTCCGCAACGTTCTCGCACGAACCGGTCGGCAACCGGCTCTACGACGAACGCGAAAACCCAACCACCACCTGCCGGTTCGCTCCGGCGGGACGGGTGAAGACTGCCCGGTTTTTACCAAACCGGTCCCGACTTAAAACCAAGGAGGAGACGTTATCATGAAACGTAATATCGTGAAGGCCGTCCTGCCGCTTGCGGCGACACTGCTGATGGGTTCGGCAACAATCGCGCAGGCGGCCGACATCGTGGCCTTCCTGATGCCCGACCAGGGATCGACCCGCTACGACGAGCACGACTGGCCCGGCTTCCAGGCCGAAATGAAGAAGCTGTGCCCGGATTGCACGGCCATCTACCAGAACGCCACTGCCGACATGGCGCTGCAGCAGCAGCAGTTCAACTCCGTGATCTCGCAGGGCGCCAAGGTCATCGTCATTGACCCGGTCGACACCGGCGCCGCGGCTTCGCTGGTGAGGCTCGGCCAGTCCCAGGGCGTCAAGATCATCGCCTATGACCGCCCGATTCCGGACTATCCGGCCGACTTCTACATTTCCTTCGACAACGAAGGTATCGGCTATGCCATCGCCCAGAGTCTGGTCGAGCATCTGCGGGCTACCGGTGTATCACCTGAAGGCGACGGCGTCCTGCAGGTCAACGGTTCCCCGACCGACGCTGCCGCCCGCCTGATCGCCAAGGGCTCGCGCGACGCCCTCGCCGCGTCCGAGTACAAGACCCTGGCGGAATACGACACGCCGAACTGGTCGCCGCCCAAGGCCCAGGAATGGGTTGCCGGACAGATCACCCGCTTTGGTGATCAGATCATTGGCGTGGTCGCGGCCAATGACGGGACCGCTGGCGCTTCCATCGCCGCCCTGAAGGCGGCGGGCGTTGATCCCATCCCGCCCGTGACCGGCAACGATGCCGAACTGGCCGCACTGCAGCGGATCGTCGCCGGCGACCAGTACAACACGATCTCCAAGCCAAGCGAGATCGTCGGACGTGCCGCGGCAAACGCCGCCTACGCCTTCCTCAAGGGCGAGACGCCGAAACCCACGACCACGCTCTACAACACGCCCTCGCAGCTCTTCGTTCCCGAAGTGGTGACCAAGGAAAATCTCAAGGCAGTGATCGTCGACACCGGCATCACCCCCGCCTCCGAGATCTGCGTCGGCGAGTTCGTCGAGTCCTGCAAGGCCATGGGTCTGCTGTAGGTCCGTAACTGCGGCGCCGGTCCCTCCCTCCGGCGCCGCATTGTTCTCCAACCGGCATATACTGCATATACCGGTTTGGAACCTGATTGGAGGAGAGTTTCGCATGACACGGACCAATGAGCGCCACGAACGTGGGCAGCTCCTGCTGCGCCTGACCGGTATTTCAAAGTCATTCGGCGCCGTCACTGCCCTCGACGATATTGCGCTTGACGTCTATGCCGGCGAAGTGGTCGCCCTGGTCGGCGACAACGGCGCGGGCAAGTCGACCCTTGTCAAGATTCTGGCCGGCGTGTTCCAGCAGACATCCGGCACCATCGAATATCTTGGCAAGCCCGTGACCATCGAAAATCCCGGCAAGGCGCTCGAACTCGGCATCGCGACCGTCTTCCAGGATCTCGCCCTTTGCGAAAACCTCGATGTTGTCGCCAATCTGTTTCTCGGCCAGGAGATGTCGCCCTGGGCGATGGACGAGGTGCAGATGGAGGTTCGCGCCTGGACGCTGCTCGGCGAACTGGCGGCACGCCTTCCCTCGGTGCGCGAACCGGTCGCCTCGCTGTCGGGCGGCCAGCGCCAGACCGTCGCCATTGCCCGTTCGCTGCTGCTCGAACCGGAGGTCATCATGCTCGACGAACCGACGGCCGCTCTGGGCGTCGCCCAGACGGCGGAGGTTCTCAATCTGATCGAACGGCTGCGCGAGCGTGGCCATGGCGTCATTCTCATCTCGCACAACATGGAAAACGTGCGCGCCGTGGCGGACCGCATCGCGGTTCTGAGGCTTGGACGGAACAACGGCATATTCGCCGCCGACACAAGTCACGAAGAGATCATCGCCGCCATCATGGGGGCGTCGGACAATGCCGTGTCACGCCGTGAATCGCGCAAGCTCGAAACAGCGGAGGACGGACAATGAGCCAGAACAAGGGCGACAACTCCAATGCGCCGCAGCTCGACCGCGCCGATACGCGCGTTCATCACGAGGAAGGGCTTGCCGGCGTGCTGCATAGCTTCATCGAGCGGGTGCGCTCGGGCGATCTCGGCATGCTCCCGGTGGTCGTCGGGCTCATCCTGATCTCGATCGTGTTCACCTCGCTCAATCCGATCTTTCTCGCCCCGAACAATCTTGCCAACCTGCTGTTCGACGCCTCTGCCGTCGGTCTCATCTCCCTGGGCATCGTCTTTGTGCTTCTGCTCGGCGAAATCGATCTGTCCGTCGGGTCGATGAGCGGGCTGTCGTCGGCGCTGCTCGGCGTGCTGTGGGTTTCCACCGGCCTGCCGATGCCGATTGCCATTCTCGGGTCCGTCCTCGCCGGTGCTTTGACCGGTCTGGTCTACAGTTTTCTGCGCAACCGTTTCGAGATGCCGAGTTTTATCGCCACGCTCGCCGGGCTTTTGGCGCTGCTCGGCATGCAGCTCTACATTCTCGGGCCGACAGGATCGATCAACCTGCCCTTCACCTCCGATCTGGTGGCGTTCGGTCAGCTTCAGATCCTGCCGCCCTGGCTGTCCTATGCGCTCGCGCTGGTTGCCGGCGTGGCCATGGTCCTGAACGGCATCAGGAACATGAAGCGGCGCACTGTCGCCAACCTGTCCTCGTCCGGGCTGAGCGTGATCTTGGTGAAGGCGGGGCTCCTGACCCTGGCTCTGGTCTTCGCGGTCTTCTATCTGGAATTGGGACGCGGCGTGCCGTGGATGTTCGCCGTCTTCGTCGTCTTCGTCATCGTCATGGACTATGCGCTGACGCGAACGAAATGGGGCCGGTCCATGTACGCCGTCGGCGGCAATGCCGAGGCGGCGCGGCGCTCGGGCATCAATGTGCCTTTCATCCGGACGACGGCGTTCGTGCTGGGCTCGTCCTTTGCGGCCCTGGGCGGCGTGTTCGCGGCGGCAAGGCTCGCCTCCTCGAGCATTCAGGCCGGCACCGGTGATGTCAATCTCAACGCGATCGCGGCGGCCGTCATCGGTGGCACCTCGCTGTTCGGTGGCCGTGGATCGGCCTGGTCGGCGCTGCTGGGCATCATCGTCATTCAGTCCATTTCCAATGGACTGACCCTGCTCAATCTCAGTTCTTCGCTTCGCTACATGATCACGGGAGCGGTTCTTGCCATCGCCGTGATCGTCGACTCTCTCGCCCGGCGCTCGCGCGCCAGTCATGGGCGTGCCTAGGCAGATAAAGGATCCAGAAAATGTCGGACAAGCTTGCAGGCAAGACCGCCGCCGTCACGGGCGCAGCATCCGGAATCGGGCTTGAATGCGCGCGTTTCATGCTCAACGAAGGCGCCAAGGTCGTCCTGATCGACAATGCGGAAGACCAGTTGCGGGCAAAGTGTCAGGAGCTTGGCGAACATGCCTATCCCCTCGTCGTCGACCTGCTCGACGGCAAGCAGAACTCGGCCATGGCCGCCGGGATCGAGGCGCTGGTCGGGCCGCTCGACATCTTTCACGCCAATGCCGGCTCCTATGTCGGCGGCCAGGTTCTGACCGGCGATCCCGACACCTGGGACAAGATGCTCAATCTCAACATCAACGCGACATTCAGGGCCGTGCACTCGATCCTGCCCGGGATGGTCGCGCGAAAGACCGGTGACATCATCTTCACCAGCTCGATCGCCGGTGTCATACCGTTGGCGATCGAGCCGATCTACGTGGCTTCGAAATTCGCCATCCAGGCCTTCGTCCACACATTGAGACAACAGGTTATCCCATACGGCATTCGCGTCGGTGCGATCCTGCCGGGACCGGTCGTGACGGCGCTTCTGAGCGACTGGGAGCAATCAAAGCTCGACGATGCCATCGCCAAGGGCACGTTGATGGAGGCCGACCAAATCGCCGAAGCCGTCATGTTCATGCTAACGCGTCCGCCCTCGATCACCATCCGCGACCTCGTGATCATGCCGCAGAGCCTCGACCTCTGATAGCGTGTCCGGAGCAGGGATTTCTGAGGAACATCAAGGACAAAGGAACAGTATCATGGCACTTCCACACGACATGCTGGACCGTTTCCGTCTTGACAACAAGGTTGCACTGATTACCGGCGGCACGGGCGGCATCGGTGCCGCCATCGCCCGGACCTTCGGACAGGCGGGTGCAAGGCTTTTCATCACCGGTCGGGATGACAGGGCCGGCGTTGAAGCCAGGCTCAGAGCCGAAGGCTATGACGTGACGTACATCGCTCTGGATCTGACCGATCCCAAGGCGCCGGCGGCGCTCGTGGCCGAAGTCCTCGACAAGGCCGGACGGCTCGACGTGCTGGTCAACAGCGCCGGCATCGCCATTCATGGCGACAGCGCCGACTATCCGGACGAGACGTGGGACCGCATCATGACGATCAATGTCGATGCCGTGTTCCGGTGCTGCAAGGCAGCGATTCCGCCGATGCGGGCCCAGGGCGGCGGTACAATCGTCAATGTCGGCTCGATGTCCGGCATCGCCTCGAACATCCCGCAGAACCAGGTCGCCTACAACGCCTCCAAGGCGGCGGTTCACATGATGTCCAAGAGCCTTGCCAGCGAGCTGGCGCTCGACAACATCCGCGTCAACGCCCTGGCGCCCGGATACATTCAGACCGAGCTTTCCCAGGGCGGCATCGACAACCCGGACTGGTTCCCGATCTGGAAGAGCATGACCCCCATGCAGCGTGTCGGTCAACCTGACGAGGTGGCGACCGCGGCCCTGTTCCTCGCCTCGCCCGCCTCTAGCTATATAACGGGTGATGTGCTGGTAATCGATGGCGGCTACACCACGCGTTGAGCATTTGAAAGAGCAAGGACCATGACAAGCCTACAAAGACTCGCGGGAAAGACCGCCTTGATCACCGGCGCCGCGCGCGGCATCGGTTTTGCCTTCGCCGAGGCCTATGTGCACGAGGGCGCCAGGGTGGCGATCGCCGACATCAACATCGAACGGGCACGCAAGTCCGCCGCGCAGATCGGCGACGCCGCCATCGCCATCGACATGGACGTGACCAGGCAGGAAAGCATCGACGCCGGCGTCGCCGAGGCGATCGAAAAGCTCGGGCGCATCGACATCCTGATCAACAACGCGGCCCTGTTCACGGCCGCCCCGATCGTCGAGATCGACCGGGCCGACTACGACAAGGTCTTCGCCGTCAACTTCACCGGCGCCGTCTTCACCCTGCAGGCCGTGGCCAAGCACATGATCGCCCGCGGCGGTGGCGGCAAGATCATCAACATGGCGAGCCAGGCCGGACGGCGCGGCGAAGCACTGGTCGCGGTCTACAGTGCCACCAAGGCGGCAATGATCTCCTTCACCCAGTCGGCCGGACTCGATCTCATCAAGCACGGCATCAACGTCAACGCCATCGCGCCGGGCGTGGTCGATGGCGAGCATTGGGACGGGGTCGATGCCTTCTTTGCCAGGCTCGAGAACAAGGCGCCCGGCCAGAAGCGCAAGGAAGTCGGCCTGGGCGTCCCCTTCGGCCGCATGGGCACGGCTCAGGACCTCGTCGGCATGGCGATCTTCCTGGCCACCCCGGAGGCCGACTACATCGTTTCCCAGTGCTACAATGTCGACGGCGGCCAGTGGATGAGTTGAGATATCGCGGTTCGCGAATCAGGCGCCCGATCCCCTTTCCCCCGCAGGATCGGGCGCCGGACGGAACTGCTTGAGAAGTCCGACGCAGAAGATACCATCCGTCCCTGCCACCGCGTCGACCGGCGCAGGGCCAGGACAATCCGCAAGACGGCGTCCTTAAAAGGGAAACGGGATATGCTCGCGAAAAAGACCATCGGCATGCATGCCGGCAAGCCTGTCGAGGAAGTGGTACTGGAAAGCGCCACCGGCGCACGGATCGCACTGATCAACTGGGGTGTCGTCGTGCGCGACTGGCAGGTTCCGGTCGCAGGCAAGCCGCGTTCGGTCGTGCTCGGCTTCGAGACCTTCGATCCCTATCCCGCGCATTCGCCCTATTTCGGCGCGCTGGTCGGCCGCGTGGCCAACCGCATCAGGAACAGCACGTTCACCCTGAACGGCAAGACCTATTCGCTTCCGCCGGGCGAGGGACCCAACCATCTTCACGGTGGGCCGGAAGGGATCGGCCGTCAGGTCTGGGACATGGAAATCGACAGCGCCGCCAACGCCGTCAAGTTCACCCATGTCAGTCCGGACGGCGCCATGGGCTATCCCGGCATGGTCCGGTTCGAGGCGACCTACAGGCTCGAGGGCAACAGCCTGTATCTCGAAATGACCGGCATGCCTGATCGGCCGACGCCGATTTCGCTGGTGCAGCACCAGTATTTCAATCTCGGCGAGACCGACACGGTGCTCGACCACCTCGTGCATGTGCCGGACGGCGTGGCACGGACCGCGGCGGGCCCTGATCTGATCCAGACCGGTGCCATCGTTCCGGTCGCCAACACCATCGACGACTTCCTCAACCCGCGCAGCATGCGCTTCGGCGCCGGACGCGGCATCAACTACGATCTCAATTTCGTGCTCAGAGCCGGCCGCGATCCCGCCGATCCGGTGGCGATCGTCACCGGCGAGGATGGTGCCCTGACGCTGAAGCTCTATAGCGGCAAGCCTGCGGTGCAGTTCTACAACGGGGTGGGAACCGATGTGCCCGTGCCGGGGCTTGGCGGCCGGCGCTATGGCAACAATTCGGGCTTCTGCCTCGAAGACCAGATGTATCCCGGCGCCTTGCACAATCCGCATTTCCCGAACATCATCTGCACGCCCGACAGGCCCTATCATCACTGGAACGAGATAGAGATCGGCTAGGCCCCGGGCGCGGTCGGCATGGCCGCCCTCCTGGGCTGCCAGATTGGCTCAGTCCCGGTTTTTCAAGGGAAATCCAACCATGAAATACGGAATCTACTACTCCTACTGGGAGAGCGAGTGGGGCGGAGACCATCTGCACTACGTCGAGAAAGTCGCGAACCTGGGTTTCGACATCGTCGAGCTTCCGGCCCGTTATCTGCATACGCTCGACGATGCCGGCCTTGCGGCAATCCGTGAAAGCGCCAAGCGTCACAATGTCATGCTGACGGCGGGTCTGGGACCGCCGAAAGACCTCTATCTGGCTTCGCCGGACGAGGACGTTCGCCGGGCCGGGCACACCTATTTCGAACAGACACTGACCGCTCTGTCCAAGCTCGACATCCATTTGATCGGTGGCGCCCTCTACAGCTACTGGCCGGTCGATTATTCCCAGCCGGTCGACAAGGCCGCGGACTGGGCTCTTGGCGTCGAAGGCGTCCGCGGCATCGCGGATTTCGCCAACGATCTCGGCATCAACCTGTGCATGGAGGTCCTGAACCGGTTTGAAAACCACGTCCTCAACACGGCAGCCGAGGGTGTCGCCTTTGTCGAGGAAGTCGACAAGCCGAACGTCAAGGTGATGCTCGATACCTTTCACATGAACATCGAGGAAGACAGCTTCGGCGAGGCGATCCGCACGGCCGGACACCACCTCGGCCATTTTCACATCGGGGAAAACAACCGCCGCGTTCCCGGCAAGGGTCTCATCCCCTGGAAGGATCTGGCCGAAGCGCTGCGCGACATCGATTACCAGGGCAGCGTTGTCATGGAACCCTTCGTGAAATCGGGAGGGACCATCGGTCAAGACATCAAGGTCTGGAGAGACCTGAGTAACGGAGCAACCGAGGCTCAGCTCGACGAAGACGCACGCGCCGCCCTCCAGTTCTGTCGCTACATCCTGGGATGAGCCGTTTTGGGCTCAATGCACGAACCCGCTACGCGTGAGGGTGCATGGGGCGCATTGCTGACTGAAGAACTGCCGGCTTCCGGAGTCCCGGTGGCCGGCAGCTTCCTCTGAAGTGATGATGCATCTTGCAGAAATTGACGGGGCGGTTCAGACCGGCGTTGCCCGTCCGTCGACCATCAATTATCCATCGCCCGCACCAAATTGGCGAGAGACATCATCACGCCGGCTGGCAGACTGGCGCGGAATCCGGTCGAGCGCGCGGTGAACTCAATTGCCAGACCGGTCAGGCGCGTGCGCGATCTCGCGCTCCCGGAGATGAGCATGGGCTCCATCAGACCAATGGTTTCTCCTGGATCCTGCAGCAATTCCATGTCTGGTTCGATGTCGCTTTCTGTTGCGCTCAGAAGTGCAACAATATCAATTAACTAAGCTTCCCGCAAAGGGCTCGTGACGCGCTTTGAATGTCGGGTTTGATGACGGGTTCCGTGCCGCGGCCCGGCGACGAAGCCATTGTCCTTGTCGGGCGCGAAAGGTGGAGCCGTCAACAACAGGACGGTCCGGCCCAGCCGCCTGTAACTCGCTGGATGGCAAGCCTTTTCGGGCTTGCCAGCGCCTGCCATGGGTTTCCCATTCTCGGGACGATGCCTTGCCTGCAGGTCCTTGCGTGTCCGGTTCCGATCCTGTCCAGGCTTTCGCAAGTGTTCCCGGCGGGGCATATATGAACAAGGCCGGCCATTCCGTCCGGCCCAGGTGATTGAATCACAATGACGAACCTGATCCCGCGCTTTCTGGCCGCCCTCACAGGCGACGATGATGGGACGTGTCCGGCCGCCAGGCTCGACGATGATGGCTACGACCTCTGGCTGCGCTATCTGCCGCTGGCGGAAAAGCGCCGAAAGGCCGTCGGTGCCTCTGCCACGGCACTGATGGTGGGAACCGAAAGCCCGATCCTGATATCGGCGCGCTCGGAACTCGAAAGGGCCCTGTTCGCGATGCTTCTCGATCCTATTCCGGTCCGGCATGCCGGGACGGGAGACGGAAGCGTCCTCGAGCCGGGCAGCATCCTTGTGGGCACCCCGCTTAGCCTGCCCGTCCTCGCGACGCTCGATCTGCCCCTGAAAACGATCGGCAGGGACGGCTATGTCGTGAGGAGCGCAACTGTCGATGGTGCATGCGTCACCGTCATCGCGGCAAACGAGGATGTCGGCGTCCTTTACGGCTGCTTTGCCTTCCTCAGGCACATCCAGACGGGCGGCGCGCCGGACGATATCGATCTCGTCTCGTCCCCCAGACTGGCGTTCAGGCTCCTCAACCATTGGGACAATCCCGATGGCAGCGTCGAGCGCGGCTATGCCGGATGCTCCATCTGGGACTGGTGGACGCTGCCGGACTACGCCGACCCCCGCTACACCGACTATGCGCGCGCCAATGCCTCGATCGGCATCAACGGGGCTGTGCTCAACAACGTCAATGCCGCGCCAGAAGTGCTGGCGTCGTCCTTTCTTGTGAAGGTCGCCAGGCTTGCCGACATCTTCCGGCCCTATGGCATCCGTGTCTTCTTGTCCGTCAATTTTGCCACGCCGGCGGGTCTCGATGGCCTGCCGACCCTCGATCCGCTCAACGGCGAAGTGCGCGACTGGTGGAAACGCAAGGCCGACGAAATCTATGCCCTGATCCCGGATTTCGGCGGCTTCCTGGTCAAGGCCAATTCGGAAGGCCAGCCCGGCCCGAACGATACCGGGCACAGCCATGCCGATGGCGCCAACATGATCGCCGACGCCTTGGCGCCGCATGGTGGCACTCTGATCTGGCGGACGTTCGTTTACGCTTCCGATGCCGTCTCCGATCGCGCCGCCGAAGCGCTTAATGCCTTCAAGCCGCTCGACGGTGCGTTCAGAAGCAATGTCATCCTGCAGGCCAAGAACGGCCCCGTCGATTTCCAGCCGCGCGAGCCCTTCTCGCCCATTTTCGGTGGGGTGACCAAGACGCCGGTGATGATGGAAGTCCAGATCACCAAGGAATATCTCGGCCAGGCCACGCATCTGGTCTATCTCGGCCCGGCCTTCGAGGAAGTGCTGAAATTCGACACCTTCGCAGCCGGCAAGGGCACGAGCGTTTCAAGGATCCTGACGGGCGAGGTTTTTCCGCAAACCGTGACCGGCATGGCGGGCGTTGCCAATATCGGCACGGATCGCGCCTGGACCGGCGGGGTGTTCAACCAGGCGAACTGGTATGCGTTCGGGCGGCTCGCATGGGATCCGGACATGAGTTCCCGCCGGATTGCCGAGGAGTGGGTGAAGATGAGTTTCGGCTGCGCCGAGGCTCTTGTCCGCCCGGTCGTCGACATGATGATGCAATCGCACGAAACGCTGGTGAACTACATGATGCCATACGGCCTGCACCATCAGTTCGCGACCGGCCATCACTACGGTCCCGGCCCCTGGATTTCCGACCTCACGCGCCCGGAATGGAACCCGGCCTATTACAGCCGCGCCGACAGCAACGGCATCGGCTTCGACCGCACCAGGGATGGCAGCAATGCCATTTCACAATATGCGCCCGAGCTGGCGGCGCTGTTCGCCGATCCGCATGCCTTCAACGAGAAATACCTCTTGTGGTTCCACCATGTGCCCTGGGATTTCGAAATGAAATCGGGCAAGACCCTGTGGGCGAGCCTGGTCGAGAAATTCGATCTGGGGGTGGATGAGGTGAGGGCGATGCGGGAGACCTGGCTTGAGGTCAGGTCCCATGTCGATGCGCGCCGCTTTGCCCAGGTGGATGCCTTCCTCGGAATCCAGCAACGCGAGGCCACGTGGTGGCGCGATGCCTTGGTCGCCTATTTCCAGGAGGTTTCGGGCTTGCCGATGCCTGAAGGCCACACCCCGCCGCCGCAGCCTCTCGACCACTACAAGGCGCTGCAGTTTCCCTACGCGCCCGGCCATCCGCAGTGAGCGGATGTTTGAACGCCGCCCACCTGCAGGTCACGCCGCCAATCGCGCCAAATATCCTGACGACGGACAAGAAATTGTCCAACCCGATCGAAAGGTTGGACAAGCACCGCCGCAAGGCCATGAAAAGAAATGTTGAACTAAATGGATATGGTACGCCCAAGGGGAATCGAACCCCTGTTTGCGCCGTGAAAGGGCGCCGTCCTAACCGCTAGACGATGGGCGC
>CAZKTH010000017.1:16927-24603 GCA_964555575.1 uncultured Devosiaceae bacterium | reverse complement strand
CGCTCCGGCACGACGCTGGTCGAGACGATCATTTCGAGCCATCGCGACGTCACGGCGGCCGGCGAGCTCAGCCTGTTCGGCGGATCGGCCCACCTGGCCGGCCTGTCCGACGAGGGCTTTCCGCCATCGATCCGGTTGGTGGCAGATGGCAGCCCGATTCGGAAAACCGCGGAACTCTATCTGGGACTGGTGCGGGAACGCCTCAAAACCCAAGGACGGTTTACCGATAAACAGCCGACGAATTTTCTCTATGCCGGGCTCATCCATCTGGCCCTGCCGAATGCCAGGATCGTCCATTGTCGCCGATCGCCGGCGGATACCAGCCTGTCGATCTTCAAGAATCTCTTTGCGGAGGATCAGCTGGCCTTCGCCTATGACCTGACCGAACTGGGCGAATTCTACCGGCTCTATCAGCAACTGATGCGCCATTGGGACGAGGTGATGCCGGGCGCCATCTACACCATCGACTACGAGGCCCTGATCGCCGATCCGGAAGGGCAGACCCGCAGGCTGATTGCCCATTGCGGACTCGACTGGGACGATTCCTGCCTGTCCTTTCACACCTCCAGGCGCGTGGTGAACACAAAGAGCATGCATCAGGTCCGCCGGCCGATCTACACGTCTTCCGTCAAGCTTGCCGAGCGCTACGGAGACGCGCTCGCACCGCTTCTGAAGGCATTGGAGGCCGGCTCATCGTCATAGGGTTTCCGCCCGGCCTGCCGGAATGCACTTTCCGGCCGCAAGGCGCGGCTTGGCCAATGTCGCCGATGCCGTGCTGGTGGAAGCCCCAGACAAACGCCGACAGTCCGGAACGGGCCGGCCACGCTCGGCGCGTGGTCTTGGTGCTCTTGACGCCGATGCGTTCATGGCGGCATCAAGCCCGGGCGAAACAGGGATGAGCCGGAGCCGCCAGGACATGTCGCAGCAATCGCAGATCGATCAATGGCTGGATCGCGCCATTGCCCTGCACCAGCGCAAACAGACCAGGGAAGCGCGGCCGCTTTACGAGAAGGTGCTGCAGGCCCGCCCGGACGACCCGGACGCCAATCATCTTCTCGGGCTCATCGACCGGGAGGACGGTCATCTCACGCTGGCGCTGGAGCGCATGACCAAGGCATGCAGCCTCGATCCCGAAAACACGGTACTGCTGAACAATCTGGGAGATCTTTACCGGGCGCTCGGCCGGACCGAAGACAGTATCGAGACCTTCAAGGCGGGATTGGCGATCACCGACAAACTACCGCCGCTTCACAACAATCTCGGCGTTTCCTACAAGGAGATCGGACGCCACGATCTTGCCGTCGAATGCTTCAAGAAAGCGCTTGCGCTCAAGCCGCGCTACGCCGAGGCCTACAACAATCTCGGCCTAAGCCTCATGGCGTCGAACCGGCTGGAAGAAGCGACGACTGCGTTTGAAAATGCCCTCGCGATCGCTCCAGACTATATCGGTGCATTGGGCAATCTCGGCGCCGTGCTTGTGCACCGCAATCTCAATGCCTCGGCCGTGAAGGTGCTCCGCAAGGCCCTCGAATACGGGCCGGTTGCAGAAACCTCCAACAATCTCGGCATTGCGTTGATCAAGCTTCAGCTCCACGCGGAAGCACTGAAAGTCTATGATCGTGCTCTGGAATTCGAGCCGCAAAATGGAGATCTGCTGGCCAATCGGGCCCAGGCTCTGTCGGAGCTCGGACGGTTGCAGGAGGCCCTGGAATGCCTCGATCGGGCCCTTGGCTACGATGATCGCCAGGAGCAGATCTATTTTCTCAAGGGAGCCATTCTCGGGCAGTACGGCGACAGCGCCGGATCGATTGCCGCATACAAGTCCGTGTTGCGCATCAATCCCGACAGGGCCGAGGCCTACAGGATTATCTCCTGGGCAGGTCGCTTCGAGCAGGAAGACGAAACCACGGCCGAGATCCGGTCGGCCTATGAAAGGTTCGAACAGGACAGCGAGGGCCGCGGACAACTCGCCTTTGCCCTGGGAAAGATCGAGGAAGATCGGAAAAACTATGGTCGGGCCTTCGACTATCTTGTGGAAGGCAATGCCATAAGACGCAGGGAATTCGACTACTCCGCTGAAGAAACAGCACAAAGATTCAATCGGCTGCGGGCGCTGTTCACCCCGGAGCGGTTCGAAAGGTTCGGCGCGGCGGGCCACGACTCCGCCGAGCCGATATTCATCGTGGGCATGCCGCGATCGGGGACAACGCTGGTCGAGACGATCATTTCGAGCCATCGCGACGTCACGGCGGGTGGTGAACTGACCCTATTAGGCGCGGCAGCGCAACTGGCCGGTCTGTCCGACGAAAGGTTTCCACCGACGATTCGGCTGGAAACCGACGCCGATCCGATTCTGAAGACGGCGGAATATTATCTCGGGCTGGTCCATGAACGCATGGAAACCAAAGGCCGGTTCACCGACAAGATGCCGATGAATTTCCTTTATGCCGGGCTGATCCATCTTGCCTTGCCCAAGGCAAGGATCATCCATTGTCGCCGGTCGCCGATGGATACCTGTCTGTCGATCTTCAAGAATTACTTCGCCGCAAGCGGGCTGGCCTTCTCCTACGATCTGACCGAACTGGGCGAGTATTACCGGCTTTACCAGCAATTGATGCGCCATTGGGACGAGGTGATGCCGGGTGCCATATTGACCCTCGACTATGAAGCCCTTGTCGCCGATCCCGAGACCGAAACGCGAAAGCTGATCGCCCATTGCGGTCTCGACTGGGACGATGCCTGCCTTGCCTTTCATACCTCCAAACGCGTGGTGAACACGGCAAGCGCCCACCAGGTGCGCCGGCCGATCTACAATTCATCGGTAAAACTTGCCGAACGCTACGGGGACGCGCTCGCGCCGCTTGTGAAGGCGCTGAAGTCCGGTTCGGCCCCGGACTAGGGCATTTTCCGTTCTGATGGAATCAGAACGGAAGCTCCAGGTTATCGAGTGGTCGCGTTTTCGAACCGGCGAACCGGCATCCACTTCGCCTGAAAACGCTCTGGAGCACGTTGCGTTCCGGTTCCGTCAGAACTCCTGCTCCAGGGCCGGCGTCGGACCGGACCGATCCTCACGCCCACTCGCCCTTGCGGAAGACAGGTACGCGCGTGCCGTCCGCGGTGATGCCGTCGATGTCGACCTGATCCGAACCGATCATCCAGTCGACGTGAATGAGCGAGGAATTGCCGCCCTGGGCCTTGATCTGGTCGGGCGTCATCTTCGTGCCGTCGCGGAAGGCCTTGGCGTAGCACTGGCCGAGGGCGATGTGGCAGGCGGCGTTCTCGTCAAAGAGCGTGTTGTAGAAAAGAATCCCCGATTGCGAGATCGGCGAGGAATGGGGCACCAGCGCCACCTCGCCGATCCGGCGCGACCCCTCGTCGGTGTCGAGCAGCCGGTTGAAGACGTCCTCACCCCGCGTGGCATGCGCCTCGACGATGCGGCCGGCCTCGAATTTGACCGAGATGTTCTCGATCAGCGTGCCCTGATGGGAAAGGGGCTTGGTCGCCGCGACATGGCCGGAAACCTTTTGCGCGTGCGGGGTGGTGAACACTTCCTCGGTCGGGATGTTGGCGTTGCAGGTGATGCCGTTCCTGGCCGTCGCCTCTCCGCCGGCCCAGTGATGACCGTCCGCCAGCCCGACCGTCAGGTCGGTGCCGGGCCCCGAATAGTGCAGGGCCGCAAAATTCATGTCGTTGAGCCAGCCGGATTTCTTCCGGAGCACGGCGTTGTGTTCGGCCCAGGCGCCGACCGGATCGTCCCTGTCGACACGGCTGGCGGCGAACACGGCGTGGGCGAGCTTGGCGACGGCCATTTCCTCCTGGTCGTCGGGGAAGACCGTTCTGGCCCAGCTCGCCGTCGGGTAGGAAACGATCGACCAGTTGATGTCGAAGCCGGAGATCCTTTCGAGCGCCGGCTTGTAGGCCAGCGAATTGGCGCGATTGGCGCGGGCGATTTTTGCCGGGTCCTGATCGGAAAGCAGCATCGGGTTCTCCCCGGAGATGGCGAGACGGGCGGCATTGTTGCCGAAGGCCTTGCCCATGCCCTCGTAGAGCCAGCCGGGGGCCCGGTCGAAGCTCAGGTCGTGGCCGAACCGGTAGCGGCTGAGGGCGATGTTCTCGTCATTGAGCAGCACCGTCACCAGGCCGGCGCCGGCCTTGTAGGCTTCTTCGGTGATGCGGCGGACAAGGGGCAGGGCCGCGACCGGCGCGGTCATGACGAGATCCTGGCCCTCGGCGAGCCGGACGCCGACCTTGATGGCGATCTCGGCGAGCCGGTCGATTTCGGCGGCGAACTGGGTGTGTGGCATGAAAGAACCTCGAGGGGAGCATGTTTGCGCAAGAGCTTAGTTGAGCCTTTGTCGTGCCTGCAATCCCCTTGCGTCCGGCAGGCAAGCAGGATAGCGGAGGGATCGACAAGTATGACATCAGGAGCCGGATATGGCCTTCGACGACATCAGGGCAAAGATCATCGATCTTCTCGGAAAGATGACCAACCAGCCTCACGACTATCACGAACTCGAGGAAATGGTGCGCGAACGGCTGAATGAACTCAAGGCCGAGGGCCTGCCGTTGCCCGACGATCTCGTCGAGCTCGAGCAAAAGCTCGAAGCCGAACTCGAGAAGCAGGGCAAGAAACCGTTGCGCCGGAACGGACAGTGACGGTTCCCGAGATCGCCGACACCTTCACGCTCGATGGACCCGTCGCCAACGCGCCTGCGTCATCGCAGGCGTTTGCGCGCTTCACCAACCATCAATGGTACTGCCATCAGGCCCGTCAGACCGTCTATTTCGCCGCCTTTTTCGACAAGACGCCCGATCGGGACAGCCTGATCGACCTGGCCGGGGACGTGGCGGCCCACATCCCGGAACTCGGCGCTCTCTATCACGAGCTATCCGGCCGGACGCTCGACCGCGAGGCGCTCGCCAGGATCGTTTCGGTCGAACAGACGGACGATCTTTCTGCCTATCCCGATGCCTGGGACGTGTCGGGCACGGACATCTTCGCCCGGCACGACCTGCCGATGCTGAGAATTCGCGCCGCCATCCACCGCGACGGAGCAGATGCGGCGGGCCGGCGGGCGGTGCTTCTGGTGGTCTCGACCCATGCGCTGTTCGAAGGGGCGGATTCGGCCTTGCTCAGCCGCTCGCAGCCGACCGGACACAGCGCCCTCACCGCCCCGGAACTGCGGCACTCGGCGCTGCGCCGGCTCGGCTTCAGGCTGACGGCGGCGCTGCTCGGGCCGGCGCAATTGCTGATCGCGCTCGCCATCGCGCCGCGCAGGGTGGACAAGGTCGCCCGCAGTCTCGTTCTGGAGCGCGAGCAGCTGAAGCGCGTCGCGGCGAAACTCGGCCTTCGCCAGCGCAGCCTGATGTTCGCCCTGGCGTGCTTTGCCCTCAACAGGGACGGCAAGGTCTATTCGCGCCGCAAGCTCTCGGCCATCTATGCGACCATAGACATGGCCAGCCGTGCCGGCGGCGAAGGCGCCTATTTCCGCCACTGGATGACCGAGGCGCGCTTCAGGGTCAGCCCGGACTTCCTGACCTTCGCCCGGACCATCGAAGCCGAGATCGACCGGCTGGAAAGGAAGGACCGGCGGCAAACCCAGGGTCTGCTGCAGGCCGTGTTCGGCGCCCACCGCTTCATGCGGCGCTGGCTGCCTTTCCTCTATTCGGACCGGATTTTCCGCTTCGCCGGCTTCTATCATCTCAACCTGTCGGTGACGCCGCCGCATCGGCTGCAGGGGCCGCTGACCAGGAACATGGTCGAGCCGGTGCATGCCGGCAGTTTCCATCCCGGCCTCGACATGTGCATCTTCGTGCCGGGCCGCAAGACGATCACTTTCAATTTCGCCCTGAGCCAAAAGCATCTTGCCGGAATCGACGACATCGAACCGCTGCTTGCGGCGCTGGACGACTGAGCCCGGTTCGGGAACGCTCCGGCATCGGGAGGAAAAATGACACGGCTCGTCGAGATTGGCGCGGAGATCTGGATCGCCGACGGACCGGTGGTCGATTTCTATTCCTTTCCCTATCCGACCCGCATGGTGGTGGCGCGGCTTGCCGAAAACACACTCTGGGTCTGGTCGCCGATCGCCCTCGACACGGATCTGCAGGCCGAAGTGGCGGCGCTCGGCATGCCCGCCCATCTCGTCTCGCCCAACCGCCTGCACCATCTGTTCCTCAAGGACTGGCACGCGGTCTGGTCCGAGGCGCGCATCTGGGCCCTGCCCTCGGTGAAAAGGAAACTCGCGCATGTCGGGATCACCGACTGGCTCGACGATACCCCGCCGCCCGACTGGGCCGATGCGATCGACCAGGTGATTTTTCGCGGCAACCCGATGCTTGAAGAGGCGGTGTTCTTCCACAAACCGTCAAAGACGGCGATCTTCACCGATCTGACCGAGAATTTCTCGGCCGATTTCCTCAAGGCGCACTGGCATGGCTGGAAACACGCCGTCGCCCGGCTCTGGCGCATCACCGAACCTTTCGGCAAGGCGCCGCTCGAACTGCGCCTGACCTGGTTCGGCAAGGCCGAAGGCCGAAGCGCCCTCGAAAAGGTCAGGTCCTGGGCGCCGGACAAGGTGATCATGGCCCATGGCGAATGGATCCGCTCCGGCGGTACGGCCTTCATCGACAAGTCCTTCGACTGGCTCGGGTGAACGGCGCTTCACGTTGACTCGGGGTGAAGGGGCGATTACAAGCCGTCCAACTCTGCTCAGTGCCTGAGACCGAGTCACCAGCGTGATCCACGGGACACGCGGTCACCATCCGCCAGCGCGTTGCGCCCGCGGATGTGGTTTGGCTTTTGGGGCCCTGGTTCCCATATCGGCCGGTACCGATGCAGAACGGATGAGGCTGAAGCCAATCCTCATCCTGAGCCTGTCGAAGGAGGAGGGTTGGCGCCCTCGTGGTTCGACGAGCTCACCATGAGGGCTCCGCGGAGAGCCCGGAAGGAAGACAGATGTTCGACTCCCTCAGCGACCGGCTGGGCAACATATTCAAGGGTTTGACCGGGCGCGGCGCTCTGAGCGCCGGCGACGTCGACCTCGCCCTGCGCGAAATCCGAAGGGCGCTGATCGAGGCCGACGTCTCTTTGGAGGTCGTCAAGGCCTTTACCACCCAGATCGGCGAGCGCGCGGTCGGCGCCGAGGTGACCAAATCGGTGACGCCGGGCCAGCAGGTGGTCAAGATCGTCCATGACGAACTGGTCAGGGTGCTCGGCCAAGAGGCGGTGCCGATTTCCTTGAGTGCCAATCCGCCGGTGCCCATCCTCATGGTCGGCCTGCAGGGTTCGGGCAAGACGACGACCACCGCCAAGATCGCCAGGCGTCTGAAGGACAGGCAGAACAAGCGCGTCCTCATGGCCTCGCTCGACACCCGCCGCCCGGCCGCCATGGAGCAGTTGCGCATCCTTGGCGAGCAGGTGGGCGTTGATACCCTGCCGATCGTTGCCGGTCAGACGCCGGTCGAGATTGCCAGACGCGCCGACAGGGAGGCGCGCACCGGCAATTACGACGTTTTGATGCTCGACACCGCCGGCCGCACCCATGTCGACGAAGAGATGATGGCCGAGACCGCCGAGATCAAGGCGGTCTCCAATCCCCATGAAATCCTGCTGGTCGTCGACGCCTTGACCGGCCAGGACGCGGTCAATCTCGCCCGCTCCTTCGAAAGCCGGC
>CAZKTH010000017.1:0-16917 GCA_964555575.1 uncultured Devosiaceae bacterium | reverse complement strand
CCTGATCGGCCAAACCGGCATCGTTCAGAACACAGGAGAACTCAACTGACCCGGCGGCGCCGCCTTGTCCATGCGGGCGGCGACCGGCAAGCCGATCAAGCTGATCGGCACGGGCGAAAGGCTCGACGCCCTCGAGGACTTCCATCCGTCCCGCATCGCCGACCGGATCCTCGGGATGGGCGACATCGTCGCCCTGGTCGAAAAGGCCGCCGAGCACGTCTCCGCCCAGGACGCGGCGAAGATGGCGAAAAAGCTCAAGAAGGGCGTTTTCGATCTCGAGGATCTCAAATCCCAGCTTCTGCAGATGAAGAAGATGGGCGGCATGGGCGCCCTGATGGGCCTGATGCCGGGCATGGGCCAGATGAAAAAGGCGATGGCCGGGGCCAATGTCGACGAAAAGGTCTTCGACCGACAGGTCGCCATCATCAACTCGATGACCAAGAAGGAGCGGGCCACCCCCGAGCTCCTCAACGCCTCGCGGCGCAAGCGCATCGCCGCCGGTGCCGGGGCCGAGGTCTCCGACATCAACAAGCTGATCAAGCAGCACCGCCAGATGGCCGACATGATGAAGAAGATGTCGCGCGGCAAGGGTCTGGGCGCCGCCATGGCGGGCCTGGGTGGCGGGCGCATGCCCCCCGGCATGGGTTCCATGCCGGACATGGGCAATATCGACCCGGTCCAGCTCGAACGCATGGCGCGTGAGATGGGCATGGATCCGGCGGCGCTGCAGCAGGCGGCCGGCGGCGGCGGAGCCGCACCGGCCAAGGCGCCGAAGGCGCTGCCGAGCGATGTCAACGAGCTTCTGAAGTCCTCGGGTGCCGGCCTGCCCGGCCTCGGTGGCGCACCGCGCTTTCCAGGGCTTCCGGGCCTCGGCAGCGGCACGGCCAAGGGGGGCAAGAAATGATCCCGGAACTCAGGACCGAACGCATGCTCATGCGGGGCTGGCGGCACGAGGATTTCGAAGTCTTTGCATCGTTCTGGGCCGATCCGAACGCTGCCGCCTATATCGGTGGTCCGGTTTCCAGCCGGGGCGAGGCCTGGCGTAAACTGGCAAGCTATATCGGTCACTGGCAGCTGCGCGGCTATGGCTTCTGGGTGCTGCAACGCCAAGACGATCCGACCCCGCTCGGCTATTGCGGCCTGTGGTATCCGGCCGAATGGCCCGAAACGGAAGTCGGCTGGGCGGTGCGGCCCGCCTACCAGCGCCAGGGCTACGCCTTCGAGGCCGCCCGTGCCGCCATCCGCTATGCGACCGCGCTTGGCTGGTCGACGCTGATCAGTCTGATCAACAAGAAGAACCTCGCTTCGCGCGGCCTGGCCGAAAAGCTCGGCGCACGGCTCGAACGCGAATTCGAAATCAACGGCAAGACGGCTCTGGTCTACCGTCACAGCCTTTTGAACAGAACGTGACCCTTTCAAAGGAGTAACCCAGAAAATGGCTCTCAAGATCCGCCTTGCCCGCGCCGGCTCGAAAAAGCGGCCCTTCTATCACATCGTCATCGCCGACGCCCGCTCGCCGCGTGACGGCCGCTTCATCGAAAGGATCGGTTCGTACGACCCGATGCTGCCCAAGGACAGCGGGGCCCGTGTCAAGCTCGATGCCGAGCGGGCCCAGCACTGGCTTTCCGTCGGCGCCCAGGCGACCGACCGCGTCGCCCGGTTCCTGGACGCCGCCGGCCTGATGAAGCGGGTGCCGAAGAGCAATCCCAAGAAGGCCGAACCGGGCGAAAAGGCCAAGGAGCGCGCCGAGGAAAAGGCCAAGAAGGCCGCCGAACTGGTCGCGGCGGAAGCCGCGCCGGCCGAGATACCGGCCGAAGCGCCAGCTGAACAGGCGCCTGCCGCCGAGGCCGATACGGCAGCGGCCGAAGAAGCCACCGCCGAGTAGGCTATGGCCGACACCCGGTCGGACAAAAAGGACAAACGCGTGCTCATGGGCCGGATCGGCGCGGCCCATGGCATCAGGGGCGAGGTGCGGATCGAGAGCTTTTGCGCCAGTCCGCTCGACATCGCCGCCTATGGACCGCTTAAGACCAGCCGGGCCGGCCTCACCGTCGAGATCGTCAAGGCGCGTCTTGGCAAGAACATGGTCGTTGCGCGCCTGAAGGGGGTTTCGGACCGCAATACGGCCGAAGCTCTCAACGGCCTCGAACTTTTCGTCGCCCGCGACCGGCTGCCGCCCGAGGACGACGAGGACGATTTCTACTATGCCGACCTGATCGGCCTCACGGTGCGGATGCCGGACGGACGGATGATCGGCACCGTCAGGGCGATCGAGGATTTCGGCGCCGGCGACGTCCTCGAGATCGCCCTTGCTTCCGGCGCCAGTGCCCTTTACGCCTTCACCCGGGTCAATTTCCCCGAGATCGCCCCGGATGCCGGCTATGTCGTCCTCGACCCGCCTTCCGAGACCGAGGCGCGGGAAGAAGAGCGCGGCCAATGAGCTTTCGCGCCGACATCGTCACCCTGTTTCCCGAACTCTTTCCCGGCCCCTTGGGCGCCTCGGTGATCGGGCGCTCACTCAAGGGCGGGCTGTGGTCGCTCGCGGCGACACAATTGCGCGATTTCGCTACCGACAAACACCGAACGGTCGACGACACGCCGGCCGGCGGTGGGCCGGGCATGGTCCTGAAACCCGATGTCCTTGCCGCCGCCGTGGATGCCGTCTCGCCTCGGAACGATCCGCGCCCACGCCTTTTGATGAGTCCGCGCGGCACGCCGCTGACCCAGAAACGGGTGCACGAGCTGGCGGCAGGGCCGGGGGTGGTGATCGTGTGCGGCCGGTTCGAGGGGGTCGATGAGCGGGCGATCGAGGCGCGCGGGCTCGAGGAGATCTCGATCGGCGATTATGTCCTTGCCGGCGGCGAGGTGGCGGCCATGGTGCTGCTCGAAGCGGTCGTCCGGCTTATTCCCGGCGTGCTCGGCGCCGAATCGAGCCACAAGGACGAGAGCTTCGAACACGGCCTGCTCGAATATCCGCAGTTCACCCGGCCGCAGGGCTTCGAGGGCCGCGACATTCCCGAGGTGCTGATCTCGGGCGATCATGGCAGAGTCGACAGATGGCGGCGGCAAGAGGCCGAAAGGCTGACCCGCACCCGGCGTCCCGACCTCCTGCCGCCGAAACCGTGACGGGTTGCCGCACCTCCTCCTGCCACTTCCTGCCAGTTTTCGTCACGCCGTTTTCCCACATTCGCAGGTGACGGACAAACCAGGGAGAGGGCAATGGCCAGCTACGAAGTCGTCGACACCGGGCAACAGGATTATCTCTACGTTCTACGCAGGTCCTCGATGAAACCCGAGGACATCTCCAAGGCGATGGGCGAAGCCTTCTGGGAGGTGTGGAACTTCATGCAAGCCAGGTCCATTCCGCCGGCCGGCGCGGCGCTTTCGGTCTATTACGACTATTCCGAGGACGAGATGGAATTCCGCACCGGCTTCTTCGTCGCGCCCGGCGACGCGGCCAAGGCGGAAGGGGCGATCCTGGCCGACAAGACGCCGCCCACCCGCGCCGTCCACGCCGTCCACACCGGCGCCTATTCCGGGCTGCAGCAGACCTATGGCAGGATCATGGGCGAGATGAAGTTCGCCGGACTGCGCTATGGCAAGCCGACCTGGGAGGTCTATCTCGACGACCCCGACACCACGCCCGAAAAGGACCTCAGGACCGAGATCTTCATCGCACTGGAATGAGGGTTGCCATTGCGCCGCCGTCATTGCGAGCGCTCGAAGAGCACGCGGCAATCCAGAAGCCCAGACGTCGGCGCCTGTGATTCCCGGATTGTACCGTCGCCTCGCGCCTCGCATTGACGAGGGGCGTTGCCGATTGGGAAGAGCAGCTTAATCCGCCTTGGGCATTTCGGTCGAGCCGAGCGCGCCGACCGGCAGCTCAAGCGTCACCGTTCCGGCCTTCTCGAAGCTCAGGGTCACCGCGACCGTCTCGCCCTCGGCGAAGGGCTTTGGCGCATCGATGAACATGATGTGCATGCCGCCGGGCTTGAGGGCGACGCCATTCTCCAGTTCGCGCATGATCATGACGCCATTGTCCATCTTCATGGTGTGCAGTTGCACGATTTTGCGGCGGGCGAGGAAGCGGCAACGAGCCGGTCGCTTGCGGTGCCGGTATTGAGAATGGAGACGAAACCGCCGCCGGCGCGGGCGGCAGGGGGCATGGCGCGGGTGAAGGCGTCATAAAGGACGAGATCGCCGAACTTGACGCCGTGTTCCATCCTGGCCGGATCGGGCGTGACCTCGCCGATATTGGCTGCGCCCTGCTGGCCCGCATCGCTCGCCGCCTGGGAAACGCCGTGGCGCTCGGCGGCGAGGGGCGGGTGGGAAAAGCTCAGAAGGACCAGCGTCAGTACCGAAAGTGCGCGCAGAACTTCTCCGGCAATGGCGCGTTCGAGGCGCAAATGCTCTCCCCCTCGGATTTGCGGGGCGTTGTGTATCAGCCCCTGCGACAATTTGGCAAAGGGGCGTATGGACTCGGCGCCTTGTCTCCTGTATAGCCGCCGGCGACGCGATCTCCGTCCAACCAAGACCGGAAGAAAAGGCAGGCGATGCTTCCTGCTGGAAAACTTCCCAATGAAAAGATCAGAACGGATTTGACACCATGAACATCAT
Organism: uncultured Devosiaceae bacterium; assembly: GCA_964555575.1. GTDB lineage: Bacteria > Pseudomonadota > Alphaproteobacteria > Rhizobiales > Devosiaceae > JAHJQZ01. Next base: position 12,300 of record CAZKTH010000017.1, on the reverse strand, counting down.
CGAACAGCTCGAAAAAGAACAGCTCGAGGAACGCCTCGCCAAGCGCGCCATCCCCGATTTCTCCCATGGCGATACCGTCAAGGTCTGGGTCAGAATCCAGGAAGGCAACAAGGAACGCCTTCAGGCCTATGAGGGTGTGGTCATCGCCCGCACCGGCGGCGGGCTGATGGAAAGCTTCACGGTCCGCAAGATCTCCTATGGCGAAGGCGTCGAACGCGTCTTCCCGGTCCATTCGCCCAACATCGATCGCATCGAGGTGCTCAAGCGCGGCAAGGTCAAGCGCGCCAAGCTCTATTATCTCAGGGATCGGCGCGGCAAGTCGGCCCGCATCTTTGAATCGACCAATTCCCGTACGCGCAAGATCGAAGCGAGAGAGCGCCAGGCTCTGGCCGAGGCCAAGGCTGCCGCCGAGGCCGAGCGCGTCGCCGCTGCCGAAGCCCTGGCCGCCGAAACCGCCGCCAAGGAAGCCGAGGAAGCCGCCGCCAAGGCCGCCGAGGAAAAGGCCGCAGCCGAGGCCAAGGCTGCCGCGGAATCCGCTGCTGCGGCGCCCGCCGAGGAGCCCAAGGCCGAATAAGGCTTTCGCACAGACCGAACCGGACAGGGCCTCGCAAACGCGAGGCCTTTTCGTAGGTGGACGGGATCGTTTTCGCATGTGGCGGGCGCGTCCTGCCGCTGCTGCATTCCGACCGGGCCGACTGACCGAAACCCTTGTTCCGTCACAACTTCGTCCTATGATCGCAACAAAGCATCAGGAGACTTGCATGCAATACACCCGTCTCGGCAGGACCGGCCTGGAGGTTTCGCGCCTCGTTCTCGGTTGCATGTCCTTCGGCGATATTTCGACCGGCGAAAGGCTATGGGCCCTCAATGAGGAGCAGTCGCGCCCGATCATCAGGAAGGCGCTCGACCACGGCATCAATTTCTTCGACACCGCCAACATGTATTCCAGGGGCACCTCGGAAGAGATCACCGGAAAGCTGTTGTGGTCGATGGTCAAACGCGAGGACGTGGTTCTGGCCACCAAGGTCCACCACCGCATGCGGCTCGGACCCAACGGCATGGGCCAGTCGCGCAAGGCGCTCATGCACGAGATCGACGACAGCCTCAAACGTCTGGGGACCGATTATGTCGATCTCTACCAGATCCACCGCTACGACCCGAACACGCCGATCGAGGAAACGCTCGACGCGCTCAACGACATCGTCAAATCGGGCAAGGCCCGTTATGTCGGCGCGTCCTCGATGTTCGCCTATCAGTTCATGAAAATGCTGATGACCCAGAGACAGAAGGGCTGGGCGCAATTCGTCTCCATGCAGAACCATGTCAATCTCCTGCATCGCGAGGAGGAGCGGGAAATGCTGCCGCTGTGCCAGGAGGAAGGGATCGGCGTCATCCCCTGGTCGCCGCTGGCGCGCGGGAGACTGGCGCGTCCCTGGGGCACCGACACCAAACGGTCCCAGAACGACCCTTACGCCGGCAAGCTCTACACCAAGGGCGAGGAAGCCTCGAAGCAGATCGTCGCCTCGGTCGCCGATATTGCCGGGAAGCGCGGCGTGCCGATGGTGCAGATCGCCCTGGCCTGGCTTCTCGCCAAACCGGCGATCACCGCCCCGATCGTCGGCGCGACCAAGCCCGAGCAGCTCGAGGATGCTGTCGCCGCGCTCGACATCAACCTGACGCCGGACGAAATCGCCGCGCTCGAGGCGCCCTATCAGCCGCTGCGGCCGGTCGGGTTTTCGTGAGGTATCAGTTCGAAGTCCGGACGACTGGAGCTTCCGTTCTGATGGAATCGGAACGGAAGCTCCAAATTATCGAGTGGTCGCGTTTTCGAACCGGCGAACCGGTATCCACTTCGCCTGAAAACGCTCCAGAACCCTTCGAGTTTGCATCGACATAGGCGCCTCTTTCACCTCTCCCCCCAGGGGAGAGGTATGGGTGTGCGCCGGATTGTTGCCACCAAAATGCGATGCTCGCCCAAACCTCCGGCCCCCTGAACGGCTCCCGCCAGGCGTCGAGTTCGAGCAACTGGCCGTGCCAGCGCATGATTTCGGGAATTCGCCCAAGGGCAGTTGTGCCTTTTGGGCGAAGGCGAGGGGCGTGGCGACGCGGAAATCGGCATAGGCGAGAAGCCTCAGGGCCGGGTCGGCGACGGCCGCGTCCTTGGTCTCGAAATGATGGCAGAACGAGCCCTTGGTCACGCCGGCTGTTTCGCAGATGTTTTCGACGCGGGTGACGGCATAGCCCTTGCGCCTGATTTCGTTCTGTGCCGCCACGATGAGACGGTCGCGGGCATCGGTTCTGCCGGCGTTGATGGCAGGTTCCTTCTTCTGTGCCTATCGATCGGTGTGGAAATCACGCAAATATTGCCGGCGACAATCCCTACCGACCAGAATCCGCTCGTATCCATCTGCTCCATCGCCTCCGGCGGCGGATCACCCCTTCTGGCAAGGCGGCGGATGACCGGTTCGTTGAACCGGGCGAGGCTTCAGACGAAGACTTGCGTGAGGTCCGCACCGGCGCCGGCGCCGTGCTGCGGGAACCGAAGTACCCTCTCAAAGCCTTGCTTTCGCCGCGTAAAGCTCTCACAAATTCCCGAAACCGGGGCCAATCCGGCACGGGAGGACGCGTTGGACAAAAAGGCGAAAGGGCTACGGGTCGCGGAGCGGCTGAGGGGCACAATCCCGGACGAACGGATCAAGACCGACGCTCTTTATACCTATGCCTATTCCGGTGATGCGAGCTCTTACCGTCTCGTGCCGGCGATCGTCGTCCTGGTCGAAACCGAGGCGGAAGTCGCCGCCGTCCTCGCCGCCGCCGAGGCCGAGGATCTCAATCTCACCTTCCGCGCCGCCGGCACCTCGCTTTCCGGCCAGGCGGTGACCGACGGTCTGTTGTGCGTGCTCGGCGACGGCTGGGGCGGGATCGACATCAATGAGACCGGCGACCGGGTAACGCTCGGGCCGGCGACCATCGTTTCGGTCGCCAATACGGCCCTCAAGCCCTTCAACCGCAAGCTCGGGCCGGACCCGGCCAGCCAGACGACCGCCAAGATCGGCGGCGTCGTCAACAACAATGCCTCCGGCATGTGCTGCGGCGTGGTGCAGAACACCTATCACACCATGCACCGGCTCCGGCTGATGCTGAAGGACGGCACGGTGCTCGACAGCGGCGATCCGGCTTCGCGCGATGCCTTCTTGCGCAAGCGGCCCGATATCGTTGCCGGGCTGATCGATCTGGCCGAGGAGGTCCGGGCCGACAACGAGCTGGTCGATCTCATCCGGCGCAAATACGCCATCAAGAACACGGTGGGGTATTCGCTCAATGCCCTGGTGGATTTCACCGATCCGATCGACATCCTGACACATCTGATGGTCGGCTCGGAAGGAACCCTCGGTTTTGTCTCCGAAGTGACCTACGACACCGTGCCCGACCACCCGCACAAGGCGACGACGCTCGTTCCTTACGAAACGGCGGAAAAGACCGCCGAGGCGATTCGCTCGCTTCATCATGTCGGGGTGTCGGCCGCCGAATTCATGGAAAGGCGGGCCCTGGCGACGGTCGCGGACAAGCCGGCTCTTGCCCCCTATCTGCCCTTTCTGACCGAGACCTCGCCGGCGGTGCTGGTCGAGATCATGGCACAAAGCGCCGAAGAGCTTGAAACCGAGATCGACAAGGCCACACGGGCGATGACCGAGGCCGGGCCCTTGTCCGAGATCCTGTTCACCACCGATCCCGACCGGCAGGCGGCGATCTGGGACGTCAGAAAGGGCCTGTTCACCTCGGCCGGAGCGAGCCGCGACAAGGGCACGACCATGCTGACCGAGGACGTGGCGGCGCCGATCGATCGTCTGCCCGAACTGGTCGGCGGATTGCGGCAACTGCTCGACGCACACGGCTATGAGGACGCGATCATTTTCGGTCACGCCCTGGCCGGGAACCTTCATTTCCAGATGGCGGAGAATTTCAACCGCCCCGGCGCGGCGGAAAGGTTTCGCAAATTCTGCGACGATCTCGCCAAGCTGATCGTCGTCGATTTTTCCGGCTCGCTCAAGGCCGAGCACGGCACCGGCCGCGCCATCGCGCCCTATGTCGAAATCGAATGGGGCCAGAAAGCCTACGCGATCATGGAACGGGTCAAGGCGCTGTTCGATCCCGACGGCAGGCTCAATCCCGGCATCATCCTCAACAGGGACGACGAGATTCATGTCAAGAATCTCAAATCGATGGTCGAGACCGACGATCTGATCGATTTGTGCATCGAGTGCGGCTTCTGCGAGCCGGCCTGTCCCTCGGCCGGGCTGACCCTGACGCCGCGCCAGCGCATCGCCGTCACCCGCGAACAGGCGCGGCTCGAGGCGGAAGGCGGGGCGATGGACGTGATGGACGCGCTCGCCGACGGCTTCATCCATGCCGGCCTGGACACCTGCGCCGCGTGCAACCTTTGTTCCCTCAGGTGCCCGGTCGGCATCGAAACCGGCACCATGATCATGGGCAAACGGGCCGGGAAAAGGGGTCGGACCGCCGACCGGGTGGCGGCGCTCGCCGCCAATTCGACCGGTGCCATCGAAATGGCGATGGGCGCCGCCGCGGGGACGCAGACCCTGGCCCGGACGGTGGTCGGCGACAAGACGGTCGATTCGGTCGCCGGCGCCCTCAATGCCTGGTCGAAGCGAAAGCTGCCACATCCGGGCAAGTCGTTCCGGCCCGGTCCGGGCCGGCCGAAGGTACGTGAAGTGCCGGCGACACGCGGCCGCGTGCTGTATTTCCCGGCCTGCGCCTCGCGCATGTTCGGGCCGCCGAAAACCGATTTCGATCTCTTGCAAGTGACCGAGGCGATGGTGGCGCTGTTGATCCGCGCCGGCTATCAGCCAGTAGTGCCGGAAAGGCTTTCCGGCCAATGCTGCGGCCAGCCCTTCCAGTCCAAGGGCTTTCCGGAAGAAGCCAGAAGGCTCGGGCACAAGCTGCATGAAAAGCTCGAGGAGGCGCGCGGGCCGGGCGTGGTGACTTCGGTGACCGACATGTCGACCTGCGCCCTGCACATGCAAAAGGACGGCGAGGAGATCAACGACAGCGCCGAATTCCTGCTCGATATGGTGCTGCCGCACCTCGAGATCACCCGCCCGCTCGACATCGTCGCGGTCCATCACAACTGCGCGGCCCAGCGCCTGGACGAGCCGAAACGGACCGAGGCGCTGGCGCGGGCCTGCGCCAGGGAAATCGCCGTTCTCACTTCGATCACCTGCTGCGGCTATGCCGGCGACAAGGGGATGTACCAGCCCGAGCTCAACGCCCACGCCCTGCGTTTTGCCAAGAACGATGTGCCGGAGGGTTGCCGGCTCGGGGTGACGACGGTTGCGACCTGCGCCATGGGTCTCAGCGACCACCTGGGCATTCCCTTCGTCTCGCTGACCAGCCTTCTGGAATATGCCAGCCGTCCCTGAGAGAACTGCGTTTATCCCCATGGCGAATTGACCTTGCGGCCACCGACCCGCTACAGACCGATCGGTCGGACTTCTGCCGGGTGATTCGCCATGACCGAGCCTCAATCTGACGAAACCGTCGGAAAAAACGGCGCCGTTCCGCATCCCTCGACGCGCGACCGCATCGTCGCGGCCAGCTTCCAGCTCTTCCTCCAGCATGGATTCGACGGCACGGGGCTGAGCCAGATCCTCGGCGCCACCGGCCTTTCCAAGGGTGCCTTCTACCATTACTTCGCGTCCAAGGAGGCGCTCTACCGCGAAGTGATCGAGAGCTTTTTCCTGAAGCCGGTCCGCAATTTCGACTTCGCGGCTTTCGAGGCCCAGAGGGTCGGGGACAGCCGCGAACTGCTTGCCGCGGCCTATGCCGAACTGCCCGACGCCGCTGCGGCGGCCGGGATCGACATGGCCCGCTATTTCGCCTTGTTCTTCGAAGCCTTTTCCCGGCTCGACGATTTCCGCGACGAGATGCGCTCCTATTACGCGATGCTGCTCAAGAGTCTGGCGCAACGCACCTATGAGCAGCACGAGGTCTTCCCGAAAGTGGCGGAAAACCACGCCGTCAACATCGTTGCGGCCTTCGAGGGGCGGCTGTTTTTGGATGCGGTGTTCGGCGTGGAGGGCATGGGACCGCTTCTGGAAAAGGCCGGAACGGAAACGGCGCAGAGCTGACGCGGCCGCGTTCTGTCGTGCCCTTTTCTGACGGTACGCCGAACCTGAACGGGGCCTTAAGCAGAATCCACTTTGATTTCAGCCTCTCGTCAGGTTGACCCTGTTGGTTGGCGCCGAAGACAACCAGTTTGGGATTCTGCAAGTGAAAAAGCTCGTTTTCATCCTTCTTGTCAGCACGGCGCTGGTCGCGCCTGCGACGGCCGAGGCGGCAAATGTCACCGTCAAGGTCGACCTCAACAGCTATGCCGGTCCCCCGGCCTATCTTGCCGTCTATGTGGTCGACGCCAACGGCAAATACGACGAGACCCTGTGGGTCTCGGGCAGCCATTACGGCTTTCTCGGCGCCCTGCGCGGCTGGGCGCGCGGTTTTTCCGCCTCGGGCGCCAAGAGCCTTTCCGGCATTTCCGGCGCCAGCGTCGGCAGCGGGCGTACACTGACCATCAGCACCACGCTTTCGGATGCCCTGATCAATGCCGGCTACAGGATCCTGGTCGATACGGCGGTCCAGTATGTCGGCGCCTATACCGGTGACGCCAGCGTGCCGTTGCAGACCGGCGGGGCCAGCGCGACCGGACAGGCCTTCGTCAGTCGTCTGAGCGTTTCAATGTAGACGAAGGGACTGAGACAGACCCATGTTGCGCAAACTGCACGCCTGGCCCGCCCTCATTGCCGGATTTCTCGTTGCCTTCATGGCGCTGACCGGCGCCGTGCTGTCGGTCCAGCCGCTTTTCAATGCGATTTCGGCTTCCGCCGCCGGCGGCGGCTCGGGAACGCTGGCCGGTCTGGCTTCGGGTACTGCCGCCAATATCAAAGGCGTGCAGAGCATCGTTCGTCAGGCCAGCGGCCAGATGATCGCCAATTACATGGGCTCAAATGGTCCGGGGACCGCTGTCGTCAGTGCCAGCGGCCAGAACCTTGGCGCCTATCGGCCCTCGGGCTTTTTCACCTTCTTCACCGAGTTGCACCGTGCCTTCCTCAACGGTGACGCCGGCCGCATCTTTGCCGCGATCGCCGCCGCGACCCTTGTCGTTCTGAGCGTTGGCGGCATCTTTCTGCTCGTCAAGCGCCTGGGCGGCTGGCGCAAGTTCTTCGCCGGGGCCAGGGGCACGCTTTCCCAGCGCCTGCACGTCGAGCTGTCCCGGATCGGCGTCCTCCTCCTCATCGTTCTGTCCGTGACCGGTCTTTGGATGTCGCTGACCTATTTCGGCCTGGTCGGGGCGAGCAATGAAGGCTTCGCCTTCCCGCCGCAATCGAGCGGAACCAAGGTCATGGCGACGGCGGACATGCCGGCCCTCAGGAAGATCCCGCTTGCCGATTTCCGCGAGCTCACCTTTCCCGCCTCCGGCGATCCGACCGATGTCTTCACCGTCACCACCGCTTCGGGCACGGGCTATGTCGATCAGACGACCGGCACGTTCCTGAGTTTCACGCCCAATACGGCCTGGCAGAATTTCTATCAGCTCGTCTACACCCTCCACACCGGCAAGGGCATCTGGTGGTACGCCCTGCTTCTGGGCGCCGGGGCGCTGACCATTCCGCTCCTGTTCGTCACCGGTCTTGTCATGTGGTTCGTCAGATGGCGCAAATCCGTGCGCATCCGCGGCAATGTCCGCGCCCCGGACGCCGACACGGTCATCCTGGTCGGTTCCGAGGGCAACACGACCTGGGGTTTTGCCAAGACGCTCCATGCCGAGATGACCGGGCTGGGTCACAGGGTCCATGTCGGCGCGATGAACGATCTTGCCCGCCACTATCGTTCCGCCAGGCGGCTGATCGTCATGACGGCGACCTATGGCGATGGCGATGCGCCGCAAACGGCCAAGAAGTTCCTTGCAAGGCTCGAACGTTTCGAGGCGCCTGAGGACATGCAGGTCGCGGTGCTCGGCTTCGGCGACCGGTCCTTTGTCGACTATTGCGGCTTTGCCAGAAAAACCGACGCGGCGCTGAAGGACAAGGGCCTGAAGCCGCTGATCGATCTGGCCACCATCAACCGCCAGTCGGCCCAGAGTTTTGCCGAGTGGGGCGAAACGCTCGGCGCGGCGCTCGACGGCAAGCTGACGCTGCGCCACGAGGCCGAACTGCCGAAACTCCAGGATTTCGTTCTCGAAAGCCGCCGCGATTTTGGTCGCGACTACCAGACGCCGCGCGCCATCCTGCGGTTTCGCCGGCCTGACCGCCCGAACTGGCAGCGGCGGCTGGGTCTGGATACCAGCTACGAATCGGGCGATCTCATCGGCATCGTGCCGCCGGGCTCGACGATCCCGCGCTATTATTCCATGGCCTCGTCCGGGCGCGATGGATTTGTCGAAATCTGCGTTTCCAAGCAGCCGGGCGGGCAGTGCTCGAGCTTGCTGTGCGAGATGGAGCCGGGCGAAAGGATCGGCGGTTTCATCAAGCCGAACCTGGCTTTCCGGGCGCCAAGGGGCAACAAGCCGCTGATCCTGATCGGCGCCGGCACCGGCATCGCCCCGTTCATCGGCCATATCCGCGCCAATCGCCGCCATCGCCCGACCTATCTTTACTGGGGCGGACGCGATCCCGGCTCCGATTTCCTGTTCCGCGAGGAATTGCTCGGTTTCCGCAAGGACGGTCGCCTGGCCGGGGCACGCATCGTCTTCTCGCGGGCGGTCAGCCGCCGCTATGTGCAGGACGAAGTGCGCGACGACGCCGAATTCCTGCGCGAAAGCGTCGTCAAGGGAGCCCGAATCCTGATCTGCGGCGGCGCCGGCATGGCCCGCGGCGTCGGCGAGGCCCTCGACGAGGTGCTGGCGCCGCTGAAGCTGTCGACCGCCACCCTCAAGCAGTCCGGCCGTCTGGCCGAGGATGTCTACTGATGTATGTGGAAGACCCGGCCGGTCTCGCGGCTGCGCCGGCACTGGTGCGCCGGAGCCTCAGCGGCACGACCATGGGCACGCGCTGGTCGGCCCTGTTCCATGCCCCCGAACACATCGATGTCTCGATGATCGCGGCGGCGCTGCAGCATGCCGTCGACGAGGTCGATCAACAGATGTCGCCGTGGAAGCCCGATTCGGTCGTCTGTCGCCTCAACGCCGCTCCGCCCGGCACCTGGATCGAGCTGCCCGACCGGACCTTTGACGTCGTCCTCAAGGCCCTCGAGATCAATGCCGCGACCGAAGGCGCCTTCGATCCCTTTGTCGGCGAACCGGTCATGGCCTGGGGGTTCGGCGCCGCCGGGCCGGTGCCGGACGCGGCAAGAATAAAGGCCGTCAGGCAGTCCTGGAGGCAGGGCACCCGCGCCGTGGCCCTCGACAGGGACGGACGCCGCATGCGGCGCCAGAGCGATATCGGGCTCGATCTTTGCGGCATCGCCAAGGGCTATGGCGTCGACCGGCTCTCCGAGGTGCTGGGAGATTTCGGCATCACGCGGCATCTTGTCGCGATCGACGGCGAATTGCGGGCCGAGGGGCTGCAGCCGGGCGAACGCGGCTGGCCCATCGCCATCGAGCGGCCGGACGAAACGGCGCGCGACGTGGCCATGAGCATCGAGATCGCCGACATGGCGGTGGCGACCTCGGGAAATTACCGCCACGTCCGTGACCTCGACGGCCGCAAGGTCTCGCATACCATCGATCCGCGGACCGGCGCGCCGGTCGACAATGCCCTGTTGTCGGTGACGGTCCTCAGCGACACCACCATGCTCGCCGATGCGCTGGCGACGGCGCTGATGGTGATGGGTACGGATGCGGCTCTCGTCTTCGCGGCACGGCATGGCATTGCCGCGCTGCTGATCGAAGCCGATGAGAATGGCGGCCAGCGCTTGAGACCGAGCGGGCGCTTTGCCGCGCTCATCGGAACCGGCGTCGCGATGTGAGCGCCGGGCGGCTTTCGCCAAACCCCGATCAGGCCCGGCAAGAGCCGATCAATCCGTTCCGGTCAAGAATTTGGAGCGGGCGATGAGATTCGAACTCACGACATCAACCTTGGCAAGGTTGCGCTCTACCCCTGAGCTACGCCCGCATATCGGTGCCTGTCCGCAGTGCCCTTTGGGCTTGGCGGAAGGCCGGTGCGCGCCTATATGCCGAATCGGAAAGGCGTTTGCAACCCAAATCTGGCCGCTTTGTTGACACGAGGACAGGCTTGCATATGACATGCGCTCTCTGCAACAACGGGCCGAATGCACGTTCGGGCAGCCGGCAAAGGGCTGAACGGGCGGATTTGCGATAACATGCATTTCCGGAGTCGCGTTGCGATACCCTGCGGGTCGGAGTTCGGGCGCCGGAAGCTTCTGCAAGGATGAAAGAGAATGACTATTGGAAATGGCGTGGCGGCCAATGGGGCCGGACACAGCGCTCTGGTGATCGAAGGCACGACCGCGAGCTTTCAAAAGGACGTGATCGACGCTTCGCGCGAACAGCCGGTGATCGTCGATTTCTGGGCGCCCTGGTGCGGACCCTGCCGGACCCTCGGGCCGGCCATCGAGCGCGTCGTCAACGACAACAATGGCAAGGTCAAGCTCGTCAAGATCAATGTCGACGAGAACCAGGAAATCGCCGGGCAGTTCCGGGTGCAGTCCATCCCGACCGTTTACGCCTTTGCCGGCGGCCAGCCGGTGGACGGCTTCATGGGGGCGCTTCCCGAAAGCGAAATCCGCCGTTTCGTCGAGCATATCCTCAAGAACGCGCCGGCTACCGATGGCGCTAACGGCGGCGATGAAATCGCCAGGGCTCTGAGTGCCGCCGCCGAGGCCGTCAACGCCGGCGACCTCGCGACGGCCGAACAGATCTACAGCGCCGTTCTCGAACAGCAGCCCGCCCATGCCGATGCCCTGTTGGGGCTTGCCGGGCTCCACGAGAAGAACGGCCAGATCGACCAGATCAAGGCGGTCCTTTCCGTCGTGCCGGAAGAGGCCAGGAAGCGCGACGACTATCTGGCGCTGGAAAAGGTCGTGGCGCTCAACGCGGAAGCGGCCGGCGTCGGTTCGATCGAGGAACTGGAACGGCGCGTTGCTGCCGACGAGGACGACCATCAGGCCCGTTACGACCTGGCCATTGCCCTCAATGCCAGGGGCTTCCGCGTCGAGGCGGCCGAGGCGCTCGTCGCCCTGATGCGCCGCGACCGGGCCTGGAAGGACGATGCGGCCCGCAAGAAGCTCCTCGAGTTTCTGGATGTCTGGGGGCCGAAGGATCCAGCAAGCCTCAAGGGTCGGCGTCTTCTTTCGACCGCCCTGTTTTCCTAAGGACGTATTCCGATTGCGCAAGGCCGCAACTATCGATGATCTGCCAAGAAGTGCCCCTGTGTTTCCGCTCAACGGGGCGCTTCTTCTTCCCAATACCAGCCGGCCGCTCAACATCTTCGAGCCGCGTTATGTCGATCTGGTCGATGCCGCGCTCGGCGATAACCGGCTGGTGGTTCTGGTGCAGCCAAAAGGCGCCAGGGAAGAATCACCCGAAGGCAAGAACGTGCCGCTTCGCGACACCGGCTGCCTGGGGCGGATCGTTCATTTCGAAGAGAGCGCCGACGATCGCTATCTGATCGTGCTCGAAGGGGTCTGCCGGGTCCGTCTCGGCGCCGAGGAAAAGGGCGATGTCGCCTTCCGGCGCTTTGCCATCGATCCGACGCCATTCGGCGGCGATTTCGATCCGACGCGCGGCGAGGAGGCGGTCGACCGCCCCCGTTTCGTCAAGGTGATCAAGGCCTATGCCGAATTCGCCAATATCGATGTCGACTGGGACGAGGTCGAGCAGACCGGCACCGCCGATCTGGTCAACATTTCCTCCATGCTCGCCCCCTTCGGTCCGGCCGAACGCCAGCTTCTGCTCGAATCGCCGACCCTCAGGGAGCGGGCCGAGGCGCTCGTCGCCCTGGCCGAGGTGGAAATGGCCAGGTCCCGTTCCGGCCACATGCTGCAATAGCGGGTGGAACAGGGGGCAGGATGGACCGCGAACTCGACCCGCGCATGCTCGAAATGCTGGTCTGCCCCCTGACAAAGACGCGGCTGACCCTTTCCGCCGACCGGACCGAGCTGATTTCCCGCGCCGCCCGCATGGCCTTTCCCATTCGCAAGGGCGTGCCGCTTCTGACCATCGACGAGGCGCGCAACATCTCCGAGGAAGAGGCGGCCAAGCTCAGGGACTAGAGCGGCGCGCGTTCAAGTTGAATCGCTTCGTCGCTCCATGTTCTTGTCGTCGCA
>CAZKTH010000016.1:0-25144 GCA_964555575.1 uncultured Devosiaceae bacterium | reverse complement strand
AGGGCATAGACAAATTCATGTTTTGACCCGGACTGATGCCCTCTTCACCTCTCCCTTGGGGGGAGAGGTCGACGCGAAGCGGCGGGTGAGGGGGCCTATTTGCGCCGTTGCGAAGGCCCCCTCACCCGGGCCTTCGTTTCACTGTGGCCCGACCTCTCCCCCAAGGGAGAGGTGTCGTGGTCGGCTGAACCGTTTCCGCCAAAACGCCAAAAAGCTCTAGTTGCCGCCCTCGCCGCCGTTCTCCTCTTCCCCGCCCTCCGGCGCGGCATCGGATTCGGGGCCATCGGAGATCGGCCCCTGGCGCTGTTCCTCGACAACCGCCTTGTCGAGATCCGCAAGGAAAGCCTCGATGCGGCGGCCGTTTTCGCCGAGATCGTCGAGGCCGTAAAGGGAGGCCGAACGCATCGAGACCACCGAACCCTGGCCGGCCCAGCCGACAAGAATGGCAACCTCGTCGCGATAGCCGGTCAAGGTCATGGCGAGGGCGTTGATCCGCCCGGCACGGGCGGGCGCCACCGGCTCGCGCTTGACCCGGATTTCCCATTGCCGTTCGGCCAAAAGACTGGCAACCAGCCTGAAGACCCGCATCGGCGGCAGGGCATAGCTGCGGGCAATTGCGGTCGGAAAGGCCTTGGCCGTCGCCGCGGGCGACAGGCGCGTTTGCGTCTGGTTGTCGTCGAGGATGAGCTGGGGCAGGGCGCCGGTCGTCGCCACGTCGTTGGCGGGCGGATAGGTCATCGCCCAATAGCCGGCAATGCCGAGCGGCGTGATCAGGACGAGCCCCAGCAGCAGCCCCTGCAGGGCGTAGCCCCAGCCGCGAAAGCCGGTCTGCCACAGCCTGACAAGGGCGATCAGGCCGACAAGGATGGCCAGAAGCGCCAGAGAAAGGCCGATGGCGAACAGCAGCGTGAAGGTTTCGCTGGTGATCATCCGCTGGCGATGCATGAGGATCGGAATGACCTCGAGGGGCAGCGCCAGGCTGGCCAGATACCGTGCCCAGATGGCCCATCGCGAGGTGCGGATCGGAATGCGCATGACCGATCCTAATCCGGGGTTGGACGGCTGTCGGGGCCCACCTTCACGCCGCCGCTGATGCTGCGGGCCTGGCACATCGACTTGATCGCCTGCCATTCCTCCGGCGTGAAGGCGGTGGTGGTGATGGCGGCTTCGGACGCCAGACCCTTGAGGCTTTGCTCGCGCTCCGCCGTCAGGGGATGGGTGGACAACAGGGCGAAGACGGCGGCGCCGGATTCGTCCCTGGCGACGCGATCGAGCAGGTCGCCGAGCGCCGTCGGGTCATAGCCGAGCCGGTTGGCGGCCTCGGCGGCGAAGACATCGGCCTGGCGTTCGGCTTCGCGGGAATTGCGGTTGTCGATGATCGCGGTGCCCAAGCCGCCGGCAACCGACAATCCGGTCATGTCGCCGAGGATGAAACCGATGACCAGACCGGTGCCCGCCGCCGTGATCACGCCCTGCATGGCGTGCCGATGCATGACATGCCCCATCTCATGGGCGAGCACGCCGGCGAACTCGTCGCCGCTTTCAGTGTGCTCCATCAGGGAGGACAGATAATAGATCTGCCCGCCCGGAATGGCGAAGGCATTGGACACATCCGAGCGGCCGACCATGACCTTGATCGGAAAGGGCGGCTCCCGGTCGCCGAGCACGCGGGCGACGAAACGCGCAATGGCAAGGTTGGCCGGGCTTTGCGGGTTGGGATCGCAGGCGCGCATGCGCACGCCGTTGCCAAGGCTCGTCTCGATCTGTCCCGCCACCGAGCGCCCGAGTTCGGTCTCCCATTCCGACGGCATGGCGGCGGTGAGCGGGCCGGCGGCGAGTGGAATGCCCCAGATATAGAGCGCGACGGCCCCGGCCAGAAGGGCTGTCGAGGCGACGAGCAGACGCGACTGCTCGCGGCGCTGATGCTGGCGCTGGCGCCTGAGGGCCGGCATGGTGCGCTCCGCCTCGGCGATGGCTGCCGGATCGGAAAGGACGAAACGGGCGCCGAGCGGGGCGCTTGTCGTGCTCAGGCGCATCAGGCCCTTGCGGCTCGGCTTGCGGATCAGTTCCGCCGCCGGCCAGCGCGCCAGTGCCGCGCCGCCCATGGCTTCGGCCAGGATCCAGATGCCGTTTTCGGGCGAACCTTGAAGATGTGCCGTGGCATCATGCTTTCTTGCCCATTCGCCATCAAGGAAATAGCCCGTCAGCATCTCAATAGGCTCCCACATTCAGGGCGTCGGCGAGGCCTTCGCCGGCCAGAGGCGATTCGATCCCGGCGGCACGCACATCAGCGAGGCTGTCGACGTTCTCGATGCGTGTGCCGCGAGCGACGATCTTCCAGTAGCCGAAAGCGAGCACGGATTCGGACAACACCCCCCACAGCCCCAGAAAGACGAGATAAAGGCCGATCAGAACGACAAAGGTCGAGGATCCCATATGCATGAGCCGGGCAAGTTCCTCGGAGGTCGCCGCGCCACCGATCATGTCGAGGCCGGTCGTCATGCCGCCGATGATCATGAGGCCGAAAAAGCTGAAAACGGAAATGAAGACGATCAGCAGCGCAAGATAGGTGAGATGCTGCAACGAGATCGCCACGGCGCTGATGCGCACCTTCGGCCTGGCATCGCCGACGACGACGCTGGAAAAGAAACGCGACTTGATGCGGGTGGACACGAAAAGCCAGGCCAGATAGCCGACCCCGAAAATGAGAATGACCGGAGACACCGCCGCCGCGAATATCGCGTCGGAATTGGCGCCGGCTTCGTCAAGACGCATCAGTTGCCAGACCGTGACGGAGACGAGCACGATCATCAAAAGATAGGCGCCATAAAACGGCCCGGCGATGGTTCTGACCGTGGCGGTGAATTGAAAGCGCCGGTCGCCGAACCAGGTGTTGTTCATGCGATAGGCCCAGAGGCTCTTGGCCATCAGCGGATAGGTCAGCCCCAGCGTCAACAGGGTCGCGAGCGACCACAGGAAGCGCTTGAGGGCGTAGACCCAGGCATTGCCGGACTGCTGGAAGCGGATGCCGCGCCACAATGTGCGCGACAGCCGGAAACGCCGCGAGCGGAAGGCGGCATAGCCCATGAAGAACCAGAACAGCGGCAAGAGGATGAAATAGGCATAGCCCGACAGATCGGGCATCCGGAGCGTGACGTAGAACAGGGCGACATAGATCGGCAGGAAGATCGTGACCGCCAGCAGGAACCCCACAAGCAGCTGCACCGGCGTGCCGGTGTATTCGAGGGCGTCACCATCGATCTCGGTATGGCCCCAGTAGAACCGGCGCTTGCGGGTGACCAGCCAGAAGCGATAGAGCCCGAGCGTCGGCACCATCAGGATCAGGCCCGAAACAAGGACGCCCAGAAACGGCCATCGGCGTCCGACGAAGCTGAACCTGATCGACCGCGGCGCCGCCATGTCGGCCGCGGCCGGCATTTGCGCGCCGGCATCAGGCGCCGGGGCACTCCAGGGAGACGGTACGGCGATATCGGTCATGGATTGAGCCGCTGCCGCGTCCAGAGGCTGCCTTCCCTGGTGAAGCGGACGCGATCGTGCAGGCGGAATTCTCCGGCCTGCCAGAACTCCCAGACGATCGGCTTCAGCCGATAGCCTTTCCAATAGGCCGGGCGCGGGATCTCGCCATTGTCGTACCGGGTTTCGAGCTTGGCCACATGGGCAAGAAGCACCTCGCGGCTTTGAAGCGGACGCGACTGCTCGGAGGCATGGGCGCTGATCTGCGACCCGTGTGGACGGGAGTGGAAATAGCCATCGGCCATTTCGGGTGAAATCTCCTCGACCACGCCGCGCAGCCGCACCTGACGGAACATGTTTTTCCAGTGGAAGACCATGGCGGCGCGCGGGTTGTCGTTGAGTTGCAGGCCCTTCATGCTTTCGGCATTGCCGAAAAAGACGATGCCTTCCGGCGAGCGCCCGTTCATCAGCACGATGCGGGCGTCGGGCATGCCGCTCTTGTCGACCGTCGCCAGGGTCATGGCATTGGGATCGTTCGGTTCGGCACCCGTGGCCGCTCCGTACCACTCCTCGAACAGGGCGAAAGGATCGATCGTCCCGGTATCGCCATCGTCGAAAACGCGTGCGCTCAATGCCTGCATGAATGCCTCCTTGCCGCCGCACATTCTGGACAAGCCGCATGCACCCCTCCATATATGCCGCTGAGCGTGTTGCGAAGCAACCGCCCGGAAAGGACCATCAGGCACCCATGCGCGATCCATACAGTGTGCTCGGAGTGGCGCGGTCGGCGAGCGAGAAGGACATCAAGTCGGCCTATCGCAAGCTCGCCAAGCAATATCACCCCGACCAGAACAAGACGGACCCGAACGCCGAGGCGAAATTCGCCGAGGTGACGGTTGCCTACGACTTTCTGTCCGACAAGGAAAAGCGCAACCGCTTCGACCGTGGCGAGATCGACGCCGACGGCAATCCGAAATTCGCCGGATTCGATTTCGGTGGCGCAAGAGGCGGCGGCGGGCCGCGCGCCGGCGGCGGCGCCTTCAACGCCGAGGATATCCTCAAGGAATTCATGTCGGGGTTCGGCGGCGGCGGCGGTCGGCGTGCCCAGGAATTCGGCGGCGGCTGGGATCCGTTCGCCGGCGCGACCCGCGCCCAGACCGGCGGCCGGCCGCAAAAGGGCCACGACGCCCAGATCGTTGCCGAGGTGCCGCTCGAGGACGCCCACAAGGCCGGCACCACGACGATCCGGCTGTCGAACGGACGGACGCTGTCGGTCAAGCTGCCCCCCGGCGTGCAGGAAGGCCAGCAGATCCGTCTGAAGGGCCAGGGCCAGCCATCTCTGAGGGGCGGCGAGCCGGGCGACGCGTTGATCACGGTGAAATTCGCTTCCCACAGGCAGTTCCGGCTCGATGGCAACGATCTGCGCGTCGACCTGCCGGTGACGCTTTACGAGGCGGTGCTCGGCGGCAAGGTGCGGGTGCCGACCCTTGACGGCGAGGTCGATCTCAACCTGCCGGCCGGGCTCGACACCTCGAAGTCGCTGCGGCTCAAGGGCAAGGGCTTCCAGGGCAAGGGCGACCTCTATGTCGGCATCCGGATCGTCCTGCCCAAGGGCGGCGATGCCGACCTCGAAAGCCTGATGCGCTTCTGGCGCGACCAGAAGCCCTACAAGGCGCGGGAGTAGCACTTCCAATTCGATCGCGGACCCGTTCCGAACCTGGCTACTCCCTGGCCGCCGCCCGCCTGAGCCGGTCGTTGATCGCCTCTCCGAGCCCGGTTTCCGGAACCGGCGCCGCGGCGATCGTTTTCGCACCCGAAGCATCGAGGTCGCGCAGCATGACGAAGAGGTTGCGTGCCGCTTCGGCAAGATCGCCGTCCGGCGAGAGATTGCGCAGCGGCCCCGTGGTCGGCGGCGCCGGTCCGAAGGCCAGGAACGCCTCGTCCGAATCCGGTACTGCGACGTTAAGGCGCAAGGCGGCTTCTGGCGCGTAGTGGCGGGTGAGCATGCCGGGCGCCGCGACGGCATCGCCGGCCTCTGCGCGGCCGACCGCGTGGCCCAGAACCGCTTCGATCGCGTCATGGGCGATGGCGCCGGCGCGCAGCTGGACGACCATTCCGTCACGACAGGCGATGATGGTCGATTCCACCCCGGCCCGGCAGGTGCCGCCATCGAGCACCGGCACTGCGCCGGAAAAATCGGCGATCACCTCGGCCGCCCGTGTCGGCGACAGCCGCCCCGAGGGATTGGCCGAGGGCGCCGCCACCGGCCGGCCGACGGCGGCGATCAACGCCCGCGCCATCTCATGCGCCGGCACCCGGACCGCCAGGGTATCGAGCCCGGCGGTGACCAGATCGGCAATGCCGGCTCCCTGTCTGAGGGGCAGGACCAGGCTCAGCGGTCCCGGCCAGAAGGTATCGGCCAGACGCCGCGCATCCGCGTCGAATGCAACCAGCGATTCGGCCATGGCACGGGAGGCACAGTGCACGATCAGCGGATTGAAGCGCGGCCGACCCTTGGTCTGATAGACCTTGAGTACCGCGTCCGCGTTGGTCGCGTCGGCGCCGAGCCCATAGACCGTTTCGGTCGCAAAGGCCGAGATGCCGCCGCTCCTGAGGATTTCGGCGGCCGTTTCCAGATCGACAAGGGCGCTATCGGACAGCTTGAAGTTCATCGCGTTCGTTTGACAAGGCCGTCGCCGCGCGTCAAGAAAAGCTTCAGGGGGTTCGCGGTCTTGACCACGCTTCTGATCAGTCAGCCGGAAGGACTTATGCACCTGACCCCGCCCGGCCATCCCGAGCGGCCGGAACGGCTGAAGGCCATCGAACAGGCGCTTTCCGCCCCGGTTTTCGCGGGCCTCGAACGCCGGACGGCGCAATCGACCGATCTCGCCATCGCCGAACTCGTCCACGACCCGATGGTGCTGCAGTTCCTGAGACGGGCGCGTCCGACCGAAGGCCTTTCCCGCGTCGATGCCGACACCTTCCTGTCGCCGCTTTCCTTCGAGGCCGCGTCAACCGCCGTCGGCGCGGCGCTGCAGGCGCTCGACGCCGTCGTACTCGGCGGTGTCAACAATGCCTTTTGCGCCATCCGCCCGCCCGGACACCATGCCGAGCGCGAACAGTCCATGGGTTTCTGCCTGGTCAACACCATCGCCATCGCCGCCCGCGAGGCGCAGCGCAAGCATGGCGCCGAACGCATCGCCATCGTCGATTTCGACGTGCATCACGGCAACGGCACCCAGGACATTTTCTATAGCGATCCGAGCGTCTTTTACGGATCAAGCCACCAGATGCCGCTTTATCCGGGCACCGGCTCGATGAAGGAGACCGGCAGCGGCAATATCTTCAACGCCCCGCTGCCGCCCGGCTCGGGCAGGGAAAGGATGCGCGAGGCCTATGAGGCGCGCATCCTGCCGGCGCTCGACGTCTTCGCCCCCGATTTCATCCTGATTTCGGCCGGATTCGACGCGCATCGGCGCGATCCTCTGGCCCAGCTCGAATGGGAAGCAAACGACTATGCCTGGGTGACCGGCCGCATTCTCGACATTGCCGACAGGCATTGCGCCGGCCGCGTCGTCTCGCTACTCGAAGGCGGCTACGATCTCAACGGCCTGTCGGAAGGCGTCGCGGCCCATGTCGGCATGCTGCTGCATGGCGAAAGCGTCGCCATTGCGCCCGGACCGGACGCCAGGACGTAGTACGGAACGGGTTGCATCGCGCCCTTAAAACCCTATGGTCGCCGCGGCAGGGAGACAGACATGAGCGAAGGCGCTGACGCCGACATCAAGAAGATGAGCTTCGAACAGGCGCTCGGCGAACTCGAAAAAATCGTGGCCGAGCTGGAAGGGGGCAAGGCGCCCCTGCAGGATTCGATCGCCATCTACGAGCGCGGCGAGGCGCTGAAAAAGCATTGCGAAACGCTGCTGAAGGCGGCCGAAGCGCGCATCGAAAAGATCACCCTCGACCGCGACGGCAAGCCGGTCGGCGTCGAGCCTCTGGACGAGTAGAATGACGCAATCCCGTTCGCCGATGCTCGGGCGTGTGCGCCTGATCCTCTGGGGTCTGGTGGTCGTGGTCGGTCTCGGCGCCACCGCGCTCTATTTCTTCAGGCCGCCCGAACGTCCGGTCGGCCTGTTCGGGGGTGAATTCACCCTTGCGACGACCGACGGCAAGACCTTCACCGAAAGGGATCTCGGCGGCATCCCGACCCTCATCCATTTCGGCCACACCTTCTGTCCGGACGTCTGTCCGACGACCTTGGTCGAAGTGCGCGGTTGGCAGGAAGAACTCAAGCTCACACCCGACCGGCTGCGCTTCATCATGGTCACGGTCGATCCCGAGCGCGACACGCTGCAAAACTTCCGCAAATATCTCGATGCCTTTTCCAGGAACTTCATCGGCCTTGTCGGCGACCAAACCCGGACCGAGGCAGCCAAGAAGGCGTTTGGCGTCTTCGCGCAGAAGGTCGCGACCAATGATTCGGTCGGATATCTGGTCGACCATGCGGCCAGCTTCTTCCTTCTCAACAAGGACGGTCGTTTCGAGGGTACCATCGCCTATGGCGAGGATACACAGTCGGCGCTCGCCAAGGTCCGTCGTCTCGTCGGCGTGTGATGGGCAAAACCCGCCTCGACCGTGCCCTTGAAGCGCGCGGATTGATGCCGAGCCGGGCACGGGCCCGCGACGCCGTGCTGCGCGGCACGGTCAGCGTCAATGGCGCGGTGGCGAAAAAGCCGGGCCATGCCATCGCCGAATCCGATGTGATCGCGGTAAACGATCCGGCCGCCGCCTATGTCTCGCGGGCCGCCCTCAAGCTCATCGCCGGA
Source organism: uncultured Devosiaceae bacterium (assembly GCA_964555575.1). Taxonomy (GTDB): domain Bacteria; phylum Pseudomonadota; class Alphaproteobacteria; order Rhizobiales; family Devosiaceae; genus JAHJQZ01. The sequence continues at coordinate 16,844 of CAZKTH010000016.1, read as the reverse complement.
CTCGAGGCCGGTGAGATTTCGCCGCAAGGCCGGACCTGCCTCGATATCGGCGCCTCGACCGGTGGTTTCACCGAGGTCCTGCTCGAACGCGGCGCGGCCCGTGTCACCGCCGTCGACGTCGGGCACGCCCAGATGGCCGAGCCGCTGCGCGCCGACCCACGCATCACTCTTTTCGAGGATTTCAACGCCCGCGATCTGACGCGAGCCGAAGTGCCCGATCCGGTCGATCTCATCGTCTGCGATGTCAGCTTCGTTTCGATCGAAAAGGTCCTCGCCGCCCCGCTCGCCCTTTGCCGCCCCGGCGCCGAGGCGGTGATCCTGTTCAAGCCGCAATTCGAGGTCGGACGTGAACATGTCGGCAAGGGCGGCGTCGTCACCGACCTGCAGGCAATCGGCGATGCCAAGCTGCGTATTGCCCTGTTCTTCCGGCGCGAAGGCTGGCGTCTGGTCTCCGAAACGCCCTCGCCCATCGCCGGCGGCGACGGCAATCGCGAAATCGTGCTGGTTCTGCAAAAGCAATAGCCCGCCGCGGCGCGCCGGGCGCGCTCAGCTGAAGGCGTAATCGAAGACGTAGAAATGGCTGCCGTCCGGGGCGACGTTGATCTGCATTTCGCCCCTGAGGCCGGTCAGCTCCTCGGTGCCGGAATCGGCAACGACATTGACCCGCAACCTGGTTTCGCCGCGATTGGCATGGCCGGAATGCTGCAGCACGAAGCTGCCGGCATGGCCGTCAAGCGTACCGGTGACCTTTTCGATGGCGACATAGCCGGCCGAGCCTTCCGTGCCGGAGCGGGCCGACAGCATCTGGCCGATGCTGCTGCCCTCGATCGCGCCCGAAAACGTCTTGCCGACCAGGAGACGTGCGAGAAACGCCGCACCCTGCCGATCGTCCGGCGCCTGAGGGCTGAGAGTGACGACAAAACTGCCTTCGGCACGCGGCATGACGGCCCCTTTCTTTGTTCTCAGTTTGTTCTAGTTTGACAAAAACCGTTCTGCAAGTGTTTCTGCATTATTTCGGCGCCGTTTTGCAAATGTTCAGCGAAATACGTGGGATTCAACCGTTCAGTCGCCGAAACCCACGCCGGCGTCCCGGCCGGTCTGGGCGCGGTGGCGCAAAAAGTGATCGGCCAGGACCAGCGCCATCATCGCCTCGCCGATCGGCACGGCGCGGATGCCGACGCAGGGGTCGTGGCGCCCCGTGGTGACGATGTCGGTGTCCTCGTTTTTGGTCGTCACCGTCTGGCGCGGCGTCAGGATCGACGAGGTCGGCTTGACGGCGAAACGGCAAACGATGGGATCGCCGTTCGAGATGCCGCCGAGAATGCCGCCGGCCCGGTTGGACTTGAAATGGGGCGCCTCCGGCCCGGCCCGCATCTCGTCGGCATTGTCGGCCCCGGTCAGCGCCGCCGCGCCCATGCCTTCGCCGATCTCGACGCCCTTGACGGCGTTGATGCTCATCATCGCCGAGGCGAGGTCAGCGGAAAGCTTGCCATAGACCGGCGCGCCCCAGCCCGGCGGCACCCCTTCGGCCACCACCTCGACGACGGCGCCGACGGAATTGCCGTCCTTGCGGATCGCATCGAGATAATCGGCCCATTCGGCCGCGGCCTGCGGATCGGCGCAGAAGAATGGATTGCGGTCGATCTCGCTCCAGTCGAAGCGGTCGTAGTCGATCTTCATCGGTCCGACCTGCACCAGCGAAGCGCGGATTTCCACGTTCGGGATCACCAGCCTTGCGATGGCGCCGGCCGCCACCCTTGCCGCCGTCTCGCGGGCCGAAGCGCGGCCGCCGCCGCGATAGTCGCGCAAGCCATATTTCTGCTGATAGGTGAAATCGGCGTGGCCGGGCCGGTATTTGTCGCGGATCTCGGCATAGTCCCTGGAGCGCTGGTCGGTGTTCTCGATCAGCATCGAGATCGGCGTGCCGGTGGTCCTGAGGCCGCCGGTGCGCTCGTCCTTGAAGACACCGGAAAGGATCTTCACCTCGTCGGCTTCGCGCCGTTGCGTGGTGAAGCGCGACTGGCCGGGCCGGCGCCGGTTCATCTGGCGCTGGACTTCCGCCACGTCCACGTCAAGTCCGGGCGGGCAGCCATCGACGACAACGCCGAGGGCCGGCCCGTGGCTTTCGCCCCAGGTGGTGAAGCGGAACAGATGCCCGAATGTATTGTGCGACATGAACGACCCCGGCGACTGTGCTGCCTTGATAGGCAGGTGCCGCGACAGCGTCAATCGAACTCGGTGAAACCGGACGGGATGATGTGGAGCTCACCGCTGGAAAAATAAAGGATCGCGTCCTGCGGAATGCGCCAGTTGACCGCCTCCGCACGCGACAGGCCGGCAATCAGATGGCGGCAGACGCGGGCGACGCCGCCATGGGCGATGACCACGGACGGTCCCGGCAATTCCTTAAGAACAGGCCGCACCCGCGCTGCCAGTTCCTCATAGCTTTCGCCACCCTCCGGCCGAAAGAGCCAGAAGTTGTCGTCGCGCTGCCCGACATTGCGTATGCCGGCAGGTCCCTGGGCGCCGACCTCGTCGAGCAGCCGTCCTTCGAAAACGCCGAAGGACACCTCGATCAGCCTCTGGTCGAAGCGGATCTCCGGCAAAGGGCGATCGAAGGCGGCCTGTACCCGCTCCGCGGTCTCGCGTACCCGGGTCATCGGCGAGGCACGCCAGTGCAGGGCAGCAGGATCGATGCCGTCGCGCATGAGCAGTTCGCGCAGCAACAGGCCATTGGCGTCGGCCTGCTTGCGGCCGGTCGCGTTGAGCGGAATGTCGCGCTGGCCCTGATAGCGGCTTTCGCGGTTCCATTCGGTCTCGCCGTGCCGGATGAACCAGATATCCGGCAGATCGGTCATGGGCATTTGGTTTCCCTTTTGGGGCGCGAGGCCGGATTGAGGATCAATCGGAAGCGGGAATTTCCGCGTCGAGCAGTTTCATGCCGACAATGTTGTAGCCGCCATCGACATAATGGATTTCGCCGCTGACCCCGGAGGAAAGGTCGGACAGAAGATAAAGCGCCGCCTTACCGATATCGTTGATGTCGACATTGCGCCGGATCGGCGAATTGGTCTCCTGCCAGTGCAGCATGTCGCGCAAGCCGGCAATGCCGGAAGCGGCGAGGGTCTTGATCGCCCCGGCCGAGATGGCGTTGACGCGGATGCCCTTCTTGCCGAGATCGACGGCAAGATACCGCACCGAAGCCTCGAGCGCCGCCTTGGCCACGCCCATGACATTGTAGTTCGGCACGTATTTTTCCGAGCCGTAATAGGTCAGGGTCAGCAGCGATCCGCCCTCGCCCATCAGCTTTTCGGCCCGCTTGGCGACCGAGGTGAACGAAAAGACCGAGATGTCCATGGTCATGGCGAAATTCTCGCGGCTCGTCTCAATATAGCGGCCTTCGAGCTCGTCCTTGTTGGAAAAGCCGATGGCGTGGACGAGGAAATCGAGCCTGCCCCAGCGCTTCTCGATTTCGGCGAAGGCATTGTCGATCGCCGCCTCGTCGGAAACGTCGCACTCGACGACGAAATCGGAACCGGCTTCGGCGGCGAGCGGTTCGACCCGGCGCTTCAGTGCCTCGCCCTGATAGGCAAAGGCCAGTTCCGCTCCCGCATTGCTCAGCGCCTGGGCGATGCCCCAGGCGATCGAGCGGTTGTTGGCGAGCCCCATGATGAGGCCGCGCTTGCCGGCCATGATCCCGTCGGACATGTCGCTTATCCCTTCGTTTATTTGCGCCGGTTTTGGCATAGGCCGGAGCCATCGGCAAGTTCGCGCTTTGCGTCGCCCCTGCCACCAACTATCCTTGTTCCATGCAGGAAAATTCACTCGACATCGCCGCCGCCCTGACCACACTCCTCGGTGCCGACGGGGTCGTCACCGACCCCGACGACATGGACCGGTTTCTCAACGAGCCACGCAAGCGCTTCCATGTCACGGCGGCGGCGGTGGCGTTGCCGCGCTCGGTCGGCGAGGTGCAGGCGCTGATGCGCTGGGCCAATGACACCCATGTCGCCATCATCCCGCAATCGGGCAATACCGGCCTTGTCGGCGGCCAGGTGCCGCTTTCGGGCCGGGAGGTGATCCTGAGCCTCATCCGTCTCAACGGGGTGCGCGAGGTCAACGCCGACGCCGGTCACATGACGCTCGAGGCCGGACTGACATTGCAGGAAGCCCATGACGTCGCCGACCAAGCCGGCATGCTGCTGCCGCTGACCATCGCCTCGCAGGGCACGGCGCGAATCGGCGGCGTCCTGTCCTCCAATGCCGGCGGCACCCAGGTGCTGGCCTATGGCAACGCCCGCGAACTCTGTCTCGGCGTCGAGGCGGTGCTCAGCGACGGGCGGCTCTACAACGGCCTCAATGCCCTCAGGAAGGACAATACCGGCTACGATCTCAAGGATCTGCTGGTCGGGGCCGAGGGCACGCTCGGCGTCATCACGGCGGCAACGCTGAAGCTTTTCCCCAGACCCGAGGCGCACGAGACCGCCTGGATTTCCCTCGCCGATCCCGATGCCGCGCTCAGGCTTTTCGTCGACATGCGCCAGCGCGGCGGCCATTCCCTTACCGCCTTCGAACTCGTTCCCCGCATCGGTCTCGACTTTCAGCTCAAGCACGGGATGATTTCCCGCGACCCGAGTGCCGGCCCGTCGCCCTGGTACGTGCTGGCGGAAATCTCCCGCCCCTTCGGCGGCACCGAAGGCGTGTTGATGAGCGCTCTTGAAGCCGGATTCGAGTCCGGTCTGGTCACCGACGCGGTCATTGCCGAATCGGAAGAAGACCGCCAGCTCATGTGGCAGACGCGCGAGCAGATGAGCGACTGCCAGACCCGCGAAGGCGCCTCGATCAAGCACGACGTGTCGGTGCCGGTCGCCGCCGTACCGCGTCTGATCGAGCGGGGGATCGCGGCGGCGAAGAAAGTGGTTCCGGACATCCGCCCGGTGCCGTTCGGCCATATCGGCGACGGCAACATCCATTTCAATTTCTCCCAGCCGGTCGGGGCCGACGGTCAGGCCTATATGGACGGCGCCCAGCCGGTGCACGACGCCGTCTACGAAGTGGTGCTCGATCTCGGCGGGTCGATCTCGGCCGAACACGGCATCGGCCAGCTCAAGACCGGGCTGCTGAAACAGGTCAAGGACCCTGTGGCACTGGAAATGATGCGGGCGGTCAAACAGGCGCTCGATCCCAACGGCATTCTCAATCCGGGCAAACTGCTCGGCTGACGAAAGGACAAACTTGCATGAACGCCCTGTTCTCCTCCTGGCTGGTCTGGGCCTTTCTCGCAGCGGTCTTTGCGGCACTGACCGCCATCTTCGCCAAGATCGGCGTTGCCAGCATCAATTCCGATTTCGCCACCTTCATCCGCACCGTCGTGGTCGTGGTGGCGCTCGGCATTCTCATTGCCGCCACCGGGCAATGGCAGGGACTCGGTGTCCTCGACAGCCGTTCCGGCCTGTTTCTGGTGCTGTCGGGACTGGCGACCGGGGCGTCGTGGCTGTGCTATTTCCGTGCCCTCAAGATCGGGCAGGCCGCGCAGGTGGCGCCGATCGACAAGCTGAGCGTGGTCATGGTGGCGCTGTTCGCAGCCCTGTTTCTCGGCGAGCGCCTGTCCGCCCTCGGCTGGCTCGGCATCGGACTGATCGGTGCCGGAGCGGTGCTGGTCGCCGTGGGCTAGATGTGAGCTTTCGGGAGGTTGTCCATTCGGACCGGACCGGGGAGACTGGAGTTGCCAAGCTTCGGCACTCAACGGAGGGTCCGAAGGATGCGACCGCAAAGAAAATGAGCATGCGTTCTGATTTCATCAGAACGCGTGTTGCTCCAGGCTCGAAATCCGCTTCCATGTCATATTGAGGGAGCCCGATTTGCGGCAACCGGATCGGATCGATCGGTCCGGCAACGGTTGCATGCCGCGTTTCGGCACGGAAAGACCGCATGGAACAGTTTAGACTGATTCCAGACTGATTCGGATTTGATTGAGTTTGCGACCATGATGATCTAGAGCGTTTTCAGGCGAAGTGGATACCGGTTCGCCGGTTCGAAAACGCGACCACTCAATAACTTGGAGCTTCCGTTCTAATTCCATCAGAACGGAAAATGTTCTAGACGTGCTGGAGCTTCGAAAGGCAGGATCTTGCCCCTCGTCGCTCGGAGAAGCGCCTCACGCCCGGCCGGCGCCGCCCATGCGTCATCGCTTCTCGTCGGTCGTACAAGGCAGGGTCGGACAAGCCAAGGCAGACGGAACGCGCATGGACAAAAATCCCGGCAAAGTCAGCATCGCGCAAAGCATCGCCAGTCTTGCGCCCGGTGATTGTGCCGAAATCGCCCTGGTCGCCGGCGGACGGATGATGACGCAGCGTCTGGCGATGCTCGGCATCCGGCCGGGCGTCAAGGTCTGCCTGTTGCATGGACCGGGGCGGCGCGGCGCGGTCCTGAGGGTCGGCGGCACCCGCGTGGCGCTCGGCCGTAGCGTCATCGAACGCATCATGGTCATCCCCGAAATGCGGACGCGTTTGGCGGAGGCGGCGGAATGAGCCACCAGACCCGCGCGCCAGCCAATCTCCGGCCCGGCCGGGTGCCGGTCATGGCCATTGCCGGAAATCCCAATTGCGGCAAGACCACCCTGTTCAACCTGTTGACCGGCGCCCGCCAGAAGGTCGGCAACTGGCCGGGCGTGACGGTCGAGCACCGTTCCGGCGTTGCGACGATCGACGGCCAGCGCATGTCCGTCGTCGACCTGCCGGGCGTTTACAGCCTGCTGGGCGGCGGCGGCGCCGACCAGGACGTGGCGCGCACCTATCTGGTGCATGGCGACGCCGATCTGGTCATCAACATCGTCGATGCCTCCAATCTCGAACGCCATCTGGCTATGACCTTCGAGCTGATGCAGACCGGCCGGCCGCTGATCGTTGTCATGAACATGGTCGACGAGGCCGAAGCGATGGGGCTGCTGCCCAATCCGGAAGGCCTGAGCGCCGCCCTTGGTGTTCCGGTCGTGCCGATGGTGGCGCGCAGCGGCCGCGGCCACGCCCAGCTGGCCGAGGCGATCAAAGCGGCGCTTGTCGATCCTCCGATCGTTCACACCCATGTCTTCGAGCCGGCGATCGAGAACCCCTTGCGGGGCCTGCGCGCCCATATGCCCGGGCAGAACTATGCCGAAAAGCGCTTCGAGGCCCTGCGGCTGATCGAGGACATCATCGATCCGCCGACCCATGAGATCGCCGAGGCGCTGGCACACACTCGCGAGGCCATCGAGGAACTGACCGGCGAGGCCGCCGCCGATGCCGTCGCCGGCTATCGTTTCGGCTGGGCCCATGACAAGGCCCACCAGGGCATCGGTTTCCGCCACAAGCACCGCGCCGGCCAGCACGTCACCGAAAGGATCGACACCCTGGTTCTGTCCGAGTGGTTCGGGGTGCCGATCTTCCTTCTGGTGCTTTATGCCGTTTTCGTCGTCTCCTTTTCCGGCGGCAACATCTTTCTCGATTTCTTCGACCAGGTTTCGGCAACGCTGCTGATCGACGGGGTCGGGCACCTGCTTTACCTTTCCGGCCTGCCCGACTGGATCGTCGCCATCACCGCCGGCGGCGTCGGCGGCGGGCTCAATCTCGTCTTCACTTTCGTGCCGCCGATCGGGCTGACCTTCGTCTTCCTCGCCCTTCTGGAGGATTCCGGCTACATGGCGCGCGCCGCCTATGCCATGGACCGGCTGATGCGCAAGATGGGCCTGCCGGGCAACGCGCTGGTGCCGATGATCGTCGGTTTCGGCTGCAACGTGCCGGCGATCATGGGCTCGCGCATCATCGAGGATCCGCGCGGGCGCCTCCTGACCGTCCTGATGCAGCCCTTCATGTCCTGCTCGGCGCGCCTGACCATCTACATGGCCTTTGCCGTCGTCTTTTTCCGTGAGAATGGCGGACAGGTCGTCTTCGCGCTCTATGTGCTCGGCATCATCGTCGCCTTTCTGACCGCGCTTCTGGTCGGCAAGACCGCCGTTCGCGGCGAAGCCCTGCCCTTCATCATGGAACTGCCGCCCTACAGGCTGCCGAGCCTCAGAAGCGTTCTGTTGCAGGCCTGGCAGCGCCTGAAGGTCTTCCTTCTCCGGGTCGGACGGGTCATCGCCGCCATCGGCATCGTCCTGTTCATCCTGCCCGGCATCGGCTGGACCGGCAGCGGCATCGCCACCACCGATATCGAGCATTCCTTTCTCGCCGAGGGCAGCCGGGCCCTGACCCCGCTTTTCGAGCCGATGGGGATTCAGCCGGACAACTGGCCGGCCGTCTCGGGCCTCATTGCCGGCGCCGCGGCCAAGGAGATCGTCATCGGCACGCTGAACGGCATCTATCAGCGCCAGAGTTCCGCCGACCAGATGGCGCGCTATCGCAATCCCGATCTCGTTGGCCGGCTGGTCGCGGCGGTGATGACGATTCCGGCCAATGCCGTGGCCTTTGTCACCGGTCTGACCGACCCGCTCGGCCTCGCCGCCTTCGAATCGAACAAGCAGATCGCCAGCGCCTCGGGCGCCTCCAACGCCACGCTCGCCGCCATTGCCGCCGGCTTCACGCCCCTGACGGCCTTCGCCTATCTGGTCTTCGTCCTGCTCTATGTGCCCTGTGCCTCGACCATGGGCGCGCTCAAGCGCGAAGTCGGCTGGGGCTGGATGGGCTTTTCGATCGTCTATGGCGTCGGCCTGGGATGGGGCGCGGCGACCATCATCTACCAGACCGGCTCGTTCGCCGATCATCCAACGGCATCGCTTCTGTGGATCGCCAGCGTCCTCGTGGCGCTAGGGCTTCTGGTTTTCGGGCTGAGAATCTTCGGCGACCGCCAGGCGATACAGCCGGCCTCGCGGCTGGCGCGGGGGCAGCCATGAACCCGCTGTTTGCCGTGCGCGACCTGCTGCGCGAGCGCCGCGTCGCCACCACCGGCCAGCTCGCCACCGAGCTGAAGCTGCCACACGACGTCGTCGATGATGTCCTCGCCCACTGGCAACGGCGCGGCCTGATCGAAAGCGAGACGGTCGAGACCGGTGGCGGCTGCGGTATCGGCTCGCGCGCATCCTGCGGCGGCTGCAATGGCTGCGACATCGCCAAAAGGATCACCGAGGATATTCCCGCGATCTCGGCCTATCGCTGGCTGGGGACGAACTGAGCCGCAAGCCGCTTCGTCAGACTTGGGTGTCTATAGATACCGGGCGTCAAATGCAGATGACGCAACGCGCCATCTTGCGCTAGGAAAGCCAGTGCGCGACGATTCCGTCGCAGACGCTGCGCTAACTTCGGCAGGCAGTGTCTGATCACAGTCTGCGTTCGGTGCGCGTCCTCCATGCCAGAAGGCCCTCCCCGAGCGGTTACCCTGTGCGAAAGGACAAGATGGTGCGCGAAGATCTCGTTGACGGGATTCCGCTTTGCTGGATTGCGCCTCAACAACCGGCAACAGGCATCTTTATCCACGTTCCGGCCTTTGGTCAGGCAAAGGAAGGCGCCCGTGTGGTCCTCGAATTCGCTGCTGGAAAGGGGTTTGTGGCGATCGCACTGGATGCCTACCAACACGGTGCGCGCGGCAACGAAAGCCGTGAGGCCATAACGCGCCGGGTATTCGCAAATTTTCGCCGCGAAATGTGGACGATCATTGGCGAAACCGCCCTGGACCTGCCTCGGATCGCATCCTGGGCAAGGCAAAGGCATTCTTGTGCGCTGCCCCTGTATCTGAGCGGCCTCTCGATGGGAGGCGACACAGTGATCGCCGCTGCTCCATTGATCGAGGGTGTCGCGGGCGTCAATGCCGTGGTTGCCACACCGGACTGGACGCGTCCTGGAATGCAAGACATCGGGACCGGCGCACTCGTGCCACCCGGCACGCCGGACCCGAAGGCACAATTCTTCTTTGATGCGCTCGAGCCGCTGCATCATGCGGAACGCTACGCGACGCTGCCTGTTCACTTCGTGAATGGAGGGTCAGATATGCACGTACCGCCGGAGGCTGCCCGGCGTTTTCGGGACGCAGTCAACGGTGCGCGCCGCGACGGTTCGATATCCATTGTCGAGAAGCCGGGGCTCGGGCACCTCGACTTCATCGATCCGCAGATCTGGTTGAACGATTTCCGATTCAACCACTGATGACCGCCAGCCTGGGTTGACGAAAGCGAACCTAGAACAGGTCATTTTCTGACGGAATCGCCGCCTGCTTCCCTTCCCTTGATAGGGAGGGTGGCGCGACGAAGTCGAGTCGGGCGGGATGGAGCCACAAACGCCGGCGCTGGACCCCCACCCTGGTTCACGACGGACTTAGCAAGGGCTAAGTCCTGTTCACCAGCCCTCCCCACAAGGGGGAGGGAAGCAAGTGGCACCGCTTCAGACAAAACCTGACAAGCTCTAAAACAGCTCCCCCTGCCCGCTCGCCTTCTTTGCGGGCGCTTTCTTCTCCGGCTTTTCCCCGCCCAGCGGCTCGATCAGATCCGGTCCCTCATTGCGATTGGAATTGACCTGTGTCGAGACCGGGACCATGTCGAGCGTGCCTTCGGGTGCCGGGGCGAGGATACGCAGCGCCTCCTTCGGGCCAATCCGGGAAATCGAAAGCCAGTCGTCGAGCATGTCGTGCGGGATCATTGCCGGCATGCGCTCATGGACGAAACGCGTATCGGCATTGGCGGGGACGGTGATGATGGCGGTGGTGTCGATCTCCTCGCCGCTCGGGCCGAGCCAGGTGGAATAAAGGCCGCCGAGAAGGAGCGGCTTTCCGTCCTTCGGGGCGATGTGGAAGGGCTGCTTTTTCCCGTCCGGGCCCGTGCGCCATTCGTAATAGCCGGAGGCCGGGATCAGGCAGCGGTGGTGCTGCATCCCGCCGCGAAAGCTCGGTTTTTCGAGGATGGTCTCGACACGGGCATTGATGATCAGGCTGAACTGGCGCGGATCCTTGACCCAGGCCGGCACGAGCCCCCAGCGCATCAGCCGCGCCTCGCGCTGGCCGCGCTCCTCGAAGATGACGACGATCGGCTGGGTCGGGGCAATGTTGTAACGCGCCGGGTGCTCGGCGACGCCCTCGCCGATGGCGTCGATGGCGACCGAGAATTCCTCGAGCAGGTCGTGGATTTGTCTCCACGTCATCCGATAGGTGAATCGACCGCACATGGTTCGCCACGCTCCGGTTTGCGCGGACGCGATGATGATCCGGTTTGACCGGCACGCGCAAGCGCGGCAAGACTTTGTCATGACAACGCTTCGCGCCGCCAGCATCGCCCTGTTCCGCACTACCGACGTGCTTCTGATTCAGCGTGCCTTTGCCCCTTCCGAAGGCTACTGGACCCTGCCGGGCGGCCGTCTCGAGCCGGGCGAAACCCCCGAGGATTGCGTCCGCCGCGAAATCGGCGAGGAACTCGGCCTTGCGCTTGGCGAGATCCGTTTCGTCGCAACCCACAAGGTGCCCGCTTTCGAACTGTCGGTCTTTGCCGCGTATCTGCCCGAGGGCGCCATACCCCATCCGAATGGCGAAATCGCCGACTGGCGCTGGCAGCCGGCAGATGCGCCGCTGCCCGAACCGCATACCGAGGGTCTTGCCCATGTGCTCGAGCGGGCGCGACAGGTTGTTGCCTGAATGCCCCTTGCGGCGCCGTCAAATACCTCTAACCTCATATGCCATGATCCGGCCGCGCCCCATCATCCGCAGTCTCGCCCTCGTTCTCGCCCTGCTGTCCGCGGCGCCGGCGGACGCTGTCGATCCGCTCTATCAGGACGAAATGCAAAGGCTGCTGGAGATCATGGGGAGCCTTTATTTCCTCGAACCGCTTTGCGGCGAACATAGTACCGACTGGCGCCAGCAGGCCGCCGACCTGGTGGCGCTCGACGCGCCCGATCCGGACCGCGAGCAAAGGCTCTTCGGCGCCTTCAACGCCGGCTATGAGGACTATGCCCGTCTCTATCGCTTCTGCACCCTTGCGGCGCGTGAGGCCATGCTCAGGCTTTTCGACGAGGCCCAAGCCAAGGCGACCGACATCCATTCCCGCTACGCCGAATGAATGCATTGCCATAAAAGCAGATAAAATCCCTAACAGCCATTAACCTTTGCTACATGAAGTCCGCGCCAGCCAACAGGACATATGTTAAATGTCCAAACCTAAGATTTAAAAAGACTCTGAGTATGAATCTGTCCGCACCTCTCCAGCAGAATGGTGATCCAGAGCCGAAGGATCGCCAGATCGCCCTTGAGCACTTGGCCCGCGCCTGGCGCCGCGCCGAAGACGAAGGTATTGAGCCCGAAGCCATCGCCCATGCCGCGATCTTTGCCGCTCTGGCCACGCTTGTCGCCGAATATGACGAGGACGCGGTCGCCGAACTCGTCGCCAGCCTGCCCAAGCGCATCTACGCCGGGGAATACAGCCTCGACAAGACCATGCAGTAGCCGCCGTCAGGAATTTTTCAGGCTCGCCGGCGATTCCATGAAGCGGATCGGCCGGCCGGTTGCCGCTGTCCGCAATTCGCCGTCCCACATCACCCTCTTGCCACGCAGCACCGTGCCGACGGGCCAGCCGGTGACGCGGACCCCGTCATAGGGCGTCCAGCCGGCGCGCGACGCCATTTGAGCGTTGCCGATCACCTCTTCGCGCTTCATGTCGACAATGGTGAAATCGGCGTCGTAGCCGACGGCGATCCGGCCCTTGCCGGCGATGCCGAACAGGCGCTGCGGTCCGGCGCTGGTCATGTCGACGAAACGCTGGAGGCTCATGCGACCCTGATTGACGTGATCGAGCATGATCGGCACCAGCGTCTGCACCCCCGTCATGCCCGAGGGGGATTGCGGATAGGGCCTGTCCTTTTCCTGGCGCGTGTGCGGCGCGTGATCCGAGCCGAGAACGTCGGCCACCCCTTCGCGTACGCCTTCCCACAGGCCGGCGCGATGGGCGGCGTCGCGTACCGGCGGATTCATCTGCGCATAGGTGCCGAGCCGGGCGTAGGCCGTTTCGTCGAGGGTCAGATGGTGCGGCGTCACCTCGACGCTCGCCACGTCCTTGTGACCGGCGAGGAACGCCATCTCCTCGGCCGTCGAGACGTGCAGGACATGGATGCGCTTGCCGGCGCCACGGGCCAGGGCGACGAGCCGTCTGGTCGACAAAAGCGCCGCTTCCGCGTCGCGCCAGACCGGATGGGAAGACGGATCGCCGGCAACGCGCAGATTTTTTCGCGCTTCGAGCCGGTATTCGTCCTCGGAGTGGAAGGCGGCACGGCGGGAGATGGCGGAAAGAATCGCCGCGACCCCGTCATCGTCCGCCACCAGCAGCGAGCCGGTCGAAGACCCCATGAACACCTTGACGCCGGCACAGCCGGGCAGCTTTTCGAGTTCGGGCAGCTCGGCGACATTGTCGTGGGTGCCCCCGACATAGAAGGCAAAATCGCAATGCATGCGGCCGGTGGCCCGGGCGATCTTGTCCTGGAAGGCCGCACGGGTGATGGTCAGCGGATTGGTGTTGGGCATCTCGAACACGCCGGTCACGCCGCCCATCACCGCCGAAAGCGAGCCGGATTCGAGATCTTCCTTGTGCTCCATGCCCGGTTCGCGGAAATGCACCTGGGTGTCGATGACGCCGGGCAGGATGTGCAGACCGGTGCAGTCGACCACCTCCTCGGCCTCGGCGCCGAGCGGCAGGCCGAGCGCCGCGATGCGGCCGTCGCTGATGCCGATATCGGCCTCGTGAATGCCATCGTGATTGACGAGGGTCGCGTGACGGAAAATCGTGTCGTATTGAGGCATGGAAATGCTCCGGGGACAGACTGTCTTCGGGTTTATGCGAAGCCGCGGCCCTGCCGCAAGTTCGGAGAGACCGGCAATGGCCATCCACCGCCGACCGACCCGCGTTCCGTTCCGGTTTTCCGGTCCGGACGCGCAAAAGCTGCTCAACGACGTCCTGACCGGGACATTCGAGACCGATCCGGCAAAACCGCACTGGTGGGCGCTTCTGAGCCCGCAGGGCAAGATCCAGGCCGAGGGCCTTTCCGGCTGGGTCGAGGACGGATTCTGGCTCGACGTTCCTGTCGATGTCGCCGAAGCCTTTTTCAAGCGCATGCGGCTTTACAAGCTCCGCGCCAAACTCGAGATCGCCGACATGTCCGGGACCCATGCGGTCGGCTGGACCTCCGAGGCTCCCGAAACCGGCATGGCCCATCGCGATCCGCGCGGCACGGCGCTCGGCTGGCGCGTCATCGCGCCGAAAACCCGGAGCGTCGCCTGGGTCGAGGACGACATGGCCTGGCATCGGGCCCGTATCGACGAGGGCGTCACCGAACTCGGCGCCGACTATGCGGCGGACGGCCATTTCCCGCACGATACCGGCATGGACCTTCTCGGCGGCATCGATTTCGAAAAGGGCTGCTATGTCGGCCAGGAGGTCGTCTCGCGCATGAAGCATCGCGGTACGGCACGCCGGCGGCCGGTCATCGTTTCGGGCGACGGACTCGCAATCGGCGCGGCCGTGGTCGCCGGCGGCCGTGAAGCCGGAACGCTTGGCATGGTCGTCGATGAAAAAGCCATCGCCATCCTGCGGCTCGACCGTATCGCCGACCCGCACGCCACAACGGTCGGCGACCGCTCCGTCTCGCTTGCCCTGCCCAATTGGGCGGATTACGCTTTCGGCGATTCCGTTAGCGGCGCGGACTGATCCGCGCCGCCGGGTTTCCTGGGGGCAAAGGGTATGGCGCGGATACCGGACCGGGCATGGCAGCGCATGTTGTCGGGTCGCCGGCTCGACCTGCTCAACCCGTCCCCGGTCGATATCGAATTGTCCGACATCGCGCACGGGCTTGCCCGTGTCGCGCGCTGGAACGGCCAGACCATCGGCGATTATCCCTTTTCCGTCGCCCAGCATTCGGTCCTGGTCATGGCGCTTTTTGCCGCCCGCATGCCGGAGGCGCCGCCCCGCGACCGGCTCTATGCCCTTTTGCACGACGCGCCCGAATATGTGATGGGCGACATCATCTCGCCGCTCAAATCGGCGATGGGCGGCGACTACAGGGATCTGGAGAAAAAGCTCCTGAACGCCATCCACATCCGATTCTCGCTGCCGGCCAACCGCCCTGCCGCCCTCGATCGCGTCATCAAGAAGGCCGACCGCGACGCCGCCTATTTCGAGGCGGTCAACCTCGCCGGTTTCGAGGTCGCCGAAGCGCGGCGCTATTTCGGCGCTCCCGATCTGGCACAGTTCGAGGTCGACGGCTTCGAAAGGCTGATCCGCCCCTGGCCCACCCAGGAAGCGCATGACCGCTTTGTCGAGACCTTCGGCGACCTTGCCGGCAGGCTCGGGTAACAGACTGATTTTTCTTAAAAAAAGCAGAACCGGATCGCATTTTAGCGGTTAAGGTTTACAAAGGGTTCACTTTGACCCGCGCGCCCGCAAATGGTTGATATTTCCTTAATCACCAAAACCGTTTGCGGGGCGAATCATTATGAACAAGGCAATTCATTTCGGAACGGTGGCGGCATTCGCCTTTCTGGTCGGAACGGCGCCCGGCCTGAGCCAGGACATTTTCCACAATCTTTATGCCGACACCGCCGTCACCGCCGTCGGCAATGTCGCCGATTTCGCCGTCACCAAGGTGTCCGATCTGGCCAGTTCGATCGCCCCCGATCGTTTTGCCGATCTTTTGAAGATCGACGAGGACACCGCAACCGTGGCACCGACGGTGTCGCGCGAGGTCCTCAATGTGCAAAGCGTGCGCAAGATCGCCTATGGCCGCGAAACCAGCGTCCAGATCGTCACGACCCCGAGCGGCGTTTATTCGAGCGACGGCGTGGCTTCGCCGAACGTGCTCTATCCCGGCATCGAGAAATCCGTCACCGCCAGGACCGGCGTCGGCGTCCTGTTCGCGCTGATCGGCGGCAGCTGGATGCCGCTGCAGCTGGGTCGGGCCGGCTCGTTCACCGAATACGGCCCGGGCTACATCACCAACGGCAAGATGACCTGCCTCAGCGGCAAGGGCTATTTCGGCTGCATCTGACGGATTTCGGGACAGGGGTGCAATCCATGACAGCGATCGGCAACAGCAACGAAGTGCAGTGGTCCGGCAGCGGGGCCGCTTGCCGGATGCCCGTCATTCCCATGATGGTGGGAGTCCACCGCGCGGCGTCGGCCGAGCAAAGCACTCTCGCGCGCGCTGCCTCGCCTGCCGCTGGATTCCCGACCAGGTCGGGGGTGACGGAATGGCCGTTGCGCGCGTTTTCAGTTTCGCGTTGGTCCGGACGCCACCTGCTTCAGCTCGTCGCCCATTTGAATCGATAGAAGATGTGCTCGCCGATCTTGGTGACGCGCTTCATTTCGTGCGCCCAGTCGGGGTGGACATAATCGGCGTGATAATGGGTCGCGTTGGCGATCTCGGTCAGATAGATCTCGCCGCGCAGCACCTTGGAAGCCACTTCCCTGGCGGTCTTCCACGCCACCGGCTCGGTCACCCTTTCGGGAATGCCGTCGCAGGCGAAGGAGAACTGGCAGGCATTGTGCCATGACTGGTTCTGATAGACGACGCCGCAGACCGTATTGGGATAAAGGTTCGATTTCACCCGGTTGAGCACAACCTGCGCCACCGCCGCCTGACCGCGATAGGGTTGATCGCGCGCTTCGAAATAGACCGCTTCGGCCAGGCACTGCAACTGCTTGTCGGAAACCCGCATGCTGATCGGGGTGTCGAACAGGCTCGGTGGCGCCACGGCGCGGGCATAGGCCAGGGCGCCCGACATCTCGGTCGGGGTCGGATCGAGTCTGAGGGCATCGCGAATGGCGGCAAGGGCGGCCGTCATCGGGTCGATGCCAATGCTGGCGACGGCGAACGTCGAGTTCGAGGCACGTGTCCGCGACGCATTCGACG
>CAZKTH010000015.1:0-25768 GCA_964555575.1 uncultured Devosiaceae bacterium | reverse complement strand
CCAGGACAGGTATTTCGAGCTGCTGAAGGCCGGCGGCTCCAAGCATCACTCCGAATTGCTGAAGCCGTTCGGGCTCGATGCCGCCGATCCGGATTTCTGGAACCTCGGACTTTCGATGATCGAAGGGCTGATCGACGAACTGGAGCAGAGCCAGCCCGGCTGAGACTGCAGGGACGGCGGCGGAATCCGTCACCGGTGCGCGCATGACAAACCCGGCCTGGAAACCGATGCCCTGCGTATCGGTTTCCAGTGTTCATCTCGTGTAGAGGTAAGTGACGAAAATACAACAGTTGAAACCCAACAAATACAGGTGGGTATTAATTTCACTAATTGCTCTAGATCGCCCAAGACAAGCCGTGTTATCAATTAGTTGGTTGGGTCTTTAAGTCTTCTGGGTCTGTACGTCTTTGAGCGAGAGATACGATTTAGCTCCGGACAGACGGCAAGGGCAGTTGGTTGTTTTTTCTGGAGGGATAGATGAAACTTTGCAGGATCGCGCTTCTTGGGGGGGCGCTCATGATGTCCGGATCGGCTCTGGCCGCCGATCCCGCCGCAACGATTTCCGTTCCTCCCAGCCTGTTCGACTGGTCCGGTTTTTATGCCGGTGCTTTCGGGGGCGGCGCCATGGGCACGGTCGACGTTCACGATTCCGGCTATAATGGCGCCGGCGGCGCCGGCGATTTCAGCTACAATCCGAGCGGGTTCTTCGGTGGCGCCTATGCCGGCTACAACTGGCAGAAGGATCATCTGGTGCTCGGCGCAGAAGCCGAACTCGGCTATCTCGGCCTGAGCGGCAGCCAGCAATATCCGCCCTTCGTCGGCGTGCGCGGGCCAAATGACAGCGTCGCCTCGATCAATACCGATCTTTTCGCATCGCTCACCGGCCGGATCGGCTGGGCCGTCGACAAGGCCCTGTTCTACGTCAAGGGCGGTGGCGCCGGGCTGAACGCCAACGTGTCCTATACAGACACGGATCCGACCGGAACGACCCTGGTCTCGGGCACCTCGGCCAGCCAGTTCAAGTTGGGGTATACCGTTGGCGGCGGTGTCGAGATGGCGCTCAAGCCGCAATGGACGCTGAAGGCCGAATACATGTTCGCCAATTTCGGCAGCCTTTCGCATACGGCGACAACCGCCGGCCAGGTGACCTATACGTTCACCCACGATTTGAGCCAGGTCCACACGTTCAAGATCGGCGTGTCCTACAAGTTCTGAGCGCGGATCACTACCACAGAACAAAGGCCCGGTTCTTGCCGGGCCTTTTTGTCGTTTGTCGGCACGTATCACCCGCCGCTTGAGCTTCACGGCGCCTGAGGCTGCAAGCACGGTCTCAGGACATTTTGCCGCACCGGAATTGAAAGGAACGATGGCCAAGGCAGATCAGACAACCATGGATTACGCCGAACACGAACGCACCTTCGTCCACATGGTGCGGTTCTCGACGGCCGCGCTGGCGGTGGGCGCGGTGGCGCTTTACAGCTTCATCATCGCCGGCAATTTCTGGGCCGGCCTGTTCTTCCTCGTCCTCGCGGTTCCGGCCGGGCTTTTCGCCGGCGGTTTCCTCAGCCGGTCGAAACGCTGAGACAAAAAAGAGCGGGACAGGTCCCGCTCCTTTCAGTCGAATTCGAAGAGCGGACTGGATCAATCCGGCCCGCTCTTTGTTTTATTGCGAGTTCAGTGCCGCCAGCACCTCGTCGAGCATCTTCTTGGCATCGCCGAACAGCATCCGGTTGTTCTCCTTGTAGAACAGCGGATTGTCGACGCCGGCATAGCCGGACGCCATCGAGCGCTTCATCACGATCGAGGTCTTGGCCTTCCACACCTGCAACACCGGCATGCCGGCGATCGGTGAGGTCGGATCGTCCTCGGCCGCCGGATTGACGATGTCGTTGGCGCCGATGACGATGGCGACATCGGTGTCCGGGAAGTCGTCGTTGAGCTCGTCCATTTCCAGAACGATGTCATAGGGCACCTTGGCTTCGGCCAGCAGCACGTTCATGTGACCGGGCATGCGGCCGGCCACCGGATGGATGCCGAAACGGACATTGACACCCCTGTCCCTGAGGACCTGGGTGATGTCGTGGACGGCATGCTGGGCCTGGGCCACCGCCATGCCGTAACCAGGAACGATGATGACGGACTTGGAGTCCTTCAGGAGTTCCGCCGTCTCGGTGGCCGAGATCGGGGTGACCTCGCCGGCCGGTTGGGCGCCACCCGCTGCCGGAGCCGCGCCTTCGCCGGTGCCGAAGCCGCCGAGAATGACGCTGATGAACTTGCGGTTCATCGCCCGGCACATGATGTAGCTCAGGATCGCACCGGAGGACCCGACCAGGGCGCCGGTAACGATCAGCAGGTCGTTGTTCAGCATGAAGCCGGTGGCGGCCGCGGCCCACCCCGAATAGGAGTTGAGCATCGACACCACGACCGGCATATCGGCGCCACCGATGGCCATCACCATGTGGACGCCGAACAAAAGCGCCAGGATCGTCATGATGATGAGGGGCAGCCAGCCAGCGGCAATGGCGGCCCCGTGATCTTCGATGTTCGCCGTGCCGACGAACTGGAAGAAGAAAAAGATCACGATCAAAAGTGCAGCTAGGTTGATCCAGTGGCGGGCCGGCAGAAGCACCGGCTTGCCGTTGATCTTGCCTGAGAGCTTGCCGAAAGCGACGATCGAACCGGAAAAGGTCACGGCGCCGATTAAAATGCCGATATAGATTTCACCCAGATGGATGAAATACTCCGACCCTTCGAACTTGAATGAGGTGTCGATGAAACTGGCGAACCCGATGGTGCAGGCGGCAAGGCCGACCAGCGAATGCATGATCGCCACCAGTTCCGGCATCTGGGTCATCTTGATGATTCTGGCGGCATAAAGACCGATGCCGCCGCCAATGACCATGGCGACGATGATCCAGGGTAGGCCCGAGGGCATGACCAGTTGCCAGGTTTCGGTTTCGCCGGCGGCAACCGTTACCAGACGGGTGCCGAAAAGGGTTGCCAGAACGGCAATGGTCATGCCGACGATGCCGAACCAGACACCGCGGCGGCTGGTTTCCTGATTGGACAGGCCACCGAGCGACAGAATGAACAGGACGATCGCGACGATATAGGCGGCCGTCGTCAAAGTTGCAGGCATTTTGGCGGCCTCCTACTTGTTGAACATCATCAGCATGCGCCGCGTGACCGCGAAGCCGCCGAACATGTTGATTGCAGTCAACAGAATGCCGACAAAGGCAATTCCGAGAATGACGCCGTCCGGACGGACGGTGCCGGGAACGGCGTGCGGCGCGATCTGAATGAGGGCGCCGATGGTGATGATCGAGGAGATCGCATTGGTGACGCTGAACAGCGGCGTATGAAGTGCCGGGGTGACGTTCCACACCACCATGTAGCCGACGAAGATCGCCAGGATGAAGACGGTGAAATGGCCGATGAAGGCCGGCGGCGCGTAAAAGCCGACCAGCAGGAAGGTGGCCGCGGCGACAAGCGCCATGACGGCCATGCCGACGCCGGAGGATTTCTTTTCCTCCTTTTTCGACGCCACGGCAGCAGCCGGCTTGGGCGCCGGCGGTGCCGGCAGGTTCAGCGGCGGCGGCGGCCAGGTGATCTCGCCTTCCTTGATGACCGTCAGGCCGCGGATGGCGTCGTCCTCGAAATTGACGACGATGTTGCCGTCCTTTTCGGGGCACATGTCTTCGATGATGTGCAGCTGGTTGGTGGCATAAAGCGTCGAGGACTGGCGCGCCAGACGGCTGGCCAGATCGGTATAGCCGATGATGGTGACGCCGTGCTTGACCACGGCCTTGTCCGGCTCGGTCAATTCGCAGTTGCCGCCCTGTTCGGCGGCGAGATCGACGATGACCGAACCCGGCTTCATCGACTTGACCATGTCGGCGGTGATGAGTTTCGGGGCCGGCTTGCCGGGGATCAGGGCCGTGGTGATGATGATGTCCACATCGGCGGCCTGCTTGGCGTACATCTCCTTCTGGGCCTTCTGGAAGCCCTCGGACATGACCTTGGCGTAGCCGCCACCGCCCGATCCCTCTTCCTCGTAGTCGACCTTGACGAATTCGCCACCCATGGACTTGACCTGATCGGCCACTTCGGCGCGGGTGTCGTTGGCGCGAACGATGGCGCCAAGACCCACTGCCGTACCGACGGCGGCAAGACCGGCGACGCCGGCACCGGCGACGAACACCTTGGCGGGCGGAACCTTGCCGGCGGCGGTGATCTGGCCAGCCATGAAACGACCGAAGGCGTTGGTTGCCTCGATGACGGCGCGGTAGCCTGTGATGCCGGCCATGGAGGTCAGCGCATCCATCTTCTGGGCGCGGGAAAGCTGGCGGGGCAGCGTATCCATGGCCAGGATCGTCACCTTCCGGGCGGCGAGGGCCTTCATCAGGTCCGGGTTCTGCGCCGGCCAGATGAAGGAGATCAGCGTCGTGCCTTCCTTGAGGAGCTTCACTTCCTCCTCGGAGGGGGCGCGCACCTTGAAGACGATGTCGGACTTTGAATAGAGCGATGCAGCGGTGCGGGAGATCGATGCCCCCGCTGCCTTGTAGTCCTGGTCGGAGAAGTCGGCGCCCGCGCCGGCCTTGGTCTCGACCGCGACCGCAAAGCCGAGCTTGATCAGTTTTTCAACTACATCAGGAACAGTCGCTACGCGTCGTTCGCCGGGGAAGGTTTCCCTCGGTATCCCGATAGTAAGAGCCATGATTGCCTCGTCGTTTTACGGTACCGCGCAAGGGGGGCGCGCGTACCCGCTTCATTCGGGAGCGCAGGCGAGCTGCCTTCCCCGGCACCTGGATGATTAGTCCCTGCCTTATCCCGGCTGCGTATCGCTGTCCCGGATGTTTCGCAAGGAAAACGGCGCGGTGCAGAAACACAACGCCAAAAGACATCCGTCAAGATGCATTATCAGCATTTTGACGTGACCTGTTGGCGCGCCTGTTGCGCGGGCAGGCCTCAAAATGTACCTGCCCGGCTTTCGGATCGCCCGTTTCTGCCAAACGTGCCCGGCTGCGACGACCCGCTCAGTGCAGGGTCAGCTTGGCCAGGCCCGCGGCGATGTTGAGCCCGGTCTGCGCCTGGACGGAGAAGGGCTGCAGCGCGAAGGATTTCTTCAGTCCGCCGACCAGCACATTGCCACCCAGGCCGACGCCGATCGTTGCCTCGCCGCTTGCCCCGACATAGGTGCCGGCCAGGGCGTGGCTGGTATATCTGGTGTCAGCGGCGGCAAAGACCAGCCATTCGACATGGGTGCTGTTGGTCTTGCCGATATCCAGACCGATCTTGGTGATTTCGCCGGAATAGGATTCGGTATCGCCATTGGCGCGATGGAAGACGCAGCTGACCTTTTTCTGCGAACCGAAAATGAGGCCGTAGCCGCCGGCGATATTGCAGGCGAGGCGTCCGATCTGGACGCTGGCCGTATCGGCACTGGCCGGAACGGACACGGCGAAAAGGGCAAGCGCGGCAAGCGCGCCGATAGCAATGGATTTCATGACGGGGTCCTCCTCCGAGAGCGGCGCGCGAAAGGCGGGTGCCGGTTTCCGCAATACGCCGCAACCACAATAACACATGCACGCTGGCAATCGGGGCAAGCGCCCAACTCTCAGCTCCGGCGCCGGACCTGAGTCGCGGCACCTTTGCCAAGATGCGCCAGCCTTACGACAAAATGAAGCTTTTCCCGTGTCCGGTCCACATGGGATGGCCCGAAAACCAAACGCCGCCCGAAGGGGCGGCGCTCAAAACTCGGAATTTGGCGGAATCTACCGGCTGGGCGAAGCGGCAAGCCCTTCGCGCTGGGCGCGCTTGCGGGCCAGCTTGCGGGCCCGGCGCACGGCCTCGGCCTTCTGCCTCGCCTTCTTCTCGGACGGCTTTTCGTAGTAGTTGCGCAGCTTCATCTCGCGGAAAACGCCTTCGCGCTGAAGCTTCTTTTTAAGCGCGCGCAGCGCCTGATCCACATTGTTATCGCGAACGACTACTTGCAAAGGTCAACCGCCCTTTCTCGACTTTTTCATCTGTTGCAGAACCAAAGCAACGGGCGCACAAACCCGCTACGGCCGGCTCAGCCGGCTATCTTGGAGCGGCTCCATAGCAAAGCCGGGGCGATTTGTCCACTGCAATGAACGCGGCAAAATCGCTTTGGGAGGGGATCGAAAGCCGCGTTCAGCCCAGATGTACCTTGTTGAGATGGCCCATCTTTCGGCCGGGTCGCGCTTCGCGCTTGCCATAGACATGCGGCTGCTCGCCCGGCCGCAGCCGTTCTCCCACGCCCAGGACTTCCGTGCCGACGAGATTGACCATCTCGACATCGGCAAGCCGGGTCGGAGCGCCGAGCGGCCAGCCGCAGATGGCGCGGATGTGCTGCTCGAACTGGTCGGTCAGGCACACGCTTTCCGTCCAGTGGCCGGAATTGTGGACGCGCGGCGCGATCTCGTTGACCAGAAGACGGGGCAAGGCTTGCTCGGCGACCACGAAGAACTCCACCCCCATGACCCCGACATAGTCGAGCGCGTCGGCAATCCTGCCGGCGATGGCGACCGCTTGCTCGGCCGTTTCCGCCGGAATGGCGGCCGGCACGGTACTGGTATGAAGCATGTGGTCGCGATGGACGTTCTCGGCCGGGTCGAAGGCGCGGATCTCGCCGTTTGCGGCGCGGGCGACGACGACGGAAATCTCGCGTTCGAAAGCGATGAAGTCCTCGAGCACCAGGTTCCTGCCGCCGAGTTCGGCAAAGCCGGGCGCCGCGTCGGCCGCGGCGCGGATCATGCGCTGGCCCTTGCCGTCATAGCCGAGGCGGGTGGTCTTGAGGACCGAGGGGAAGCCGATTTCGCTGAGCGCCAGCTCGTAATCGGCAAGCGAATCGACGCTGCGCCAGGGCGCGACCGGAATGCCGGTTCCGGCAAGAAACGCCTTTTCGGCCAGCCGGTCCTGGGCGATGGCGAGGGCGCGCGGTCCCGGAATGACGGGCTTTTTCCGCGCCAGGACTTCGGCGGTCCGCAGCGGCACGTTCTCGAATTCGTAGGTGACGATGTCGACGGTTTCGGCAAAGGCGGCGAGCGCCGTTTCGTCTTGATACGAAGCGATCGTCTTCAGCGGGGTCACGTCGAAGGCGGGACTGTCGGGATCGGGGCAGAAGATGTGGGTCTTCATGCCGAGACGCGCCGCGGCGAGCGCCAGCATGCGTCCGAGCTGACCGCCACCGAGAATGCCGACGGTGGCGCCGGGCTGGAGAACCTGTTTATTCGTCATCGACCGGATAGTCCGGGACCGCATCCGTCTGGTTGCGACGGAACTCGTCGAGCGCCGCCGCGATATCCTCGTTGTCGAGGGCAAGGATCGCTGCGGCCAGCAGGGCGGCATTGATGGCACCGGCCCGACCGATGGCAAGGGTGCCGACCGGAATGCCCGCCGGCATCTGGACGATAGACAGAAGCGAATCCTCGCCGCCGAGCGCGTGTGTTTCGGCCGGCACGCCGAGCACCGGCAAAGGCGTCATCGCCGCCACCATGCCGGGCAGATGGGCGGCGCCGCCGGCGGAAGCGATGATCAGTTTGAAACCGTAGTCGCGGGCCGAACGGGCGAAATCATATAGCCGGTCGGGCGTGCGGTGGGCCGAAACGATGCGGGTTTCGTAGTCGATCTT
The DNA here is from genome assembly GCA_964555575.1 of uncultured Devosiaceae bacterium. Lineage (GTDB taxonomy): Bacteria > Pseudomonadota > Alphaproteobacteria > Rhizobiales > Devosiaceae > JAHJQZ01. Next base: position 18,114 of record CAZKTH010000015.1, on the reverse strand, counting down.
GAGGGCATCGAGGGTTTCGGCGCAAAAACGCATATGCGGCCAGTCGGACTGACTGCCCATGATGATGGCGACGGGCGGGGAAGAAAGCACGGCACTGTCCTTCAATCATCTGTCCGATCCCTATCATATTGCCGTTTTCCGGCCGGAAGGGAACCGCTCTCGGGCCGTGGCGCCAATTACCGCCTGCGTTCGATGACGGAAAAGTGCTCGAGCGCCGCGATGAGGGTCTGATAGGGCAGATCGAGCGCCCGGTAGAAAAGGCGCAGGCGCCCCCTGCCGGCGAAAAGCAGGAGATTGAGCCACTCCCAGAACCGCGAGGCAAAGGTGATTGCATCCCACGCTTCGGGCCGGACGTGAACGGCCAGCGTTCCCTTGTAGGCGCCCGGCAGCAGTATCCGCTCGACGAAGCCCGGCTCGACCGCCTCGATCCTGGCGATCGCCGTCCAGGGGATCGGCGCCGTCGTCAGCCGTCTGTCCCACAGCCCGTTGCGGTCAAGCGTCAGGACGGGCTTGCGCAGCGCCATGAACATGCGGGTGGTCGCCAGGCCGAAACCTGCGGCCAGCACCAGAAAGACCAGCCCGATCACGATCTGCTGCAGGCGCTGGCCATCCTCGATGGCGATGAAGCCCAACACCATGCCGATGCCGCCATAAAGAAAGATCAGGAAGACGACGCCGAAGCCGAACTGGGACAGCCGCGAATAGCGGCCCTCGAGAACCGGGAGATCCTCGCCGGTCATGCGATGATGTCGGGCAGAAGGATCTTTTCCAGTTCGACGATCCTGTCCTTGAGGCTGAGCTTCTTCTTCTTGAGACGCTGGACGGTCATCTGCTCGGCGATGCCGGCGACGTCCAGGGCGTGGATCGCCGCATCGAGATCGGCATGCTCCTGCCGGATCGTCGCCAGCTCCAGCCCGAGCTTGGCTCGCATGTCCTCATCGATCTTGTACATGTCCACCTGCCCGTCCAGCAGACCCGATGCGTTCCTGCTGTCGCAGCACACGGATCCTTGTTCTTGTTTCGCAGTCCGTTCGGCAAAAGGCCACTTCGCGCCTTCCGCAGGATGCCTGCGCCCGGTCAGACCTAGCGCCTCAATCTTAACGCTTTGTTTGCGGAGTTTCACCCAGCTTTTGCGTCGTGACCCAATTGGGCATCGACACGAGGTGAATTTTTTGTTTCGATTGTCGACGTTAAGCAGCCGAAAGGAGTTGCCATGACGACAGAAGGCCATATTGCCGCTCTCGAGCGGCGTCACATGGAGCTTGAGCGGATGATTGGAGAGGAACTGAGTCACGCTTCGTTGAACGATGAACGCCTGCGCTCGCTCAAGGTAAAGAAACTGGAAGTCAAGGATGAACTGGCGCGGATGAAACGCGACCAGGCTGCGTAAGCCACCCGGCTGAAATTCCGAGAAAGGCCGCCCCTCCCGGCGGCCTTTTTCATGCCCGGTCGCCGGCGGATCGCTCAGGCACCCATCAGACCGGCCACACCGTCATAGATGAGCTTCAGCCCCAGCAGGAAAACCAGGACATAGGCCAGCTTGTAGAAAAACGCGATCGAGATGCGCCGCACCAGGAAAATGCCGAGCAGCACCCCGCCTACGGCGACCGGGGCGAGCGTTGCGGCGATTTCGAGATTGGAAAGCGAGAGCTGGCCAAGGAAATAGTAGGGAATGAGCTTGGTGAGATTGACGGTGGCGAAGAACCAGGCCGTCGTTGCCGCAAGGACCGCCGGCTGCAGACGCTGCGGTAGAACGTAGACCTGAAAGGGCGGGCCGCCGGCATGGGAAACGAAGCTGGTGAATCCGGCGACGCCACCCCAGAACACGCCCCAGGGCTTGCTCGGCGGCTTGCCGACGATTCTCTTGCGCAGGGGCAGGGCGGCGTCGAGGATGAACAGCACCGAGATGATGCCGATCAGCAACAGCACCATGTGTTCGGACACCACTGCCGAGGTGGCCCAGCCGACACCGATGCCGGTGACGGCGCCGGGCAGAAGGATCGAGAGATTCTTCAAGTCCATGTCGCGCCGATAGGAATAGACGGCGAACCCGTCCATGATCAGCAGAAGCGGCAGCATCACACCGGTGGCCTCGCGCGGGTCCATGACAAGGGTCAGAAGCGGCACCCCGGCGACGCCGAGGCCGCCGACAAGGCCGGATTTGGCCAGTCCGACGATGAGAACCGCCGAGACGGCGACAAGCCAGAAAAAAGGATCGGACATAAAAGGCGCGGCAGCTGGAAAGGCGGGAGCGGAACGGAAGGTCGGTGGCCTCGTTTATCCGCCAAGATTTTCGCTAATACAAGGGCATGGCAGCAAATCACCATCGGGCTCGGCCGGCCTCATTCGGAGCGCTCCTGGCTTTCCCTTTCGATATCGTCCTGTTCTGCCGGCCAGCTTGCCGCCTCGGCGCTCTCCTGTTCGGCTCGTTCGAGCCGCATGACCGCGTGCAGGCTTTCGCGGGCCTGATTGACATAGGAGACATAGGCAGCGTCGTCGTCGCGCAGGGCGCGGGATTTGTCCAGCAGATCCATGTCGTGCCATTCGAAGGCCTTGGCGACGCGCTGGGCGCCATGGGCGGAATAGCCCAGGCCCACAAGCACCTTGGCGGCAAGGGCCAGGGCGGAACGGAAGGTCTCGCGTTCGAACCCGTCGATGCCGAGATCCATCAGTTCATAGGCGTGAACGCGATCATAGGCGCGGGCGTAGATCCTGGCCCGGGGGAAATGCCGCTGGATCATCTTGCAGATGGCGACGCTCCTTTCCCGGTCCTTGATGGTGACCACGATCATCTTGGCCTCGTCGGCGCCGGCTGCCTGCAACAGATCGAGCCGTCCGGCATCGCCGTAGAACACCTTCCAGCCGAAGCGGCCGAGCAGGGCGCCCTGGGCCGGATCATGGTCGATCAGCGTCGTCTCGAAACCTTGCGCGTGCAGCATGCGGGCAATGATCTGCCCGAAGCGGCCATAGCCGAGCACCAGCACCTTTTCATACGTGTCGCCCATGTCCGGAATGCCCGGATCGGGCGCCGGCTGCCTGAGGCGTGGCACGATCAGGCGCTCGAAGCCGAGCACCAGGAGCGGCGTCATCGCCATGGAAAGGGCGACGCTGACATTGAGGACGTCGGAGACGGGCTTGTCGAGGGCACCGGCACCGGTCGCCACCTGGAACAGCACGAAGGCGAACTCACCACCCTGGGCCAGAAGGGTCGAGAACAGGAACCGGTCGGTCAGGTGCAGGCCGAAGACCGTGCCGATGCCGAACAGGATGGCGAACTTGACCACCACCAGCCCGCCAACGATTTCCGCAATGACAAGCGGCGCATTCATCAGCACCGAGAACTCGATCGACATGCCGACCGAGATGAAGAACAGGCCGAGCAACAGGCCCTTGAACGGTTCGATGTCGCTTTCGAGTTCGTGACGGTACTCGCTGTCGGCGAGGATGACGCCGGCGGCAAAGGCGCCGAGGGCGTGGCTCAGGGACAGCCATTCCATCAGGAGCGCCGACCCGATGACGACAAACAGCGCCAGGGCGGTGAAGATCTCGCGGATGCCGGAGCGGGCGACATAGTTCATCACCGGCCTGAGGATGTAGCGCCCGGCCAGGTACATGCCGGCAAAGCTCACAAGCGTCCTTATGGCCAGCATCCAGTTCGGCTCGCCCAGGGCGCTGACGGCGGATTGCCCCTCGGCCGCCGGGATGGCGGGAGACAGGTTGGGAAGCGACAGCAGTGGAATGAGGGCGAGGATGGGAATGACGGCGATGTCCTGGAACAACAGCACCGAAAAGGCGGAACGGCCGGTATCGGTCGGGGTGATGCCGCGCTCGGACATGATCTGCAGGACGATGGCGGTCGAGGACAGGGAAAGGGCCATGCCGACGACCAGTGCCGACTGCCAGGCGACGCCGGCGAAGATGCCGGCCGCAATGATGATCACGGTCGTTATGAGGAACTGGATGCCGCCCATGCCGACAAGCCGGGTTCTCAGGCGCCACAATTCGTGCGGCTGCATTTCGAGCCCGATGAGGAACAGCATCATGACGACGCCGAACTCGGAAAAACGCAGGATGGTCTCGGGACCGCGGACGAATCCGAGACCGTAGGGACCGATGGCGATGCCGGCGACGAGATAGCCGAGGACCGAACCGAGCCCGGTCAGTTTCGCCGCCGGCACCACGACGATGGCGGCGGCGATGAAGATGAAGACCGAAAGCAGCAGATTGCCGTCCATCAGAATACCGCTCCGCTTTCCAGGATCTTGAGTCGCGCCCGCAATTGCTCGGCATGCTCACCGAGCTGGCTGTCGTCGGCGTGGCGGGCACGATAGAACACCAGGGGCTCCTGCCAGACCATGCCGCAGAAATGGGCGATCTGCTCGAACGGGAACAGATATTCCTCGATCGGCTGGTTGTGGATGCCGCCGGGACGATAGGCGTTGACGCCCGATCCGGTCGAAATCGAGACCAGGAACGGCTTGCCCCTGAGCTGCCTGCCGTCGCGGCCATAGGCCCAGCCGGCAATGAAGGTGCGGTCGATCCATTCCTTCAGCAGCCCTGGCGCCCCGTACCAGAAGAAGGGAAACTGGAACACCAGCGCCCCGGTCTGTTCGAGCCGCCTGCGTTCGCGGGCGCCGTCTATGAACAAGTCGGGATAGGTCTCATAGATGTCGTGGACAATGACGCCCTCGACGCTGCGCGCGACGGCGGCGAGCTTCCGGTTGGCATGGGAAACCGTGAGTTCAGGATGCGCAAGGATGAAAAGGACAGGTTTCGACATTCGGCTCGTGCGGCATTTCGTCGAGCATGCCGCGCCCCCGCGGGTTTCGCAACAGGCGCTTTGCGGGACGGGCCCGTCAGGCCGGCAATCTGCCGCATTCGCCCCTGCCGGTTCGCCGCTTGTCTTCGCCCCGCCGCTGGCCTAAGGCAGGGGCATGACCCCTTCCTATGTCTTTGATCTCGACGGCACGCTCGTCGACAGCGCCCCCGATCTGCATTTTGCCATCAACGTACTGATGGCGCGCGAATCCCGGCGCGAAATCGCTCCCGAGGAAATGCGCTTCCTGATCGGTGCCGGCCTCAACAAGCTGATCGAGCGTGCCTTCGCCCGTACGGGCGATGCCGTCGATCCCGACCGGCTCGAGGCGCTGAACCAGGATTTTCTTGCGATCTACACGGTCCATCAGACCGACAGGAGCCGGCTTTACCCCGGCGTTGTCGAGACGCTCGAAAGGCTCAAGCAAGAGGGCGCCCGGCTGGCGATCCTGACCAACAAGCCGCAGATCTCGGCCGAAAAGCTCATTGCCCAGTTCGAGCTGACCCGCTTCTTTCCGGTGGTTTTCGGCGGCGGCAGGCGCGCCTATCTGAAGCCCGATGCCCGGCTTTTCGCCGAGGTCCTCGCCGGTCTCGGCGCAACGGGGCCGGCGCTCATGATCGGCGACAGCATCACCGACCTCGAAACCGGCCGCAATGCCGGCGTGCCGGTGGTGATGGTTTCCTACGGCTACAGCGCCGAGCCGCCACAAACGCTCGGCGCCGACGCGCTGGTCGACCGCTTCGCCGATATCCCGGCGGCGGCGGAAAGGCTGCTGAAATCCGCGCGCACGTCATGATTTCGGCGTGAGAACCTCGGCCGTCATTGCGAACGTCGGAAAAGCGCGCGGCAATCCACATGCGTCGGCGCGGGCTGCCGTCCGGAATGCTTTGTCGCTGCGCTCCTCGCAATGACGGCGAGCGATTCAGGCAAACGCCGCAGACCCTGGAGCATTTTCCGCTCTGATGGAATCAGAACGCATGCTCACTCTCTTTGTGGGCGCATGCTTCGGATCTCAAATCATGCCGCCGGCACGATTTGCCCCTTCGGGTCGGTCCCCAGTTGGCGAAAAACCGGGATCCGCTTTTTGGCACGATGCTCTAGAAGCCTTCGTCCTCGCCGCCGTCCTCGTCGGTGGATTTCAGCGACTTCAGCTTGGCGAAAACCGAGTCGGCGTCGAACTTCTCCTCCGCCTCGGGCTGCTGTTCGGCCCCGGTATCGGACAGGGTTTCCTCGCTCTTTTGAGGCAGCGGCGTGCCCTGGATCGTTGCCAGGGCCTCTTCGGCCGACAACAGCCTGGTGCCGTGCTCGGTCTCGGTGCTGGCGCGGCTGCCGGAGGCCTTCCTGACCTCCATGTCGAGGTCGATCTGGCTGCAAAGCCCCAGCGTCACCGGATCGATGGCGGTCAGATTGGCCGTGTTCCAATGCGTGCCCTCGCGCACCGATTCGATGGTCGACTTGGTGGTGCCGACCAGACGCATGATCTGGGTGTCCTTCAGTTCGGGATGGTTCTTGACCAGCCATTTGATGGCGCCCGGCCGCTCGTTGCGCCGCGAGATCGGGGTGTAGCGCGGGCCCTTGCGCTTGGCCTGGGCGACGCGGACCTTGGGTTCGGCGAGCTTCATGCGATATCCCGGATCGGCCTCGGCCTTTTCGATCTCCTCACGGGTCAGCTGACCGTTGTTGATCGGGTTGACGCCCATGATGCCGGCGGCGACGTCGCCATCGGCGATGCCCTGGACCTCGAGCGGGTGCAGGGCGCAGAAGGCGGCGATCTGCTCGAAGGTCAGGGCGGTGTTGTCGACCAGCCAGACGGCGGTCGCCTTGGGCATCAATAGGGTGGTGGCCATATCGGTTTCCTCGAGTGTTGCTCCTCGCCGGATGCCGGAACCGCGGCGTGCGGGTTCCATTGGTGCGGCCCGGGAGCTTCCGGCCCGCCCCGCCTCTTGGCATGACGCTGAGGGGGAATTCAGCCTGTCATATAGTCCGATCTGTCGTTTGGCGCAACGAAAAGCGCGACAATCCGCGCCTTAGTCCACCGTCAGACCGAACGGCGTGACCGGAACGATCTTGCCGTTGCCGGAGCGTGTTCAGCCAAAGTGGGTTCCGGTTTCGCGGTTCGAACACGCGACCACTCAGGATTCGAGTCCGAACGGCGTGACCAGAACGATCTTGCCGTAATGCTCCTCGGCCTCCATGGCCCGATGGGCGGCGGCGGCTTCGGCGAGGGCGAAATGGCGGATGCGCGGCGGGCCGATTTCGCCGGAATCGAGGGCCGGCCAGAGATCCTTTTCGAGGGTGTCGGCGATCGCCGCCTTGACCTCGGGCGGCTGCGGGCCGAGCACCGAGCCGATCAGGGTCAATCCCTTGCTCATCAGCGGCGGCAGGACGATTTCCGCCTTGGCGCCGCCGAGAAAGGCCAGTTGCAGGATCACCCCGCCCGGCGCCGCCGCCTCGACATTGCGTCTGAGATTGTCGCCGCCGACGATGTCGATGATGCGGTCGACGCCGCGGCCTTCGGTCAGTTCCAGCGCCCGGGCGACGAAATCCTCGTGATTGTAGGCGATCAGGTGGTCGGCGCCGCGGCCAAGGGCGTAGCGTGCCTTTTCCTCCGAGGAGACGCAGGCGATCACCGTGGCGCCGAAATGCTTCGCCACCTGGATGGCGGCACCCCCGAGGCCCCCCGAGGCACCGTGGACGAGAAGGTTCGTGCCGGGGCCGATGCCGGCACGGCGGACAAGGGTTTGTTCGATGGTGAAGAAGGTCTCGGGCAGGGCGGCGGCATCGGCCAGGCGCCAGTTGGCGGGTGCGGGCAGGACCTGTGTTTCGGGCACGGCGACGAATTCGGCATAGCCGCCGCCATTGGCAAGGGCCACGACACGGTCGCCGGGCCTGAAACGGCGGGCATCCGGGCCGGTCGCCTCGACGATGCCGGAGACTTCGAGGCCGGGCTGCAACGCATTGTCGAGGGTGGGGACATAAAGGCCGCGGCGCTGCAACAGGTCGGGGCCGTTGAGCCCGGCGCCCGCGACCCGGATGAGGATCGTGTTTTCTGTCGCGACCGGCACGTCGACGGTTTCGAGCATCAGCACGTCCGGCCCGCCGAAAGTGGAAATCATGACGCGCTGCATTCCGGTCACGGTCTGCCTCTTTGATTTGCTGCATTTGCCGTGGCAGAACTGTCGCAGGATGAACAAGGCGAGGAAAGAGCTGCCATGGATGACGATGACGATATGCCCGTCAAAAAAACCGTCCACGAGATCGGCACAGCGCTCGACAAGCTGTCGGTCGACGAACTCGAGGAGCGGATCGCGCTTCTGGGCGGCGAGATCGAAAGGCTGAAGCTAGAGGTGGATCGCAAAAGGGCCAGCCGCGGCGCCGCGGATTCCATTTTCAAGCTATAGCCGGGGCGGATTCTTGCAGCCGAAGTGGATTATCCGTTCCTCAAGGTTAAGCACTTCTATCCGGTTAACTGGCAATTAAGGGGAGTGTGGTAACAGTTTCCTATCCAGTCTTGCTGGGTTCTGCAGAGTGGTTTCTCCCTCTGTTCAAGCTTCCTGTTGACTTTCGAGAGCCGTTTCTCAACGGCTCTTTTTTTTCGCCCGGACGCATCGGGGGATTGCCAAGGGATGGCTTAAGCTTTCCTAAGCCTTTGGGTCGCACATTTTATTCCTCAGTGACGACGCCGGGCTTTGGTACTAGAGTCTGCCCTTCCAGCGTAGGAACGGAAGAAAGAATTGGCCGAAGATAGCAGAACCGGCGAGACGGTCGAGCTCAAGGAACGGCTTGTTTCGGGGGGTGGTTTCAATGCCCTTTATCGCGAGGGCATGGGTCTGATCGAGCAGGTTGCGGCCTATCTCGACGGCGACGGCCGTGCCGCCAGCCGGGCGCTGACGCGCGAGGCGTCCTTCGTCTACGCTACCGAATCGATGCGGCTGACCACGCGCCTGATGCAGCTGGCCTCATGGCTTTTGCTGCAGCGCGCCGTCAATGAGGGCGAGATCACGCCGGAAACGGCACGGGCGGAAAAGGCCAAGGTCAAGTTCTCGCCGAGTCCGGCCACGCGCGGCGGCCCGGGCTGGGAAGAGCTACCGCAGGCCCTGGTCGGCTACATCGCCGAGGGCGAGCGCTTGTTCGAGCGGGTGCAGCATTTCGATCGCATGGAACGCGGCGAGGCGCCGGCGCCCCAGGACGAGGCCAAGAGCGTCGCCGGCCAGATGTCGCGCCTCAGGGCCGCCTTCGATCCGTTTACTCCGGACAAATGAAAAGCCCGGCAGAGCCGGGCTTTTTTGTGCACAAGGGCAGGGCGGAGCACAAGCTCGCTTTGTTCATGGTCGCGCCGTCGAACCGGAAAACCGGTTCCCGTTTCACGGGAAAACGATCCACCGGATCGTTTTCATCTCCGCTCAACTCCTGACGGCACTCCGAAATCAGCCCAGAATGCCCTTGAACTTTTCCTTGAAGCGCGACACGCGGCCACCGCGGTCGACGAGCTGGCCCGAGCCGCCGGTCCAGGCCGGGTGGGTCTTGGGGTCGATGTCGAGCTGCATCGTGTCCCCTTCCTTGCCCCAGGTCGAACGGGTCTGGTATTCGGTGCCGTCGGTCATCACCACCTTGATGGTGTGATAATCGGGATGGATATCCTTTTTCATCGCTCAAACTCGCAAATCAAACGGGCGCGGAAGCGCCCGATGAGCCTCGATCATGTTGGCCGGCGTTCTAAACCAGATGGGACGCAATAAGCAAGGGTTTTGCCGCGGGCCCCCGGCTCGTTGCCGCAAGCCCGCTTGCCGGCTCCCGGGCAAATGCCTATATCGGTGCCGCAAACGGGAAGCGGCAACGCAATGACGGACAACAGGGCGGACGGCGCCGACAACAAGAAGAACGCCGCACCCGAAAGGAACGAGAGCGAGTTCGCGCGTCCGAGCCCGCGCAACATCAAGCCTTTGAAGCGGCTTGTTCCGTTTCTGCTGAAATATCCGGTGCGCCTGATCCTAACCGTGATCTTCCTTCTGATCGCGGCCGTTGCCCAGCTGGCCATCCCCGCCACCCTCGGCAATATCGTCGACAAGGGCTTTGTCTCGCAGAATCTCGACAAGGTCGGGCAGTATGGCGTGATCATCCTGATCATCGCCGGGCTGATGGCGGTGGCCAGCGGCGCCCGCTTCTATTTCATCTCGGTGATCGGCGAATTGCTGGTGGTCGATCTCAGGCAGGCCGTGTTCGACCATCTGATGAAGCTCGACGTCCACTATTTCGACGTCAACCGGGTCGGCGATCTCACCTCGCGCCTCAACGGCGATGTCGGCACCATTCGCGGCGCCATTTCCATCAATATGACGACGATGCTGCGGTCCCTGGTCACCATTGCCGGCGCCGTCGCCATGATGTTCATGACCAGCGTCACCCTGTCGATCGCGGTGATCATCCGGGTGCCGTCCATCATCCTGCCGGTCTTCTGGATCGGCGGGCGCCTGCGGGTCATGTCGCGGCGCACCCAGGACGCGCTTGGCGACATCTCGGCGCTCGCCACCGAATCCCTTTCCGCCACGCGCACCGTCAAGGCCTTCGTTCAGGAGGAAAACCAGAAGCGGCGTTTCGCCGTGTTCTCCGAACAGAGCTACCGGGCCGAGGTGGTACGGCTTCTGACCCGCGCCATTCTGGTCGGCATCGTCATCTTCGTCGCGGCCGCGGCGCTGATCGGACTGGTGTGGTGGGGCGCGCATCTGGTGTTCTCCGGCGCGGTGACGGTCGGCGAACTCGTCCAGTTCCTCGTCTACGCCCTGCTTGCCGCCGGTGCGCTGACCAATATCTCGGAGGTCTGGGGAGCGCTGGCGATCGTTTCGGGCGCGACCGAACGCCTGTTCGACGTGCTCGACACCGAAGTGATGATCACCTCGCCGGCAAGTCCGGTGGCGCTGCCTGAGCCGGCGCGCGCCACCGTCGATTTCGACCATGTCGAATTCGCCTATCACACGCGCGAAAACGAGATCGTTCTGAAAGATGTCAGCTTCTCGGTCGAAAAGGGCGAAATGGTCGCCCTGGTCGGCCCCTCCGGCGCCGGCAAATCGACGATCTTTGCGCTTTTGCAGCGCTTCTACGACGTCAAGGGTGGCAGCGTCAGGGTCGACGGCATCGATGTGCGCCAGGTCGAGCTCGATGCCTTGCGCCACCGCTTCGCCTATGTCGAACAGGAATCGGCGATCTTCGGCGGCACGATCGCCGACAATATCCGCTTCGGCAAACGCGAGGCGGGCATGGACGAGGTGATCGCCGCCGGCAGGGCGGCGCTGGTCGACGATTTCGTTTCGCTGCTGCCCAAGGGCTACGACACCGTGGTCGGCGAGCGCGGCGTCATGATGTCGGGCGGCCAGAAGCAGCGTATCGCCATCGCCCGCGCCCTGTTGAAGGACGCGCCGATCCTGCTGCTCGACGAGGCGACGAGCGCTCTTGACGCCCAATCCGAACATCTGGTGCAGCAGGCCCTCGAACGGCTGATGGAGGGCCGCACCACCCTGGTCATCGCCCACCGCCTCGCCACCATCCGCCACGCCAACCGCATTCTCGTCCTCGATGCCGGCCAGATCATCGACGAAGGCACCCATGACGAGCTGATCGCCAAGGGCGGGCGCTATGCCGAACTGGCCAAGCTGCAGTTCAGAGACGGGTGAGGGACCGTGCGGCAGAGGGCGGGCCGGTAGCGCTTGCTGAAAACGCCTCCCGGCGGGGCACCCGGTGCCTGTGGCACCGCCCTCGCGTTCGACGCTCAAATTGTTCCACTGGAGCAATTTGCTCCTACGGATCGCGTCTCACCCCTCGGTCAGCTTGAACTCGATACGCCGGTTCCGCCGGAAGGCCTCTTCCGTGTTGCCGGTATCGATCGGCTGGTATTCGCCGAAGCCGGCGGCGACCAGGCGGTTGGGCGAAACGCCCTCGTCGACGAGAATCTTGGCGACGGCGATGGCCCGGCCGGCCGAGAGTTCCCAGTTCGAGGGGAATTGCGGCGTCGAGATCGGCCGCTTGTCGGTGTGACCGTCGATCCTCAGCACCCAGTTGATGTCGGGCGGGATTTCCTTCTCCAATTCGAGAATGGCCTGACCGAGGGCGAGGATTTCCTTGGTTCCGTCCTCGCTGACCGTTGCCGAGCCGGGCGCGAACAGCACTTCGGACTGGAACACGAACCGGTCGCCGACGACACGGACATCGGCGCGGCCGGCGAGAATCTCTCTCAGGCGCCCGAAGAAGTCGGAGCGGTAGCGGGAAAGATCCTGCACGCGCTGGGCCAGGGCAAGATTGAGGCGGCGGCCGAGATCGGCGATCTTGGTGCGGGATTCGGTGTCGCGCGACTCGGAGGCTTCGAGCGCCTGTTCGAGCGCGGCGATCTGGGTCCTGAGGGCGGCGAGCTGCTGGTTCAAAAGGGTGATCTGCGCCTTGGCCTCGTCCGAGACTTCCTGGGCGTCAATCAGCCTGGAATTGAGGTCGGCGATGGTTGTGTCCTTCTCCCCCAGGCCGCCGCCGAGGCCGGCCAGCTGGTTCCTGAGGCTGTCGCGTTGGGCCTCGGCGCTGGCGAGGGTGGCGCTCAGACTGGCGATGGTCGATTCGAGATCGGAGGAATTGGCGCGTTCGAGCTGCAGCAGTTCGGTCAGTTCGGCGATCTGGGAATTGAGACGGGAAAGGACGGTATCCTTGCCCAGGATCTCCTGGCCGAGGAAGAACTGGGCGATAACGAAGGTCGACAACAGGAACATGATGACGAGCAAAAGGCTCGACAGGGCGTCGACGAAGCCCGGCCAGTAATTGGCCCTCTCGTTCCTCAGGCGGCTGCCATAGGCCAAGGACGGTGTTCCTCCCTATTAGGGTGTCTGGTCGTTTTCGTTGTCCTCGCGGATCAACGCCTCGATCAGGTCCCTCAGCTTCTTGTTGGTCTCGGCCTGGTCGGAAATGTGGCGCCGCACGTCGTCCTGCTCGGTGCGGATATGCTTGACAAGACCGTCGATGCCACGCGCCAGCTCGGCCATGGCGCGGATGGCGTTCTGGCTCGAATTGGAGGACTGCATCGAGGTGCCGAGCTGTTCGATCATCTGCTGCAACTCGTTCGAGTTGACGCCCATGTTCGAGGCCTGCATGGCGGTCATGGGATGATCGAGCTCGGTCATCGAGGCCATCCAGTCCTCGAGATCGGTGAAAAAGGCGTTCTGCGCCTGGCCCGTCTGCAGATCGAGAAACCCAAGGATCAGCGAGCCGGTCAGACCGAACAGCGACGACGAGAACGCCGTGCCCATGCCGGAAAGCGGCGCCTGCAGGCCCGATTGCAGGGTGCCGAACAGGTCGCCGGCATCGCCGGCAGTGACGTCGAGCCCCTGGATGACGGTCGAGACCGAGCCGACGGTCTGCAGCAAGCCGTAGAAGGTGCCGAGCAGGCCGAGGAAGACGAGCAGGCCGGTGAGATAGCGCGAGGTGTCCTTGGCCTCCTCGAGGCGGTAGCCGACCGAATCGAGAATGGTGCGCATGCTGGCCGGAGTGATCATCGTCTCGCCGAGCCGGTCGCGCATGATGCCGGCGACCGGGGCGAGCAGGACCGGCGATTTGACCCCGGTCGCCTGGAAGCCGTCCTGCAGCGAATTGACCCAGGTGACCTCCGGGAAAAGCCGGATCACCTGCCGGAAGCTCAACAGGATGCCGACCAGCAGCACCAGGATGATCATGCCGTTGATGAACGGGTTGGACCAGAAGGCGGAAAGCAATTGCTGGTAGAGTATGGCACCGACCAGAACCACCAGGATCAGGAAGATGATCATCTTGACCAGGTAAACCGTCGGGCTGGCGAGATGATAGGGGTCGTAGCGGTCGCTCATGGCGGTATGCGGTCTCCGGTCCGGGTGCCGGGGCCTTTCCCCGCGAGACCCGAATATCGAATGCTCTGCCTGGACAGCTGGGCGCCTCGGCAGCACATGCGGACAATTTGATGCGAATCAAAGATTAGAGCAAAAACCGCTCCCGACAAAACGTATGATAAGTGTTCTCCGCCCGCTATCACGGGCCGAGCCAGCGCATGTGAGGATCAGACTGTGACGAGGTGATGGCGAAGCGTTCCTGCGCGGTCAGGTTTTCGGGCCGGAAGCGGATTTCACTTCGCCCGGATCCCGGAGCATCGTGCTCTTGCCGGCCTTCTGCACGATCCTGAGCAGCTGGCCCTGTATTGTCTCGTTGCCGGCCACGACCTCGCCATTGTAGACGCTGCCGGCGCCGCCGGCATAATCGGAAACGAAACCGCCGGCTTCCCTGACCATCAGCAGGCCCGGCGCCACGTCCCATGGCATCAGGCGCCCTTCCCAATAGCCGTCGAACCGACCGGCGGCGAGCCAGGCGAAATCGGTCGAGGCCGAGCCGGTGCGGCGGATGCCGGCCGAGGCGGGAGAGACCAGATTGAGCTGCTTCAGGGTGCGGGCGTCATCGGGCGTGCCGGTGACCTTGATGCCGGTGACGATGACGGCATCGGCCAGGTGCCGGCGGCCGGCGACGCGCAGGCGCCTGTTGTTGACGAAGGCGCCGGCGCCCTTTTCGGCGGTGAACATCTCGTCAAGGATCGGCGAGTAGATCACCGAGGCGACGATCTCGCCGGCCCGTTCGAGCGCCACGGCGGTGGCGAAAAGCGGAATGCCGTGCAGGAAATTGGTGGTGCCGTCGAGCGGGTCGATCAGCCAGCGGTGCTGGCCGTCGGTGCCCTTTTCCTCACCGGATTCCTCCATCAGGAAGCCGTAGGTCGGACGGGCCTTTTCGAGCTCGTCATGCAGGATCGCCTCGGCGCGCCGGTCGGCGTTCGAGACATAGTCGGCCGGGCCCTTCATGGAAACCTGCAGGTTCTCGACCTCGCCGAAATCGCGCGTCAGCGAGCGCGCCGCCTTGCGTGCGGCGGCGACCATGATGTTGAGCATTGCCGATTCGGCCATGGGAGTTTCCGTTTGCGGTGGGGAAGAGGAGAGTTGTGCTGGCGCGCTTGTGCCCCAGAATCCCGGTCAACTCAAGGGGCCTGAGGCGTGTTCGGAAGTCGAGTGGAGAAGAAAGCGGCCCGGCAGATCGTTTTCGTGCGAAACGGGGTCCGGCTGGCTGTTGGCCTGCGCGATCGCCGGAGTGTTTCACGTTGTCGCGGCAGCGGACGCCCCGTTTGCCTCTCCCCCAAAGGAAGAGGTATCGGCGTCAGGGCAAGCGCATCGGCCGAAACGCAAGGCTGTCCAGGAAATCCTGCTGCCCGATTTCGCAACGGGCATCGCAGCGTTCTGCCGTGCTATTGCCCGGTCCCGGTCGCCGCGGCGGCGGTATCGGCCGGTTCGTTCGGCCAGGCGCGGGCGCGGGCCTCGGCCTTTTTCAGGTCCTCGGGCGAGATGCCGGCAAGCAGTTCGTCGGTCTTGGGATCGACCAGGCCGGCCCGCCGGGCCAGCGCCCGCCACATCGCCGCCGTCTGCAGATCCTTTTCGACGCCTTCGCCGACGGCAAGCATGATGGCGAAACGGTTCTGGGCCACCGGATTGCCGAGCCGGGCCGCCTTTTCGTACCAGAGGGCAGCGCTTTCGATGTCCTTTTCGGTGCCCTTGCCGAGATAGCGCAGGGTTCCGTACTCGACCATGGCGTCGCTGAGACCGGCCTCCGCCGCCTGCCGCATGTAGCTGGCGCCCCGGTCCGGATCGGGGGCGATGCCGGTCCCGTTGATCAGCATGGTGGCGAATTCCATTTCCGCCTCCGCCAGCCCCGCATCTGCCGCCTTTTCCATCAATTCGGCGGCCTTGCGCTGGTTCGGTTCGACATACTCCCCTTCAACGTAGAGAAGCGCGAGATTGTACCGGGCGGTGGGCAGGCCGGCGTCGGCCGCCTTTTGCATGAGCGCGGCCGCCTTGGCGCGATTGACGGGCACGCCGTCGCCGTTCTGATACATCATGGCCAGGGCGAAACTGGCATTGGGGTCGCCATTCTTGTCGGCCAGCGCATACCAGCCGGCCGCCTTGGCGGCGCTCACCGGCACGCCGAGCCCGTTGGCGAAGATCTCGCCGATCAGGGTCTGGGCCTGCGGGTCGTCGTGCTTGGCGCGTTCGAGGGCGAGCGACAGGGCCGTCAGATAATAGCCGCGCTGGAAGGCGCCATAGGCGTCGTCGATCGGTCTGACCGGTCCGACATTGCCCGGCCCGGAGGCGGTGTCGGTACCGGCTTGCGTACCGGCCGTGCCCGTCTCCTGTCCGGACGCGGCCGGGCCCGCGAGCAGGGCGGCAAGACAGGCGGCGACGAGAATCCCTCTCACGCTTCCGCCTCCGTCTTGGCGCCGAACAGGCTCGGGCCGAGCGCGGCGAATTCGGCGCCGGTACCGGCGGCGTCGCGCCCCGCTTCGAAAAGCGCGCAGGGGACTTCGAAGGTCTCGGCCCACCACTGGGCGGTGTCGATGTCCTGCGGCAGCGCCTTGCCGGTGGCGATATCGCCGAAAAACACGTAATCGGCGCCGGCCTCGGCCTTGAGCATGGCGTCGTGACGGGAATGGAGATTGCCGACGCCGACGATCATGTCCGGCTTCAGGAGCTTGAGGGCCTGCTGGACGGCGCTGAGCCCGAGCGAGACATGGACGCCATCGGCACCGACAGACCTGGCGAGATCGGCGTCGTTTTCGACAATCACGGCACAGTCGCGCTGCTGGGCAATGGGCAGGATGGCGATGACGAAGGCGCGGTAGCCGGCATCGTGGCGGCTGCCGCGCGGCAGCAACAGGGCGGCGGCCGGCTCGGCATCGAGCGCACGTTTGAGCGTCGCCGCGAACCGGTTGGTTTCGGCGTCGGGTGGCGCGACGAGAAAAAGCTCGGCACTCATTGCGTTCCTGATCCGGGTCCCTCAACCATTGTGCCGATGTGGGCAGCAATCATGTCAACAAAAAGGACGCCGGGAAACCGGCGCCCTCGCAAAAAGCTACGGTTCGAAGCGATCAGGCCTCGGACATCAGCGCGGCCACGCCCGGCAGGGTCTTGCCTTCCATCCATTCCAGGAAGGCGCCGCCGGCGGTCGAGACATAGGTCAGCTGGTCCTTGACCCCGGCATGGGCGAGGGCGGAAACGGTATCGCCGCCGCCGGCGACCGAGATCAGCTTGCCGTCATGGGTGCGCTTGGCGACATGCCTGGCAAGATTGGTGGTCGCCTCGTCGAAGGGCGGCAGTTCGAAGGCGCCCAGCGGCCCGTTCCAGACGACGGTATTGGCGTCGTCGATGGCACCGTTGATGCGTTCCATCGATTGCGGGCCGACATCCAGGATCATGCCGTCGGCGTCGATGCCGTCGATGCCGTAGAGCCGGTGCGGCGCATTGGCCTCGAAATGCCAGGCGACCTTGGCGTCGACCGGCAGGATGATGGCGCAACCGATCTTTTCCGCCTTTTCGAGAATGCGGCGGGCGGTATCGGCGAGATCCTTTTCGCACAAGGACTGACCGACCCCGACGCCCATGGCGTAAAGGAAGGTATTGGCCATGCCGCCGCCGATCACCAGCGCCTCGACCCTGGTGACGAGGTTTTCCAGAAGGTCGATCTTGGTCGAGACCTTGGCGCCGCCGACAATGGCGACGACCGGACGGTGCGGATTGCCCAGGCCCTTTTCGAGGGCGGTCAGCTCGGCCGCCATGGCCGTGCCGGCGCCCGAGGGCAGCAGGTGCGCCACGCCCTCGGTCGAGGCATGGGCGCGATGGGCCGAGGAAAAGGCGTCGTTGATGTAGATGTCGCCCAGGCTCGCCATGCGGGCGCTGAGTTCGGGGTCGTTCTTTTCCTCGCCCGGATGGAAACGGGTGTTCTCGAGCACCAGCACGGACCCTTCGGGGGCGGCATCGATCGCCTGCCTGGCGGCGGAAACGTCTTCCCAGTCGGTCGAGATGAAGCCGACTTCATGGCCATAGGCCTGGGCGATAGCCGGCAGGGTCACCTCGAGCGAGTATTCCGGATTGACCTTGCCCTTGGGGCGGCCGAAATGCGACATCAGGATCGCCTTGGCCCCGGTCTTGGTGATGGCCCTGAGGGTGGGGACAATGCGTTCGATGCGGGTGGCATCGGTCACCTTGCCGTCGGAGACGGGCACGTTCAGGTCGACGCGCACCAGCACGCGCTTGCCCGCCAGATCAAAGTCTTCAAGCGTCTTGAAACCGGCCATTGGTTTTCTCCGGAACCGAGTTCTTCATGTAAGGCGGCCCGACCGCGCCGGGCCGCCCGAGAGTGTGTCAGATGAACTTGCCCATGGCGACGGCGGTGTCGGCCATGCGGTTGGAGAAGCCCCACTCGTTGTCGTA
>CAZKTH010000014.1:4992-27160 GCA_964555575.1 uncultured Devosiaceae bacterium | reverse complement strand
GGGGGCGTAGCTCAGTTGGTTAGAGCGCCGGCCTGTCACGCCGGAGGTCGCGGGTTCGAGTCCCGTCGCTCCCGCCATTGTTTTCAATGGCTTGGTGGCAGGTTCTAATCCGAATTTTTCAATAATTCGTGCGAATCGAAGGGTTCCTTGTTTCGACGAAGTCGAAACAACCGTTGATCCCGAAATGAAAGCGCCAGAACCGACGGTCCGGTGATCAAGCACCGAACTTTTCCCTTCCGACGGTCGTCCGGGCAGCTATCCCGTCGAAGTCGAATTGAAACGCTCGCGACATCCGGGCTTTTCGGGAATTGCATCGGTTACGTTTTCGCGCATCCAGCCGATATGCCTGGAGCAACACGCGTTGTGATGGAATCAGACTGCATGCTCACTTTCTTTGTGGGCGCATCCTTCGGAACTCAGATCGGGCCACCGATACGATCTGCCCCTTCGGGTCGGTCCTCGGTTGGCGAAAAACCGGCACTCACTTTTCGCACGATGCTCGAAGCGAGCTTCGCCGCGATCGTCTGCAGCCGCTCGCCGGCATGGCGGAAGAACAGGATGCGGCCTTCACAAAATGGTCATGCCCGGCTCGCCGTCCTTCGCGGCCGGTCGCCTTCACGGTAATTTTGATAAATTGGAATATTCCTTTATACTGGATACGAGTGCTGCTCCGGTTGCAGCAGGTGCGAGTGCAGTCATGCCGCAGAAAACACCCAGAATCGGCCCGGCCGTGCAGAAGGAGCGCAAGGCGCGCAAGCTGACGCTGGAACAGCTCGCCACCCTGTCGGGCGTATCGAAATCCATGCTCAGCCAGATCGAGCGCGGCGAGGCCAATCCGACCTTCGCCGTGTTGTGGAGCCTGACCCAGGCGCTCGAGATCGAGTTTACCGATCTCATCGGCGGCGGCGCCACCGGTTCGAGCCCCGACCAGATCGAGGTGACCTCGGCGGCGCACACCCCCGGGATCAGGAGCTCGGACGGTTCCTGCCGCCTGAAGATCCTCAGCACGCCGCGCCTTGCCGGCCACACTGAATGGTACGAGGTCGAGATCGATCCCGGCGGCGCGCTCGACAGCGATCCGCACGGGCCGGGGGCCTTCGAGCATTTCACCGCCCTTGCCGGCGATTTCGAAATCAGGAGCGGCGATGCCAGCATCCGCCTCAAAACCGGCGAAACGGCGCGCTATCCGGTCGATGTCGCCCATTGTATCGCCAATGCCGGCGCGGTGCCGGCGCACGGATTGCTTGTCGTCCTGTTCCGATAGGCGCAGTGTTTGAGTCTACAAATCGCTTGCGTCCCGAACAATTCCAGTATAGTGGAAAATTCCGGTGAAGGGAGGATTTCATGCAGGCCGGCTTTCTGGATCATCTCCGTGAAACCCTCGATGGCATCGAGGCCGAGGGGCTTCTGAAGCGCGAGCGCCCGATCGTTTCTGCGCAATCGGGGCGGATCAGGGTGCGCGAGGGCGAAAAGACGCGCGAGATGGTCAACCTGTGCGCCAACAACTATCTTGGCCTTGCCAATCATCCCGATATCGCGGTGGCGGCGCGCAAGGCGCTCGACAGCCATGGCTTCGGCATGGCCTCGGTCCGGTTCATCTGTGGCACCCAGGATCTGCATCGTGAACTCGAACAGGCGATCGCCGCCTATCTCGGCAAGGATGACGCCATCCTGTTCGCCGCCTGTTTCGATGCCAATGGCGGCATTTTCGAAACCCTGCTCGGGCCGGATGACGCCATCATCTCCGACAGCCTCAACCATGCCTCGATCATCGACGGGGTGCGGCTTTCCAAGGCCAAACGCTACCGCTTCGCCAATTCCGACATGGACGCGCTCGAGGACCAGCTCAAAAAGGCGGCGGCCGACGGCACCCGCTTCCGGCTGATCGCCACCGACGGCGTGTTTTCCATGGACGGCTATGTCGCCAGACTGCCGGAAATCTGCGCGCTTGCCGAGAAATACGGCGCCTCGGTCATGGTCGACGACTGCCACGCCACCGGGCATCTGGGCGACAGGGGCCGGGGCACGCCGACCCTGACCGGCGCCGGCGACAGGGTTGACATCATCACCGGCACCTTCGGCAAGACGCTGGGCGGCGCCATGGGCGGCTTCATCGCCGCGGCCCGGCCGATTATCGATCTGCTCAGGCAACGGGCCCGGCCCTACCTGTTTTCCAACAGCCTTGCCCCGGCGGTGGTGGCGGGATCGCTCAAGGCCATCGAGATCGCCGACAAGGCCGACGATCTCAGGGCCCGGCTGATGCAGCACACCAGGCGCTTCCGCGCCGGGCTCGGCGCGGCGGGTTTCGAACTTCTGCCCGGCGAGACACCGATCATCCCGGTGATGACCCATGAGGCGGTGCTGGCGCAGAAACTGGCGGCGGAACTGGACAGGCGCGACGTCTATGTCGCCGGCTTCTTCCATCCTGTCGTGCCGCAGGGCAAGGCGCGCATCCGCACCCAGATGTCGGCGGCATTGACCGATGCCGACATCGATTTCGCCATTTCCGCCTTCGCCGATGCCGGCAAGGCGATCGGCCTGATCTGAGGAGGGCAGGGATGAAAGCGCTCGCCAAACAGAAATCCGAGCCCGGCATCTGGATGATCGACGCCCCGGTTCCCGAGATCGGGCCGGAGGACGTGCTGGTCAAAATCCACAAGACCGGCATTTGCGGCACCGATGTGCATATCTACAATTGGGACGAGTGGTCGCAAAAGACCATTCCGGTGCCGATGATCACCGGCCACGAATATGCCGGCGAGATCGTCGAACTCGGGGCGGAAGTGACCAGTCTCAGGATCGGGCAAAGGGTCTCGGGCGAGGGCCATGTCGTCGGCATGAACAGCCGCGCCTCCCGCGCCGGCAAATACCATCTCGATCCCCATACCAGGGGGATCGGGGTCAACATTCCCGGCGCCTTTGCCGAATACGCCAAAATCCCCGCCTTCAACATCGTGCCGCTGCCCGACGAGGTCGACGACGAGATCGGCGCCATCCTCGATCCGCTCGGCAATGCCGTCCACACCGCCTTGGCCTTCGATCTGGTCGGCGAGGATGTCATCGTCACCGGCGCCGGCCCGATCGGCATCATGGGCGCCGCCGTCGCCAAGCATGTCGGGGCGCGGCATGTGGTGATCACCGACGTCAATCCCGGCCGGCTGCAACTGGCCGAGGAAGTGGTCCCCGATCTGAGGACGGTCGATGTCACCAGGGAGGATATCGAGGACGTCATGGCCGAACTGCACATGACAGAAGGCTTCGATGTCGGGCTCGAAATGAGTGGGGCGCCGGCGGCGCTCGACCAGATGATCGACCATCTCGTCATGGGTGGACGGGTGGCGCTTCTGGGCGTGCCGGCAAGGCCCTTCGTCTTCGATCTTTCCAAGATCGTCTTCCGCCTGGTGACGCTGAGGGGCATCTATGGCCGCGAGATGTTCGAGACCTGGTACAAGATGCTGGCCATGCTCGAATCCGGGCTCGATGTCAGGAAGGTCATCACCCATCGCATGAAGGTCGACGATTTCGACAAGGCCTTCGCCATCGCCGCCTCGGGCGAGGCCGGCAAGGTCGTGCTCGACTGGGATTAGGCAGGTGACGTCGTGATCAGCGCTTTCGATCTCTACAAAATCGGCATCGGCCCTTCAAGCTCCCACACCATGGGTCCGATGATCGCCGCGAAGCGTTTTCGCGACAGCGTTACCGGCGCCGTTCCGGGTTGCGCCGCCATAGAGGTCACGCTTTACGGCTCGCTGGCCTGGTGCGACAAGGGCCACGGCACCGACCGGGCCATCTGTCTCGGGCTGATGGGCGAACGGCCGGACGGCGTCGACCCCGACGGCATCGCATCGCTGATGGAGGCGCTCGGCGCGGCGCACACCATCAGCCTCGACGACGGGCGGCAGGTCGGCTTCGACCCCGGGGCGTCGTTCAGGCTCGAAAGGAAAAGGAAACTGCCGCGCCATTCCAACGCCATGCGGTTTCGCGCCCTTGACCAAGATGGCGCATGCGTTCTGGAAGAGGTCTTCTATTCGATCGGCGGCGGCTTCGTCATTGCCGAAAACGAGGAAGCGCAGATGGTGGAGGCGGATGAAGGGCCCTATCCCTTCCGTCATGCCGGCGAGCTTCTGGCCGAGGCAAAACGGACCGGGCAGGCCATTGGCGCGCTGCAATATGCCTATGAACGCGCCTTCAGGACGGACGATGCGATCAAGGGCGGGCTCGACGCCATCCGCGAGGCGATGCTGGCTTCGATCGACAGGGGGATGTCGCAGGAAGGCGATCTGCCCGGCGGGCTCCGGGTGAAGCGGCGGGCGAAAGCGGTGAAACTGAAGCTCGAAGAGGCGCCGCCCTCCAATGCGGCGCCGCCGCACGAAAAGCTCGACTGGGTCAGTGTCTTCGCCCTGGCGGTCAACGAGGAGAACGCCGCCGGCGGCCGCATCGTCACCGCGCCGACCAACGGCGCCGCCGGCATCCTTCCGGCCGTGCTGCGCTACTACAAGGAGTTCTATCCCGACTATACCGAGGCCGGCGCCCGCGATTTCCTCCTGACCGCGGCGGCCATAGGCGCCATCATCAAGGCGAACGCTTCGATTTCCGGCGCCGAGGTCGGCTGCCAGGGCGAGGTCGGTTCGGCGGCGGCGATGGCGGCGGCGGGGTTGGCGGCAGTATCGGGCGGCACGCCGGCCCAGGTCGAGAACGCCGCCGAAATCGCCCTCGAGCATCACCTGGGCATGACCTGCGATCCGATCGGCGGGCTGGTACAGGTGCCGTGCATCGAACGCAACGCCATCGGCGCCCACAAGGCCATCGCCGCCGCCTCGCTGGCTTTGAGGTCCGACGGCAGTCATCGCGTCTCGCTCGACCAGGTCATCGAGACCATGCGCCAGACCGGGCGCGACATGAAGGCCAAATACAAGGAAACCGCCCGCGGCGGTCTCGCCGTCAATGTGCCGGAATGCTGAGGCGGGCGGTGCGAAGCGGCGATGTCTCTTTTAGTGTAATGTATTAGAGTTTTCCCCTAATTCTCAGTATCATTTATCTTTTCATGTGAACCATCTCGTCATTGCCAGGCACGCAGTGACGCAGAAGCCCATCCTCGAACGAACGCCGAGTCCCTGCGATTCCGGCTTCCGGCTTCCGCCGGAACAACGATAGTGATTGTGGCCGGATGCCGACAAGATGGCGGCCGTCATCCCGAGGCGTGATCTCGTCCTTCGAGACGCCACCTGACGGCGGCTCCTCAGGATGAGGTCACGGGATTCGAAGCACGGGCGCGCGCAATGACGACGGCAGGACTGCCGTCACGACAAACGCTCCAACTGCTCCGGCGCAAGGGATGACGCGGCGGGAACGCCCGGTTTCCGGACGTTTTTGTGCCGACCGAACCGTCGCGCCGCGCCCATCACGCAACTGCACAGATTTTAGTCACGCTAAAATTGCGCTTGACTCATCATCATCAAGGCTGGTTCATTTTTAGTCATACTAAAACCTTCGACGATCGGGGCGCGGATGGAAGGTGCAGCAAGCCGCAGGAATGCTGCGGAAGGCGAGGCGAGAGCCGAGACCGGTTCGCTCGGCACGAGGTTGCGTCAGAGGCGCCGCCAACTGGGGCTGACCCTCAAGGACGTGGCGCAGGGCGCCGGCTTTTCGGTCGGCTTCATCTCGCAGATCGAACGGGACATCACCACGCCATCGCTGACATCGCTGATCGCGGTCGCCCATATGCTCAAGGGCGAGGTGAGCGATTTCCTGTTCCAGCCGCGCGGCGATGCGGCCCTCACCCGGCATGACGAGCGTCTCATTTACGGCGTTGGCGCCAATTCGCTGCGCTACGAGCGCCTGTCGGCATCCTTTCCGGGCAATGTGCTGCGTTCCGTCATCATCCACGAGCCGCCGGGCCATCGCGACGAGCCGATCGCGCATGAGGGCGAGGAGATCTTCTTCATCCTTCATGGTGCCATCACCGTCGAGATCGACGGCGGGGTGACCATGCTGCATGCCGGGGACTCCATCCACTTTCCGTCGACACTCAAACATGCGACCTGGAACCATACCTCTGCCACCACGACCATCCTCCATACCTGTACCATGGACGTCTTCGGAGACGGGCAGGTGTCGGGAGACGAGCAGAGCGCCATGGCCGTGATCCATCACGGAAAACGACAACGACAAAACGACAACGGGCAGTCTGACAAGGGGAAAAACAAATGAAATCAACACTCAGGACCATCGCGGCGGGACTTCTTGCCGCTACGACGCTGAGCGCGATCGCAACCGTGCCGGCGACGGCCAGCGGTATTCTCAGGCTCGACGAGGTGCCGGTGGGCGAACTCGATCCGGCCAAGGCGTCCGACTATGCGGACTCCATTCTGATGTTCAACGTCTACGACACGCTGGTCAGGCCCAAGCAGGGCGAACCCGGCCTGGATCCGGACCTGGCGACGAGCTGGACCGCCGACGGCACCAGCTACACCTTCACACTCAGGAACGACGTCAAGTTCCAGAGCGGCAATCCGCTGACCGCCGACGACGTCGTGTTTTCGCTTCAGCGCATGCAGGCGATCGGGCAGGGTCTGTCCTATCTGTTTGCCAATGTCGACAATGCCGAGGCCGTCGACGCCCACACCGTCAAGTTCAGCCTCAAATCGGCATATTCGCCATTCGTTTCGGCGCTGGTGCGCCTGCCGATCGTCGACAAGACGCTCGTCATGGAGCATCTGGAGAAGGGTGACGGCGAGATGGGCGACTGGGGCCAGGCCTGGCTCAATACC
Organism: uncultured Devosiaceae bacterium; assembly: GCA_964555575.1. GTDB lineage: Bacteria > Pseudomonadota > Alphaproteobacteria > Rhizobiales > Devosiaceae > JAHJQZ01. Next base: position 20,390 of record CAZKTH010000014.1, on the reverse strand, counting down.
CATGGTGCCGGCACCGGCGCCTATGAGGTCGTCTCGCACAATCCGCAGCAGGAAACGGTGATGAAGCCGAATCCCGACTATTTCCTCGGCATTCCGGCGGCGGCGCCGGACGAAGTGCATCTGCGCTACGGCCTGGAAGCGGCGACCGTCAGGGCCCAGATCGTCAAGGGCGAGGACGACATCTCGTCGCAATGGCTGCCGCCCGAGGTCCTCAAGGCCCTGGCCGGACAAGGCGCCCAGCTTCTACACGAAGCCGGCGGCGGCGAGCACTACATCAAGCTCAACACCGCCAAACCGCCGCTCGACGATGTCAATTGCCGTCTGGCCCTGGCCAATGCCTTCGACTACGCCACCGCCATCAAGATGATCGCGGTGACCGACAAGGTGTCGCTGGGCAAGGCCGCCACCGGCGCCATTCCGGTCGGCATGCTCGGTTCCCTGCCGGCCAAGGATGCCTTCAATCGCGATCTCGACAAGGCCAAGGCGTATCTCGGCCAGTGCAAGTACAAGCCCGAGGACTTCACGCTCGAGCTCAGCTGGATCGCCGAAGTGCCGCTCGAGGAGCGTTTCGCCCTGCTGATGCAGTCCAACTTCGCCGATATCGGCATCAAGTCGGACATCGTGAAGGTGCCGTGGGCGCTCTATACCGAGATGGTGACCAAGGTCGACACCACGCCGAACGTCTCCCAGGTCATCGTGACCACGGTGACGGGCGATCCCGATACGCTGATCTACGGCATGTATCACTCCACCGATACCGCCACCTGGCAGTCGCCGGAGCACCTCAACAATCCGGAAGTCGATGCGCTGCTTGAAAAGGGCCGCACCGAATCCGATCCGGCGATACGTGCCGCGACCTATGAGAAGCTCAACACGCTTCTGGTCGGTCTGGCGCCGACCATCTACGCCTATGACAACCAGGCGGTGTTTGCGGCCAGCAACCGCGTCAAGGCGCCGGCGCTTTCCGAGGAAAGCGCGGCCTTTTCCGTGCCGGCCATGGGCTTCAGCTTCCGGCTCATGGAAATGACCGACTGAATCCGGACGCGGGCCGGCCTTCGGGCCGGCTCGCTTCCCCCTGACCGTTTCCGGACACGCATATGCTGCGCCTTCTCGCCAAGCGGCTCGTCACCTCCGCCGTGGTTCTGATCGGAGTGTCGATGCTGATCTTCGCCATCGCCAGGGTCATCCCCGGCGATCCGGCGCGCATCGCGCTTGGCCCCAATGCCAGCGCCGAGCAGGTGCAGGTGTTGCGCGAAAAGCTCCATCTCAACGATCCGATCGTCATGCAATACGGCTATTTCCTCAGGGATCTCGTCCATGGCGATCTCGGCATGTCGCTTTACACCAACCGGCCGGTGACGACCGATATCGTCCAGTTCCTGCCCGCCACCCTCGAGCTGGTTCTGACTTCGGGCCTGATCATGGTCGGGATCGGCCTGCCGCTCGGGGTGATCGCGGCACGCTATCGCGGCCGCATCGCCGATCATTTCGTCCGCGTCCTGGCGCTGCTCGGCGTTTCGGCCCCGAGTTTTGTCTGGGCCATCATCTTCATGCTGCTGCTGGCCTATTTTCTGCCGATCTTTCCGATCGCCGGGCGGCTCAACGACACGATTCATGTGCCGGTGGTCACCGGATTCCTTTTGATCGACACCTGGCTCGCCGGCAATCCGGCCGCCTTTTTCAATGCCCTGTGGCATCTGGTGCTGCCGGCCTTCGCCCTGTCGCTGGCCGGGGTCGGGCAGGCGGCGCGGTTGACGCGCTCGACCATGATCGAGACCTATGACAAGCCGTTCATCGAGATGGCGCGCTCCTACGGTTTCTCGGAGCGCCGCATCGCCAACCGCTTCGCCTTCCGGCCCTCGCTCATTCCGTCGCTGACCATTATCGGGCTCGATTTCGCCGCGCTTCTGGCCAACGCCTTCCTGGTCGAACAGGTCTTCGCCTGGCCCGGCCTGTCGCGCTATGGCGTGCAGGTGATCCTTCGCAAGGACCTCAACTCCATCGTCGGCACGGTGCTCGTCATTTCGGCGATGTTCCTGATCGTCAATCTTCTGGTTGATCTTCTCATTGCGCTGATCAATCCGCGCATCCGCCTGTCGGGGAGAGCGCAATGAAGCGGGTGCTGTTCATCCTGATGCGCAATCCGCTGTCGGTGGCCGGCATCGTCCTGATCGCGCTGGTGGTGGCATCGGCGGTATCGGCCGATTTGATCACGCCGTTCCCGGGCGACCGCGGCGCCGTGGTGCATTTCGAGATGGCCAATCAGGCGCCGGACTGGCCGCATGTGTTCGGCACCGACATCGTCGGGCGGGACCTGTTCTCCCGCATCGTTTTCGCCTACCGGATTTCCCTGAGCCTCGGCGTCGTCGTTCTCGCCATCGCCGTACCGCTCGGGGTCTCCATCGGGCTCGTGGCCGGCTATGTCGGCGGCTGGGTCAGTACCGTGCTGATGCGGATCACCGACGTGTTCCTGTCCATTCCGCCGCTGGTTCTGGCCATGTCGATCATGGGCGTGCTGCCGCCGACCCTGACCAACGGCATGCTGGCGGTCACCGCCATGTGGTGGCCCTGGTACACGCGGCTGGTCTACAACATCGTCCGCGCCGAGCGGGAGGAGGGCTATGTCCTTGCCGCCGAAGTGCTGGGGGCGGGCAAACTCCACATCATGTTCGGCGAGATCCTGCCGAACTGCGTGCCGGCGATCCTGACCAAGATGACCCTCGACATGGGCTTCGTCATCCTGATCGTTTCCTCTTTGAGCTTCCTCGGGCTCGGGGTGCAGCCGCCGACGCCGGACCTCGGCTCGATGGTCGCCGAGGGCACCAACTACATGCCCGACAGCTGGTGGCTGACCGTATTCCCGGGCCTTGCCATCCTCATCGCCGTCTTCGGCTTCAATCTGGTCGGCGACGCCCTCAGGGAACTGTTCGGGGCCGACCAATGAGCACGCCGACCCTTTCCATTTCCGATCTGCATCTGAGCTTCATTACCCATCACGGGCCGAACGAGGTGCTGCATGGCGTCAATCTCGACATCGGCCGCGGCGAGCGGGTGGCGCTGGTCGGCGAATCCGGTTCGGGCAAATCGGTGACGGCCCGGCTGGTGCTCGGTCTCTTGCAGGAAATGCGCAATACGCGGGTCAGCGGTGTGCTCGATTTCGAGGGAACCGATCTGGAAACCCTGTCGGCGCGCGCCCGCCACCATCTGCGCGGCCGCCGCATGTCGATGATCTTCCAGGACCCGACCTCCTCGCTCAATCCGGTGTTCCGCATCACCGAGCAGTTCCACGAGGTCCTCAAGCGCGTCAAACGCGACATCAGTCGTGCCGAAGCCGAGGCGCGGGCCATCGCGGCGCTCGAGGACGTGTCGATCGAGCATCCCGAGCGGGTGCTCAATTCCTATCCCTTCCAGCTCTCGGGCGGCATGAACCAGCGCGTCATGATCGCCATGGCGCTGGCCAACGAGCCGGCCCTGCTGATCGCCGACGAGCCGGGCACGGCGCTCGACGTGACGGTGCAGGCGCAATCGCTCGAACTGATGCGGGCCCTGGTCGCAAAGCACCACACCGCCGTTCTGTTCATCTCGCACAATCTCGGTGTCGTCCGCGAATTCGCCGACCGCGTCTATGTCATCTATAGCGGCCGCATCGTCGAGCAGGGCCCGACCGAGGCGATCTTCGAGCGTCCCGGCCATCCCTATACGCGCGCCCTGATGGATGCGGTGCCGCGCATCACCGGCGGCGGCATTCCCGATGTCAGCGACAATCCGGAGGACTATGACGCGCCGCTGGTCGTGCATCCGGCGTCGGCCGCAAGGCAGGGAAGCGCATGAGCAAAACCGGCGATCCCATCCTGCGCATCGAACACGTCTCCAAGCGCTTCCACGTCGCCAGGCACGAGGTCCGCGCCCTCGAGGATGTCAGTCTCGACGTCATGGCCGGCGAGTGCCTCGCCATTGTCGGGGAATCCGGCTCGGGCAAGTCGACCCTGGCCAATGTCATCCTCGGTGTCTATCCGGCGAGTGAAGGGGCGGTATTGCTGCACAGCGAGGAACTGCCCGCTAGGCGCTCGCTCGAACACCGGCGCGCCATCCAGCTCGTGCAGCAGAACCCGCTTTCCGCCCTCAATCCGCGCCGCTCCATAGGATCCTCGCTGCGGCTGGCGCTCGACATCCACCGGATCGGCGAACGAAAGGGACGGCGCACCGAGGTCGGCCGCCTGCTCGAAGAGGTCGGCCTGCCGGCCGATTTCGCCGGCCGCTCGCCCGCCGCCCTTTCCGGCGGCCAGCGCCAGCGCGTCGCCATCGCCCGCGCCATGGCCTGCCGCTCCGAGGTGGTGGTGCTCGACGAGCCGACCTCGGCCCTTGACGTCATCGTGCAGGCGCGTGTCCTCAGGCTTCTCGATCAGCTGCGGCGCGACCGCAGCCTCACCTATGTGTTCATCACCCACGACCTCTCGGTTGTGCGCAATATCGCCGACCGGGTCGCCGTATTCGAAAAGGGGCGGCTGGTGGAGGCCGGCGATGTGGAGACGATCTTTTCCGCGCCGCGCCATCCCTATACCCGCCGCCTGATAGGCGCCGTTCCCGTCATCACCAAGGACGAACTCGATTTGCGCAAACGGCTTGAGGAGACATCCGATGCCACATCCTGACTACGCCGCGTTCATGAGCGCCGCGGCGGCGGCCGAAAACCAGCCGGCCGAGACCTTCAACGCGCTGTTCGCGCTCACCCGTGATCTCGTCGGAGCGAAGCTGTTCACCCTGATGAGCTTCGATTTCAAGACGATGCTGGCCGGGCGGTTCTACTCGAACATGCCTCAGGCCTATCCGGTCTCGGGCACCAAGCCGGTCAACACCGATCATTGGGCCACGACCGTTCTCATCGAAAAGAAGATCTTCGTCGCCAACTCCATCGAGGCCATCGCCGACGTCTTTCCCGATTACGGGCTGATCCAGTCGCTGGGGTGCGAATCCTGCATCAACGTGCCGGTCGTCATCGGCGGCGCGGTTGCCGGGACCATCAATATTCTCGACGAAGCCGGGCATTTCACGCCCGAGCGCGTCGCCGCCGCCGAGGCGCTGAAGCTGCCCGGCGCCGTCTGTTTTCTCATCAACGCGCAACGCCAAACTGGGAGCCTGATCGATGGCTGACAAAACCATTCGTGTCGCAACCGATGTCGGGGGTACCTTCACCGACCTCGTCTGTTTCGAAACGGATCTAGAAACCGGCGCCTCGCGCCTGATCACCGCCAAGTCGGACACGACGCCGCCCAATTTCGAGGAAGGCGTCCTTAAGGTCATCGAGAAGGGCGGGGTCGACCCGGCCACGTTCGATTTTCTCGCCCATGGCACCACCGTCGTCATCAACGCCCTGACCGAGCGCAAGGGCGCCAAGGTCGGGCTGATCACCACCAAGGGCTTCCGCGACACGCTGGAGATCGCCCGTGGCAACCGCCCGGATTTCTTCAACCTGCACTATCAGAAGCCGAAAGCCTTCGTGCCGCGTTACCTCAGGCGCGAGCTGCCGGGACGCATGACCTACAAGGGCGAGGAAATCGCCCCGCTCGATCTTTCCGAACTGCCGGCCATCCTTGCGGACTTCAGGGCCGACGGGGTGGAGGCGGTCGCCATCTCGTTCCTGCACGCCTATGCCAATCCGGCCCATGAAGAGGCGACGCTGAACGAGGTCAGAAAGCTCTGGCCCGAGGTTTCGGTCGTGGCGGCGCACCAGATCACCCGCGAATGGCGCGAATACGAGCGCACTTCGACGGCGGTCCTTTCCGCTTATGTGCAGCCGAGCGCCGAACGCTATCTCAAGCGCCTCGACGCCGGTCTCAAGCACAAGGGCTTCACCCACAGCCCCTACATCATGCAGTCCAACTGCGGCGTCGACTCGCTCGAGGCGGTGTCGCGCATCCCGATCACCATGGTCGAATCCGGCCCGGCCTCTGGCTTCTGGGGGGCGGCGGAACTGGGCAAGCTGATCGGCGAGCCGAATGTGCTGGCGCTCGACATCGGCGGCACCACCGCCAAATGCGCCCTGGTCGAGGACGGTCACGTCAAGATCATGACCGATTACTGGATCGAGCGTGACCGCACTTCGGCCGGCTATCCGATCATGGTGCCGGTGGTCGATCTGGTCGAGATCGGCAATGGCGGCGGCTCGATCGCCTGGGTCGACGATTTTTCCAAGCTGCATGTCGGGCCGCAATCGGCCGGCGCCATGCCGGGGCCGGCCGCCTATGGACGCGGCGGTACCGAGGCGACCACGACCGACGCCAATCTGATGCTCGGCCGCATTAACCGCGACTATTTCTGCGGCGGCGAGATCGTTGCCGACATGGTCGATGCCGAAGCCGCCATCAAGGCGGTCGGCGACAAGCTCGGGATCGACAGCGCCGAGGCGGCGCGCGGCATCATCCGCATCGCCAACAACAACATGGTCAATGCCCTGAAGCTCGTGTCGCTCAATCGCGGCCACGATCCGCGCGAATTCACCCTCATCGCCTTTGGCGGCGGCGGCGGCATGCATGCCGTGGCCCTTGCCGCCGAGCTCGGAGTCAAGAAGGTCATCGTGCCGGCCGGTGCCGCCGTCTTCTCGGCCTGGGGCATGATGATGAGTGATTTGAGGCGCGACTATTTCGTCACCCGCCTCGCCGATCTCAGGCCCGGTTCGGCCGAAGGCATCGAGGCGCTGTTCGCCGAGACCGAAGATCTGGCCCGCAGGCAGTTCGCGGCTGAAGGCATCCCGGGCGACAGGGTCAGGATGCAGCGCTTCGGCAAGTTCCGCTACCAGAACCAGGAGCACACCACCGAGGTACTGCTCGAGGACGGAAAGGTGACAGACGACAATCTCGGCGCCATCGAGGCGGCGTTCCATCAGACCTATGAGCGCGAATACACCTACCGGCTCGACGCCCCGGTCGAGATGGTCGGCATCCATCTGATCGCCTCGGCCCAGGTCGGCAAGCTGACGCCGACGGCCGAGAAGCTGACCGACCGGCCGGCCTCCGACGCCCTCAAAGGCAGGCGCGACGTCGATTTCGCCCTTGAAGGGGTGCACGAGTCGGACATCTACGACGGCGAGAAGCTCTTGCCCGGCATGCATTTCATCGGGCCCGCCATCATCGAGGATTCCGGCGCCACCACCGTCGTCCATCCGGGCAACCGGGTCGAAGTCGACGCCTATGGCAACATCCACATCACCATCAGCGCCTGAGGAGGATCAAATGAGCCAACCGAGTAACGATCCCATCACCCTCGAGATCATCCAGAACTCCCTGCAGGCGACGGCCGACGAGATGTTCGCGGTCATGAAGAAGACGGCCATGAGTTCGATCATCTACGAAGTGCTCGACATGGGCACCGGCATCACCGACGCCAAGGGGCAGCTCGCCTCGTCCGGCGCCGGCATTCCCGCTTTCGTCGGCGTGCTCGACAAGGCGGTGAAAGTCCTGGTCGCCCGGCACAAGCCGGAAGAAATCGAACCGGGCGACGTCTTCGTCACCAACGATCCCTATTATGGCGGCGTCACCCATCTGAACGACATCATCGTCGCCATGCCGGTCTTCGCCGATGGCAGGATCATCGCCTGGACGGCCAACATCGCCCACAATTCCGACATCGGCGGCATGGCGCCGGGCTCGCTGACCGGCGATGCGACCGAGATCTATCAGGAAGGGCTGAGGCTGCCGGCGATCAAGATGATTTCCAAAGGCCAGCCGATCAAGTCGGTCTTCGACATCATCAAGGTCAATTCGCGCATGCCGGACGTGCTCGAAGGCGACGTCTGGGCGGCGATCGCCTCGGTCAGGATCGGCGAAAGGCGTCTGGTCGAACTGGCCGAGAAATACGGCGCGGCGACCTTCGAGAAGGCCATGGCCTCGTTCATGGATTTCGGCGAGCAGGTGTCGCGGGCCGAAATGGCCAACCTGCCCAAGGGCACGTTCGAATTGTCCGAGGAACAGGACGACGGGCGCATCTTCAACGTCAAGATCACCATCGACGACGAGAACTTCATCGTCGATCTCAGGGACAATCCCGATCAGGTCACCAATCCGATCAACACCAGCCGCGACGGCGTCATGGTCTCGGCCCAGATGATCTTCAAATCGCTGACCTCGCCCTATACGCCGGCCAATGAAGGCTCGTTCCGGCCGATCACGCTGCTGACGCGCGAAGGTTCGGCCTTCCACGCCAGGGAACCGGCGCCGATCGGCTTTTATTACGAGATCGAATTGCGGGTTTACGACATCATGTGGCGGTGCCTGGCCCCGCATATGCCGGACCGGCTCGCGGCCGGCCATTTCGCCTCGGTCTGCGGTACCTTCATCGGCGGCATCCATCCCGATACCGGCCGGCAATACACCATCATCGAGCCCGAACTCGGCGGCTGGGGTGCATCCCGGTCGGGCGACGGAAACACCGCCCAGTTCTGCGGCTTCCACGGCGAGACCTATAACTGCCCGGCCGAGATCAACGAGGCGCGCAATGGCCTGTTCGTCGACTCGATGGCGCTCAACACCGAGCCGGGCGGCGAGGGCAGGTTCGCCGGCGGCCGCGGCATCGACATGCGCTATCGGCTGCGGACGGACAACGGCTATCTGACCATGGCCTATACGCGGTCGAAATTCCCGGCCTGGTCGCTCGATGGCGGCAGGGAAGGCTCGCCCAACTATGTCGAGGTCATCCGCACCGACGGGTCTTCGGAAAAGTATTCCTTCGTCTCCGGCCTCACGACCCATACCGATGACATCATCCGTGTTGTCACCGGTAATGGCGGCGGCCTGGGCGATCCGAAGGAACGCAGCCGCGAAACGGTTGCCGAGGACATCCGCAACGGGCTGATCACGCCGGAGCGGGCCCGCGAAGTCTATGGCTACCAAGGCTGATGCCGGCAACGGCAATGGAGAACGACATGGCGGAACTGACCGCAGCAAGACTTGAGGCCCTGAGGGCGAAAATGACGGAAACGGGCGCGGATCTGGTCGCGCTCGGCCCCAGCTCGCACATGCAATGGCTGGCGGGCTTCCACACCCATCCCGACGAGCGGCTGTGCCTCATGCTCGTGGGCCGGCAAAAGGAAGCCTTCGTCATGCCGGCGCTCAACGCCAATGGCGCGCGCGAGCGCACCGACATCGCCTTTTTCACCTGGAGCGACGACGAGGGCCCGGCCAAGGCCCTTGCCGATGCGCTCGAGGCGGTGGAGGCGAATGGGGCGAAAAGGATTGTGGTCGACGAGACGATGCGCGCCGATTTCGCCCTGACCCTGCTCGGCGCCCTGCCGGGTGCCAGGCCGGTCTTCACCGAGGCAACGATCGGGGCCCTGCGCATGCGCAAGGATTCGACCGAATACAAGCTCCTGAAGATGAATGCCCAGATCGCGGATCGCGCCGAGCAAAAGGCGGCCGAGGTCGCCAGGCCGGGCATGACGGAAGCCGAACTGGCATCGATCATCCGCGACCACTTCGCATCGGAAGGAGCGGCGCCGGAATTCTGGATCGTCGGTGGCGGCCCGAATGGTGCCTTCCCGCATCACGAGACCGGCGACCGGCCCTTCGAAATCGGTGACGCCATTGTCGTCGATATCGGCTGCCGCAAGCACGGCTACCCAAGCGACATCACCCGCATGATCGTCGTCGGGCAAAAGCCGGAGGGCTATGACGAAATCCATGCCATCGTCGAGCAGGCGGTCGAGGCGGCGCTCAGGACGGCCAAGCCGGGCGTCAAGGCCAGGGATGTCGACAAGGCGGCGCGCGATACCATCGCCGCGGCCGGTTATGGCGCCTATTTCACCCACCGCACCGGTCATGGCCTCGGCGTTGATGTTCACGAGCAGCCCTATATCACGGCAACCAATGACCTCGTGCTCGATGAGGGCATGGTCTTTTCCATCGAGCCGGGCATCTACCTGCCCGGACGCTTCGGCATCCGGCTCGAGGAGATCGTCATCCTGAGAAAGGACGGGCCGGAGATCCTCTCCGACATGCCGCGCACCGTTTCCATCGCCAGGGTCTGAACGGACGAGGCAAGCACGCAAGGGAACCAAGCCATGCCCCGCACCTGGCGCATCCACGACTACTCCGGCTATCGCGGCCTGAAACTCGAAACGGTGCCCGAGGAGCATCCCGGCGCCGGCGAGGTGCGCCTCAGGGTCGAGGCGTTTGCCCTCAACTGGGGCGACATGGATCTGATGAAGGACAATTACTCCTTCAGCTTTCCGCGTTTTCCGGCCCGCGTCGGCATAGAGGCCGCCGGGGTGATCGATGCGGTCGGGCCGGGCGTCGCGGACTATGCGGTGGGCGAACGCGTCTCCACATTGCCCTATTTCTACTACGATCGCGGCGCCAGCACGGACTCGCTGGTGATCGACAAACGCTACATCGCCAAGGCGCCGCCAGGCTTGACACCGGTCGAATGCGCCGCGATCTGGATGCAGTACCTGACGGCCTATTTCCCCCTGGCCGAGATCACGCCGGTCGGACCGACGAGCCATGCGCTGGTGACGGCGGCGACCAGTACCGCCGGCGCGGCGGCGCTCGAAATCGGCCGGGTACGCGGTGCCACCATGATCGGCACCACGCGCGACGGGAACAGTGCCGATTATCTGAGGCAGATGGGGGCCGACCACGTCATCGTTACCGGGCGGGACGATGTTGCCGCCCGCATAAACGAGATCACCGGCGGCAAGGGCGTCGACCTGGCCTTCGATCCGGTCGGCGCCGGACTCATCGCGCAATATAGCCCCGCGCTCGCCCGCGACGCGCGCATCTACTTCTACGGCACGCTCGACAAGCAGCATCCGGAACTGCCTTTCGTCGACATGTTCCAGAAGAACGCTGTGTTCCAGCCCTATTCGGTGTTCAACTATGTCGAGGATCCGGTGCTTTGCCCCAGGGGCAAGGCATTCATCTACGACATGCTCGAAAAGGGCCGCATCCGTCCCCGGATCGACCGCGTCTATCCGATGGAGAAATATGTCGAAGCCTGGGACTATCTCAGCCAGCCGCGCGCCTCGCACGGCAAGGTCGTGATCGAGACGGGGCTTTGAGGGAGTGGCCATGAGTGTTGCCCATGCCGATGACCCCGTCACCCTCGCCGTGATCGAGGCGGGGCTCGTCGCCGCGGCGGACGAGATGTTCGCCGTGCTGAAAAAGACGGCGATGAGCCCGATCATCTATGAGGTGCTCGACGTCGGCACCGGCATCACCGATGCGACGGGAAATCTCCTCAGTTCCGGGGCGGGCATTCCGACCTTCGTGGGCGTGCTCGACAAGGCGGTCAAGCGCATCCTCGAGTTGCACGGGGCGGCCTCGATCCGCGACGGCGACCTGTTCGTCACCAACGATCCCTATTATGGCGGCGTCACCCATCTGAGCGACGTCGTCATCGCCCTGCCGGTCTTTTTCGACGGGCAACTGGTCGCCTGGGCCGCCTCCATCGCCCACTGGAACGATATCGGCGGCAAGGTGCCCGGATCGATGGCGGTCGACGCGACGGAGATCCAGGCCGAAGGACTGAGGCTGCCGGCGATCCGGCTGTTCGAGGCCGGCGAACCGGTGACGCCGGTCTTCGACATCATCCGGGTCAATTCGCGCCTGCCCGATTTCGTCACCGGCGATCTCTGGGCCCAGATCGCCGCCAGCCGCAAGGCGGCATCGCGCATCACCGGACTGCTCGATGCCTATGGTGTCGCGGCCTTCGGCGCGGCCCGCCTCGATGCCTTCGCCGAAGGCGAAAAACGTGCCCTGAAAGGGCTTGCCGGGCTCGATCACGGCACCTTCCTTATCGAGGAAGAACAGGACAATGGCGCCGTTTGGCGGGCATCCATAACGATTTCGGACGAAAAGTTCATCGTCGATCTGAGGGGCAATCCGCCCCAGCTCGCCGCACCCTACAACACCAGCCGCGACGGCGCCGTCATCTCGGCCCAGATGATCTTCAAGGGCCTGACCGACCCCTCGCTGTTCGCCAATGCCGGCTCGTTCCGGCCGCTCGAGGTTCTGACCGAGCCGGGCACCGTCTTTCACGCCACCGGCAACGCCCCGCACGGCTATTATTTCGAAACGCGCATAAGGCTCTACGACATGTTGTGGCAATGCCTGGCGCGGGCCATGCCCGAAAGGCTGCCGGCCGGGCATTTCGCCTCGATCTGCGGCACCGTCATCGCCGGTTCCCATCCCGATACCGGGCGCAGATACACCATGGTCGAGCCGCAGATGGGTGGCTGGGGTGCAACGGCGACCCGCGACGGGCTCGACGCCATGTATTCGGCCAGCCATGGCGAGACCTATAATTGCCCCATCGAGATCGCCGAGGCCCGTTACGGCTTCGAAGTCGTCGAAAAGGGCGTGGTTGCAGCCGAGAATGGCGGGGGCCTGCACAGGGGTGGGCGCGGCGTTGCCCTTTCCTATCGCATGCGGGCCCCTGCGACGCTGTCGGCCGGGTTCAGTCGCACCCGCCAGCCGGTCTGGGGCCTCAATGGCGGGCAGCCGGGTGGACACAACCGCATCACGGTCATCCGCAGGGGGGGTGAGGAAACCGCGCATGATTTCGTCAGCGGGTTGCGGCTCGAACCGGGCGACGTCGTGTCGATTTCGACCGCCAATGGCGGCGGCTGGGGCAGGAAGGTCGGATAGACAGTTGCATGTCTGGGCGGAAGCACTGGCGCTACACCCGAACCTCTCCCCCAAAGGGAGAGGCAAAGAAGGCGTTCGCTCCCGTCAAAACGTGAAATTGCCTACTCCGTCATTCCGGCGAGCAGGGTCGTGTTGCCGCCCGATGCGGTGGTGTTGACGCACAGATGCCGCTCGACGTGCAGGCGTTCCGGCGCATCCTTTTCAGTGACCAGAGGCACGATCGGACCGTCGCGGCCGGCCAGCGCCCGGCGCAGATCCTGTGCTTGATCGTCCGGTCCCCAGAACATGACGGCATCGAAGGCGGTTTGCAGCGAACCCAGCAACTCAGGCGTTGCCACCCCGTCGCAGTCGCCGCCGGGGACCAGGGTGAGGGCGGTGCAGCCTTCCCTTTTCGCCAGCGCCGCCTGCGCCCCGGCCGCTGCCTTGCCGGGTCCGAGACAGAGGACAATACCGCGCGGGTGGATCGACAGCCGGTTGGATTCGCCGGTGACGCCCGGCATGTCGATGCGGCAAAGCACCGTTTCCGCCGCCGGCCGCGGCGCGACCCCGAGCGCCGCCTCGAGCGCCGCCTTTTCGAGCGGTGGGCCGTTGACCGGTTCGGCTGCGTCGTTCGAGGCGATCTCCGTCCGGGTGAACCGCTTCAGGTAATTGGGGCCGCCCGCCTTGGGGCCGGTTCCGGAAAGCCCTTCGCCGCCAAAGGGCTGCGAGCCGACAATGGCGCCGATCTGGTTGCGGTTGACGTAGACATTGCCGACCCTGAGCGAAGCGGCGAGGCTTTCGATGCGTTCGTCGATGCGGGTATGCAGGCCAAAGGTCAGGCCATAGCCGCTGGCATTGATGGCGCCAACGATTTCGGGCAGGTCCTGAGGTTTGAAGGTCGCGACATGCAGGACCGGGCCGAAAATCTCCTCGGTCACCTCGTCGATGCCGGCGACACAGATGACGGTGGGGCCGAGGAAATAGCCGGGACCGGGCTCCGGTGGCACCAGCCGATGCAGCAGCCGGCCTTCGGTTCCGGCCTTGTCGACATAGGCACCGATCCTTGCCAGCGCCTTCTTGTCGATCAGTGGCCCGACATCGGTTGAAACCGCCCAGGGATCGCCCAGCACGAGCGCGTCCATGGCACCGTAGAGCATGTCGAGCAGATGCGGGGCGATATCCTCCTGGACATAGAGCAGTCTGAGGGCCGAGCAGCGCTGGCCGGCGCTCTGGAAGGCGGAGGCGACGATGTCCTTGACCGCCTGTTCGGGCAGGGCGGTCGAATCGACGATCATGGCGTTGATGCCGCCGGTTTCGGCGATCAGCGCCGCATGCGGCGACAGATGCGCCGCCATCATCCGGTTGATTCTTTGCGCCGTCTGCAGCGAACCGGTGAAGCAGATGCCATCGATGCGCGGGTCCGAGGTGAGGATGTCGCCGATTTTCGCACCGGAACCGGGCAGCAATTGCAGCGCCGTCACCGGCACACCGGCCTCGAGCAGCAGGTCGACGGCCCTGGTCGCGATCAGCGGCGTCGTTTCGGCCGGCTTGGCAAGAACACCGTTGCCGGCGGCCAGCGCCGCCGCGATCTGGCCGGTGAAGATGGCGAGCGGGAAGTTCCATGGCGAAATGCAGGTGAAGACGCCGCGCGCCGGCGCTTCAAGGGCTTCGGCGCCATTGGCGTAATAGCGCAGGAAATCGACGGCCTCGCGCAGTTCGGCGATGGCATCGGTCGGCGTCTTGCCGGCTTCGCGGGCGGCTAGGGCGAAAAAGGCGCCGGCATTTGCCTCATAGAGATCGGCGGCGGTTCCGAGGATGCGGGCCCGCTCGGCGGCGGGCGCGTCCCAGGGCCTGGCGGCGGCGAGGGCGGTTTCGACGTCGGCCGGCGCCGCCCTGGTGACGGTGCCGGGCAGGTCGGTCGCAAGGGCGGGATTCTCGACCGGCAGGCTTGCGCCGCCGGCGACCGGACCGGCAAGGCGCGGTCCCGCCCTGAAGGCCGTATTGCGGAAGGGCGCCCGCGCCGCTTCGAAGGCCTGAAGTACCTCCGGATCGGCAAGGTTCCAGCCGCGCGAATTGGTCCTGTCCGGCCCGAAAATATCGGGCGGCAGCGGCAGGCGGCGGGAAGCGGAGCCCTTTTCGAGGATCGTTTCGAGTGTCGTCAGCGGATCGGCGACAACCTGCTCTGGCGGCACCCGGTCGTCGACGATCTGGTTGACGAAAGAGGAATTGGCACCGTTTTCGAGCAGGCGTCGGACGAGATAGGCGAGAAGGTCGCGATGCGCCCCGACCGGGGCGTAGATGCGGCAGGCGGTACCCGTCTCGGCATGAACGATATCGTGCAGGGCGCCGCCCATGCCGTGCAGGCGCTGGAACTCGAATCCCTTGCTGTCGCCGGCCAGTTCCAGCACCGCCGCGATGGTGTGGGCGTTGTGCGAGGCAAATTGCGGATAGATGCGGTCCGCCATGGCAAAGAGCTTTCGGGCGCAGGCGATATAGGCGACATCGGAGGCGGCCTTGTGGGTAAGGACCGGATAGTCGGGACTGCCGAGCACCTGGGCGGTCTTGATCTCGCTGTCCCAGTAGGCGCCCTTGACCAGACGCAGCGTGATCCTGCGGTCAAGGTGCTGCGCCAGGGCGTAGAGCCAGTCGATCACCGCCCCGGCCCGGCGGCCATAGGTCTGGACGACGACGCCGAACCCGTCCCAGCCGGCCAGTTCCGGGTTGGAAAGCACCGCCTCGACGATGTCGAGGCTGAGATCGAGCCGGTCGATTTCCTCGGCA
>CAZKTH010000014.1:0-4982 GCA_964555575.1 uncultured Devosiaceae bacterium | reverse complement strand
GATCGTCAGGCCCATATTGGCGGCCTTGGCGAGCCTTGCGAGTTCGAAAACGCGCGGCACCAGCACCTGCATGACCCGCTCCTTCTGGCCCTGTTCGTAGCGCGGAAAAAGCGCGGTCAGCTTGATGGAGACGCCGGGATTGTCGTGGACCGAGGCCTTGGTGCATTTGCCGGCGATGGCGGCGATGGCAGTGGCGTAGCGCTTGTGATAGTGCCTTGCATCGGCCTCGGTCACCGCCGACTCGCCGAGCATGTCGTAGGAGGTGGTGTAGCCCCTTGTCTCCTTGGCCGCGGCGCGGTCCATGGCTTCGGCAATGGTGCGACCGAGCACGAACTGCCGGCCCATCTCGCGCATGGTCCGGGCCACGGCGGTGCGGATCACCGGTTCGCCGAGACGCTTGACCATGGTGTGCAGCACGCCGGCGACGCCCTGGACGCGATTGTCGAGAACCCGCCCGGTCATCAGCAGCCCGAGAGTGGAGGCATTGACCAGCGTCGAAGAGGACCTGCCCAGATGCGCGCCCCAGTCGGACGGGGCGATCTTGTCCTCGATCAGCGCGTCGATGGTGTCGGCGTCCGGCACCCTGAGCAGCGCCTCGGCCAGGCACATCAGGGCAACGCCTTCCTCGCTCGAAAGTCCGTATTCGACCAGGAACGTCTCCATCAGCCCCCGGTTCCAGCGGCCGCGGATCTGGCGCACGAGGTCGGCGGCGTGAGCCGAGATGTCACGACGCGCGGCCGGATCGAGCCCGGCTTCGGCGACAAGCCGGCGCAGGAGTTCGTCTTCGTCGTTGCGGGATCGGGTACGGATGGCACGGCGCAGGCTCAAAAGAGACGGCATGGGTGACGACCTCTTCCTGATACCGATGGCCCAAAATACCGCCAAATGACATGGACATACGCCCAAAAACCAAGGAAAATAGGCGAAAAGAACCAAAAAGGGATGCAGAATTGGACGAAATGGAAAGCAAAGATTCGGGCCTCGACCGTTTCGACCGCGCCATTCTCGCCGTCCTGAGCGTCGAGGGGCGGATCACCATAACGGATCTGGCCAACCGTATCGGCCTGACCAAGACGCCCTGCCAGGCGCGGCTCAGGCGGCTGGAAAAGTCCGGCCATATCCATGGTTACAGGGCGGTGATCGATCCGGCGCGGATGGGCCGGCCGCATGTCGCCTTCGTGCAGGTCAGTCTGTCCGACACGCGCGACGCGGCGCTCCGGGCCTTCAACGCGGCGGTCATCAAGGTGCCGGAGGTCGAGCAATGCCACATGATCGCGGGCGGTTTCGATTATCTCTTGAAGGTCAGAACCGGCGACATCGCAGGCTATCGTGCCGTGCTTGGCGAAAGGATCTCGGCGCTGCCGCATGTCGCCAGCACCTCGACCTTCGTCGTCATGGAAACGGTGAAGGAGTGAAAGGGACGGCGACGGCGTGATGGCGTCGTCGCTGCGCACCCGCATCGACGGCGCAAATGCTTCCGTCGGGACGGGGCATGACGCCCGGCCCGCGTCAGAAATCCTGTTGGTAGAACAGGCCGACGCTGGATCTGCCGTCATTGGTGGTCGAGCCGGTCACCTTGAGCGTGTTGGTGAGATCGAGATCGACCGAGACCTTGGAATTGCCCTGGATGCCGGCCTCGACGCTGACATAGAGATTGTCCTGCAGATAGGTGCCCGCGCTGATCGCTGCATTGCCCTGGGCGTCGGTGACGACGTTGAGATTGGCGAGGCCGGCCGCCGATCTGAGGCTGTCGGTCAGTGAATTCGAGCCGCCTCCGGCGAGTTCGGCGGCGGCGGCCGCGAGCCTTGCCAGTTGCAGCGGCGAGAGGTCGGTGAGCGGGTGCTTGAAGATCAGTTGCGCCAGTACCTCGTCCTGCGGCAGTGCCGGCGAGGAGGAGAACGTCACGGAAAGGTCCGAAACCGGGCCGCGCACCGTGACATGGACGGTGATGTTGTCGCCCGGCGCGGAGGCGGTGAAATCGATATAGGGATTGAGGTCGCCGATCAGCGACACGGTGCCGGAATCGAATGTGATGCGCTGTCCGAGAATGGTCAGCCCGCCGCGGATGAGGGTGAAGCCGCCGACCGGCTGGACGGCATCGATCGGGCCGGTCAGCTTGACCTTGCCGCCAAGCTCGGCATCGACGCCGCGGCCGCGCACGAAGACCTGGTTCGGCGCGGAGATCGAGACGTCGAGCTTCAGGCTGCCGGACGGCCCGGATCCGCCGCTTGCCGGGGCATTGCTGGCAATGCGCCTGAGGGTGGCAAGCACACCCGGCGGTGCATCTTCGTGTTCGACCTTGAGCAGTGCCGAGTTGCTGCCGAAGGAGTCCGGGATCGAGATCTCGGCCTTTTCGATTCTGATATCGCCGCTGAGCAGCGGTCCGCGCATCAGCGCGCCGGAAAGGGTGAGCTGGCCGGAAGCGGTGGCGACGACGAACGTGCCATCGGCATAGCGGGCCGAATTGAGCGAAATCCTCAGATCGGCGGGAAAACCGGTCCCGGGCTTGAGCGTGACCGTGCCGGAAACGCCGACCGATCCGCCGGTCGCGAGTTTGCCGCTGCACTTTTCGATGGTCAGCGTCTCGCCGGAAAGCCGGGCGCTGGCCACGATCGATCCGAGCCTGAGATTGGACAGGGGATCGACGATTTCGCCCTTGGCGATGCCGATGGTGCCGCCATATTCGGGCTTGGCGAGGGAACCGGTCAGGCGGGCGTCGATCGAAATTGTGCCCGAGGCCTGGGCGCCGCGGCTGGCGAGCATCCTGTTGGCGACCGACAAGGGCACGTTGCCCTTGACCGCGAGATTGCCGCCGGTGCCGACCCTGGGCAGCGTGCCGCTGGCGCTGATGCTGGTGCCGGCCGGACCGGTGGCGCTGAGTGCCGTCAGCTTCAGCGTCTGATTGGCATAGCTGCCGTTCGCCTTGACCGAAAGCGGGGTGATGCCGAATTCGGCGACGCTTTTGGCTTGGACGCCGCTGCCGGAAACCGAAAAACCGATATTCGGATCGCTCGCCGTTCCGGTGACGGTGAGGCGTCCGTCAATGCTGCCCTTGAGGCCGAGATCGGGATTGATGGCGTTGGCGACGGCGAGCGGCACACCTTTCATGTCGATGGTGAGCGCGAGGGTGTTCCCGGCGGTGCCGGAAGAGACGATGCGGCCACCGCCGACATCGAATGTGGCGCTCGCGAGCGTGACGGTGTCGTTGGCAAAGGTGGCGGCGGTGCTGCCGACCAGTTTCGCCGTCAGCGTGCCCTGGTCGAGCCGGGCCGTGTCGAACACCAGTCTGTAGCCGTCGCCGGCCGGGGCGAGGCTGCCGCCCGCCTGCAGCCTGGTGCCGTTGTCGAGCGCCGCGTTTGCCGTGAACGAGGTTGTTGCGCCGCTCTGGCGCGCCGTTGCCGCGATGCTGTCGATGCCGATTCCGGCCAGCACGGCTTTCGCGCCTTGCAGGCTGCCGTTGATGACCGGCACGCCGAAAAGATCCTCGATGCTGGCGTCAATGGCGGCGCTGCCGATTTTGACCGTGCTGCCGACGACCAGATCGCTCAGTTTCGCCGAAACCGTGGCGCGCTGTTGGCCGTTGACGGGCTGAAGGGCGATGGAGGCGGTGGCGCTGCCGCTGGCTTCGGTCAGCAAAAGCGCGGTGGCAAGCGTCAGGTCGGTCGATTTGAGATCGAGCTTGCCGGTCAGCAGGCCGGCCTTGTCCCGGGCAAGATCGCCGGTCAGCTCCGTGCCCTGGATGGTGAATTTGAGTGTGCTCAGACGGTCGCTGCCCTGGGCGCTCGTCAGGCCCGCCGTCAGGTCGGCACCATGACCGTCGAGAAAGCCGGTACCGGCGAGATTGCCGGTCAGCGTGCCGGCATCGAGGGTGCCACCGAAACCGAGCCTGGCCTGGCGCAGGCGATGACCGCTGAGCGTGCCGGTCGGAACGCTCATGTCGAAGGCGAGGGCGATCCTGCCGTCCTTGCCCTTGGCGGTGCCGGTGGCGCTGAGCGCACCCGAAGCGTTGTCGGAAACAAGGCCGAGATCCTTGAGCGCGACGGTGAAGCGGAAATCGGCGGCAGCGCTGGAAAAACTGCCGTCGGCCGTGATCCGGCTCTGGTCGTTGCCGATGGAAAAGCCCTTGGCCTCAATGCCGGTCTCGCTGCGGGCGACCTGCCCGGCCAGCGTGGTCCTGCCGGCCAGAATGGCATCGAGCGGCGTAATGCCGAGGGCGAGATTGTCGGCGTTGCCGTCAAGGTTGAGGTCGAAGCCGCCGGAAAGGAAATCCAGCGTGCCGGACGCCTTGAGATCGAGGGCGCCGCCGAGCTGGCGCCCGGCCAGACCGGAGAAGGGGGCGATGCTCGGCGTCCTGAGGACGAGACTGCCGTCAAGGCCGAGGCCTTTCATGACGCCGTTCAGCGCCAGGTCGAAAGCATTGCCGCTGAAGCGCAACTGCGCCAGCTTCAGCCCGGTCCTTGCGTTCCACAGGCCGGCGATGCCCAGACCCATGGACGGGCCGAGCGCCGCGGCGATCTGCGGATCATTCGAGGCAAGGCCGGTCAGGCTGCCGTCGCCGTTGAAGGTGATGTGGCGGGTGGCGGGATTGGCGAGGTCGCGCGCCGCCCCGGAAAGACCGAGCGTCAGGTTCCCTGCGGAAAAGTCGGCGGTCTCGAGCCCGGCGACGGCGAGCGCCGCCGTCCAGTCGTCGGTTTCGGCAAAATGAATGGCAAGGCTGGCCTTGTCGAGGCCTGTCTTGCCGCCACCGCCCGGCAGCAGCACCTTGGCGCCATTGGCATCGGCGATCTCTGCCGTCAGGTCGAGTTTGTCGAGAAAACCGTCGTTTGTGGTGGCGCCGCTGGCCTGAAGCGCGAGATCGCCGCCGGTCAGCGTCAGGCTGTCGAGCGCCATGCCGCCCTTGTCGCGGAAAAGCAGGCTGGTCCTGAGATTGGTCCGGGCGCCGAAAAAGCCCTTGTAGGCGACGGGCACGAGATCGGCGACCG
>CAZKTH010000013.1:0-27391 GCA_964555575.1 uncultured Devosiaceae bacterium | reverse complement strand
CCACCGGCACGATTCGCCCCTGCGGGTCGGCGCTCACTCCTTGACCTTCTGGACCCGCATCGCCAGCCCCACCAGAATGGCGATGCCACCGCCGAAAAAGCTCAGGAGGGCACCCATCTTGGCGGCATCCTGCACCGCTCCGGGCGAGAAGGCGACCGAGGCGACGAACAGGGCCACCGTGAAGCCGATCGAGGCGACGGTGCCGAGCACGAACAGGTCGCGCATGTCCATGCCGTTCGGCAGGCCGAGCTTCAACGGCCGGGCGGCGAACCAGCCGAGCGCGGTGATGCCCATGGGCTTGCCGATGATGAGCCCTGCCGCTACCAGCAGGGTCGGTACGCCGATATCGGAGAACTGCACGCCGGCATTGACCAGGCCGAAGAAGAACAGGATCACCTCGACCGGCGTCGCGATGGCCTTGCGCAGGACGTTCAGCAGGTCGGTCAGATATTTCTCCGCCTCGGCGAACAGGCCGAAGGCACGATCGGCATGCGGAATGGTCGGAACGATCGGCAGCAGGCCGAGCGCCGGATGCAGGCCGGAGCGGGCAAATCCGTACCAGGAGATGATGCCGGCGATGACATAGGGCCAGGGCCCGAGCACCTTGCGCATCCAGGTGGAATTGGGCCGGTCCTGCTTGCCCTTGTCGAGCTGGCGCGGCAGCCAGTTGAAGCCGAAAAACACCGCAAGGGCCGCCACCAGTGACAGCAGCAGCCAGGCCGGCGCCAGTTCGCCGGTCGGATAGAAGATGGCAAGGATCAACAAGCCGCCGGCGTCGTCGGCGATGGCGAGTAGCAGGAGGAACCGGACAGCCGGATGGCCGGCGCCGAAGACGACGCGGCCGATCAGATAGGAAAAAGCGATGTCGGTGGCGGTCGGCACGGCCCAGCCGCGGAAGACGGCGTTGAAGGTGTCGGAGCCGAAGACGATGGCGATCAGCAGATAGATCAGAACCGGGCCGGTCATGCCGCCGAGGGTGGCGATCAGCGGGGTGGCCGCCTTGCGGCCCCTCAGGGCGCCCTGCCTGAGAATCAACGCCTCCCAGACTTCCTTGGCCGCCACCGCGAAGAACAGCGCCATCAGCATGTCGTTGACGAGATAATGGACGGTAATTACGTGAGCGGCGCCGCCGGTGGCGTAATTCGCCGCGGCCTGGCCGAATTCGTGCGTCCATTCGGTGGTTGCGACGCCGATCTGCGAATTGAACCAGATCGGGGTGTTGATGAAGTGGTGATAGGTCTGTGGATCGACATTGGCCCAGACGAGCGCCGCCAGCGCGCCGCCGATCAGCAATAGCGAATAGTTGGAGATGACTTCCCAGACGCGATACATAGGTCGGCTCCTGCTCGGGGGGAGGGAGGGAGGGGATACGCGGTCGCCGCCTGGTTCGCTCAGGTTTTCATTGCCGCGCCGGCACACGCTTTATGCGTATACCCGAATATTGACATTGCCCTAGATCAAGCCATGGGCATCTCGCCGGCTGTTTGCGACGCGGCACCGCGCCCGTCTACTCGGTCCGGGCGAAAAGCCGGACCGCCAGCGCCATAAGCAGCACCGAGAAGACGACGACGATCCCCACCTGCATCAGAACCGGCACCTGGTAGGTGCCCCACAATATGCCCGGATCGTAGACGGCCCGCGTCGCCGCATCGACGTTCAGCCGGTCGAAAACCACCGCCCTGACCGGCTCCATGGCATAGGTCATGGGATTCAAAAGGGTCACGACGTTGAGCCAGGCCGGCAGACCGGACAGGGGGAACAGGGCGCCGGACAGGAACATCATCGGCGTGATGATGAGCTGCACCATCGGCATGGCCGACTGGATCTGGTGCATGCGCGCCGACAGGGCCAGCCCGAGCGCCGTGATCATGAAGGCCATCAGGAACAAGAGGACCAGCAGTTCGACCATCATCAAGGGGTCGTAGGGCACGCCGACAAAACCCGCCAGCGCCAGAACCACGACGGATTGCAGCGTCGCCACGCTGGCACCGCCAAGCGCCTTGCCCATCAGGATGGCCGGCGTCGAGATCGGCGCCACCAGCATTTCGCGCATGAAGCCGAATTCGCGGTCCCAGACCAGGGAAATGCCGGAAAAGGCGGCCATGAACAGAACCGACATGCCGAGAACGCCGGGAAACAGGAAGGTCATGAAGCCGACCGAGCCGTCGCCGGCCCTGACGATCGAGCCGAGACCGGCACCGAGCACGAACAGGAACAGGAGGGGCTGGGCGAAGGAGGAGATCATCCGTCCCGGATCGCGCCGGAACCGGATCATCTCGCGCGTCCAGATACTGAGGACCGCCTGCATCTCGTGTCGGACATCGCCCCTGGGCACGACAACGGGCGCCGTTTTCAATGTGCTGGTTCCGCTCATCGTGTCACCGTCGTCTTCTCATCGGGCGGCGGGTAAAGGCCGTCATGGATTCGGCATCGCGCAATGTCGTGCCGGTATAGGAAAGGAACACGTCGTCAAGGCTCGGACGCTGCACCGTCACCGAGCGGATGTGCACCCCGAGCTTTTCGAACAGAAGCGGCACGAATTGCGCTCCTTCGGCCACCGAAATGGTCACCTGGTCCTCATGCATCGCCGCGTCGAGGTCGAAATTGGCCTTGAGGTTCGCGATCGCCAGTTCGTCGTTCTCGGTGGTGATCTGCACCCGGTCCTTGCCGATCGCCGCCTTGAGGGCGTCGGGCGTGTCGAGCGCCACGATCCGCCCCTCGTTCATGATGGCGATGCGGTCGCAGTTTTCCGCCTCGTCCATGTAGTGGGTGGTGACGAACACCGTGATCCGCTCGCGCCTGTGCAGTTCCTCGATATAGGTCCAGATCGAGGCGCGCGTCTGCGGATCGAGCCCGATGGTGGGTTCGTCCAGAAACAGGACATTGGGCGAATGCAGAAGGCCGCGGGCGATTTCGAGCCGCCGCCGCATGCCGCCGGAAAAGGTGCCGACCAGATCCCTGCGGCGCTCGGAAAGGCCCACCATCGCCAGCACTTCGTCGAGCCGCCCGCGCGTCGCCTTCCTGTCGAGGCCGTACAGATCGGTGTGGAACCGGAGATTTTCATCGGCCGTCAGATAGGCATCCAGGGTCGAATCCTGAAACACCAGTCCGATATTGCGCCTGACCGCCTCGCGCTCCTTGACCACGTCGAACCCGGCGACTTCGGCCGTTCCGCCGCTCGGCTCGGTCAGGGTGCACAGCATGTTGATCGTTGTCGACTTGCCGGCGCCGTTCGGCCCGAGAAAGCCGAAGGTCTCGCCGGGGCTGACATCGAGATCGATGCCCTTGACCGCTTCGAGCTGCTTGTAGCGCTTGGAAAGACCGCGAATGCGCACCGCGGACGTCACCGTCCCGGCAGAGACCGCAACAGCCGAAAGACCTGATTCCATTTTCAAATCCCGTTTCCCTAACGGCGTTAGGGACGCTATAATCCACCAGCGCCAGACAAGCAAGAGGGCAGGAATCGGGCGATGGGAGTTTCGCGCGAAGAGATCGTCACCACTGCTTTGCGCCTGCTCGACGAACAGGGCCTCGACCGGCTGACGCTCAGGCGCCTGGCCGGCGAACTCGGTATTTCGGCGCCGACCCTTTACTGGCATTTCCGGGACAAGCGCGAGCTTCTGGATCTGATCGCCGAGCGCATGATCAGCGACTACCGGGCCGGCCTGCCCGCCCCGGCCGACGATCTCGACCCGTGGGAACGGCTGACCGAGGACTTCCGCCGGCAATACCGCGCCATCATCGCCCATCGCGACGGCGCCCGCGTCTTCGCCGGCCACAGGCCGACCCAGGCCATGCTGCCGGTGATCGACAAAGCCCTGGGCTTCTGGGCCGATCTCGGCTTCTCGCCCGACGAGGCCCTGACCAGCATCATATCCATCGGCACCTATGTGACCGGTGCCGCGCTCGAATACGAGGCCGAATCCGAACGCCTCAGCCTGACCGCCGAATCGGCCGAGGCCAAACGCCAGCAGGCGATCGCCTATCCCAATCTGGGCAAGGCGGTGGCGGCACGCAAACCCGACGACCCGCCCGTCCATCAGATCGCTTTCGAACACGGTCTGACGCTGCTCGTCGCCGGCCTCAGGGCTCGGCACGCCCGGGGCATGAACCAGGCAACCTGATTTTCAGGCGGAACCGGTTCGGCCGGCGCCCAAACCTCGCCCCTGGAGCGTTTTCAGGCCAAGTGGATACCGGTTCGCCGGTTCGAAAACGCGACCACTCAACAACCTGGAGCTTCCGTTCTGATGGAACCGGAACGCATGCTCACTTTCCTTGTGGTCGCATCGTGCGGACCTCAAATCGTGCCGCCGGCACGATCTGCCCCTTCGGATCGCTCCTCGGTTGGCGAAAAACCGGGATCCACTTTTTCGCACGATGCTCCAAAGGGAAAGGCGAAAGAAGCGTCTGCCTCTGCGAAAACGTCGGTGTCAAAAAAAGGCCGGGCGATCGCCCGGCCTTGAACTCATCAGCAGATTTGACGCGGCCTCACTCCGCCGCGCTGGCCGGGCCGCCGGTCAGAAAGGCGGGTAATTCGCCAACCTCGGGCTGAGCGGAATCGGAAAGATCGTCGCTTTCCTCGTTCTGATTCTGGCGGCGGCGGCGCGGACGGCGGGTGCGCGGACGTTCGCCCCTGTCCTCGCCCTGGGCCGCGGCACCGGCTTCGGGTGTTTCCTCTTCGGCGCGGGCGCCATCACTGTCGGATGCGGCGCCGGACTGGGTCGAAGCCGGCGTTTCGTTGCCTGAAGCAGCGGAACCGGGTTGCACGGCGTCGTTTTCGTCCTCGTCGTAGTCGAAGACCGGCTCGTTGCGCGGCTGAATCTGCGCCTGCGCCTGCGCGGCGCTGAGGATGCGGAAATAGTGCTCGGCGTGCTGCATGTAGTTCTCGGACATGACCAGATCACCCGACGCGGTGGCGTCGCGGGCGAGCTGCACATAGCGCTCGGCGATATGGGCGGCGTTGCCGCGGATCTTGACGTCGGGTCCGTTGCTTTCGAAATTGCGCGACAGCGGATTGACGTTCTTGCGCCCGCCATTGCGCCCGCGCGAACGGTTCTTGTTCTGCTGGTTCGATCTCATTTTTTACGTTCAGCTCTCATTGCTCAGGACAATGGTTCATGCCGGTCTTGCATGACCTGGGTCGTCCAACTGTCGGCCGCACTCGGATTGGAGCGTCTTTGCCGCTGCCGAAAAGTACCTCGACCCATATCGGTGAGGAAAGCCGAGCCGGGCTTTCTCAATTCTGGTTCCGTGAACGGGTGGGTGTCCCCTTCGCCCCTTTTACAGGCGACATGGGCAGCACCGGCAAACTATCTGCTTTGGCGAATTATTCCAAGTGAAAAATGCCAGCATTCCTGTCCGAGTCATCCGACATCCTTAACCGGATGCCCTGTCGGGCGATCCGTTTTCATTTCGGTCCGGCCGTGTGGCAACAACAACACGGTCGTGACCGGCAAGATCGGCATGCCGGGAAGGTGCAACAAAGCCGTGACGCGCCAGAAGCGCCATGAGCGTTTGCGACTGCCCGCTGCCGTGTTCGACAATCAACGCGCCACCGGGCTGCAGGTGGTCCTGCGCCGCGCGCGCCATCACCCGGTAGGGATCGATCCCGTCCGGGCCGCCGTCGAGTGCCAGATGGGGATCGTGCGCCCTGACGTCAAGATCGAGCCCGGCGATTTCGGCATGCGGAACATAGGGCGGGTTGGAGACGATGACGTCGAACCGCTCGAACGGGCCGAGCGGGGAGAACCAGTCCCCGTACCGGAAATCGATGCGTCCGGCGACGCCGTGCCGGGCAGCATTGACCCGCGCCGTCGCCAGCGCGTCGGCGCTGAGATCGGTTGCCACGGCCGATGCCGATGGCAGGTTGGCGACAAGAGCGACGGCAATGCAGCCCGTGCCGGTGCCCAGATCGAGCAGGCGGGGGGCCGGCTTGTCCCTGAGCGCGGCGAGTGCCAGCTCGACGACCAGTTCGGTTTCCGGCCGCGGCACCAGCGTTTCCGCCGACAGCAGGAAACCGAGGCCGAAAAACGCCTTCTCGCCGAGGATGCGCGCCACCGGTTCGCGGGCGAGTCGGCGGGCGACCAATCCTTCGAAATGCGCGTGCGCTTCGGCGTCGGCCGCATCGTTTTCCCGCATCGCCAGCCCGACGGCATCGCAGCCGAACGCGGCTTCGGCCAGAAGGCGCGCATCCAGACTTGCGGTTTCGATCCCGGCCAATGCGAACCGGTCGCGGGCCGCACGCCAGGACGAGCCGATGGTAGGGCTCACGCGCCCGCGTCCATTTCGGCGAGAAGCGTCGCCTGGCGGTCGGTGATCAGCGCCTCGATCAATTCGTCGAGCGCTTCGCCGGCGATGACCTTGTCGAGCTTGTAAAGGGTCAGGTTGATGCGGTGGTCGGTGACGCGGCCCTGCGGGAAATTATAGGTGCGGATGCGGCCCGAGCGGTCGCCCGAGCCCACCTGTTCGCGCCGCGATTCGGACCGGGCCGAATCGCGCTTGTGGCGTTCGAGCTCGTAGAGCTTGGCCTTGAGCGTCTTCATGACGATGGCGCGGTTCTGGTGCTGGCTCTTTTCGGCCGAGACGATGACGATGCCGGAAGGCATATGGGTCAGCCGCACGGCCGAATCGGTCTTGTTGACGTGTTGGCCGCCGGCGCCG
The DNA here is from genome assembly GCA_964555575.1 of uncultured Devosiaceae bacterium. Taxonomy (GTDB): domain Bacteria; phylum Pseudomonadota; class Alphaproteobacteria; order Rhizobiales; family Devosiaceae; genus JAHJQZ01. Next base: position 20,731 of record CAZKTH010000013.1, on the reverse strand, counting down.
GAGGCGCGCATGGTATCGATGCGGATATCCTCGGGCCGGATGTCGAGTTCGATGTCCTCGACCTCGGGCAGGACCGCCACCGTCGCCGCCGAGGTGTGGATGCGCCCCTGCGTTTCGGTCTCGGGCACGCGCTGCACCCGGTGCACGCCCGATTCGTATTTCAGCCGGGCATAGACGCCGTGGCCGGTGATGTTGGCGATCACTTCCTTGTAGCCGCCGACCTCGCCCTCGCTCTCCGAAACCATGACCACCTTCCAGCCGCGGATTTCGGCGTAGCGGGCATACATGCGGAACAGGTCGCCGGCGAACAGGGCCGCCTCGTCGCCGCCGGTGCCGGCGCGGATCTCGAGAATGACCGAGCGCTCGTCGTCGGCGTCCTTGGGCAGAAGGGCGACGCGGATCTCCGCAGTCAGCGTCTCGATCCTTTCCTCGAGCTCGGCGATCTCGATTTCCGCCATTTCGCGCAATTCGGCATCGCCCGACTTGAGGATGTCGCGGGCGCCGTCAAGGTCCGAGACCGCCTTGCGCCAGGCGTGGATCGGACCGATCATCGGCTGCAGCTCGGCATATTCCTTGGAAAGGCGGACGAATTCCTCCGGATCGGGGCCGGCGGCGAGCTTATCCTCGATCATCTGGAAACGCGTCTCGAGCGCTTCGAGCTTTTCTACTGGCAGGCTGGCCATCTTGGACTCGATCGGCAAAGCGGGTGGAGAAGACTCCGCTATACGGGAAGGTTCTGGCCTTGCGCAAGTTCGGTCAGAAGATCGCGGATCGGCCGGTCGTTGTCGACATCGTCGAGCGCCGCCGCGACCACCTTCTGAATCGGCTTGAGTTCAAGGGCAAGGATCATGTCCTTGACCGGCCCGATCGACGAGGCGCCCATCGAGAGGCGGGTGAACCCGATACTCAGCAGGGCCAGCGCATCGATCGGCCGTCCGGCCAGTTCGCCGCACATGGTCAAGGGCACGTCATGGTCATTGCAGGCCCTGACGATGTGGCGGATGGCCCGCAAACGCGGCCGGTCGATCGGATCGTATTTGGCGGCGACGCGCGGATTGGTGCGGTCGGTCGCGGTCAGGAACTGGATGAGGTCGTTCGAGCCGATCGAGGCGAAGTCGCATTCGCGCAGCAGCAGGTCGAGCTCGAACAGGAGCGAAGGCACCTCGATCATGGCACCGACCTCGATCTTTTCCGGCACCTGTCCGCCGGTCTTGGCCAGCCTTTCGGCTTCCTTGCGCACCACCATCTTGGCCTCGCGGAATTCGCGGACCTCGGTGACCATCGGCACCAGAAGCTTCAGCGGCCGCCCGTTCGCCGCCTGCAACAGCGCCCTGACCTGGGTGCGCAACAGGCCGGGCCGGTCGAGCGCCAGTCTGAGGGATCGCCAGCCCATGGCCGGGTTCTCCTCCGGCGCCGAGCGGATATAGGGGATGACCTTGTCGCCGCCGATATCGAGCAGGCGGAAAACGATCGGCTTGTCGCCGACAATGTCCATGGCCTCGGAATAGAGCTCGACCTGCTCGGTCAGGCGCGGCAGCTTGGAAGCGATCATGAACTGCAGTTCGGTGCGGAACAGCCCGACGCCTTCGGCCCCGGTGTCGTCGACGGCATGCAGGTCGGCAACGATGCCGGAATTGTGGAGCAGGGAGACGCGCACCCCGTCGCGGGTCACCGACTTCCTGGTCTTGAGGGCGGCGTATTGTTCCAGCCGCTTGGCGCTCAGCCTGACCTTTTCGACATAGGCGGACTGGACGTCGGCGGGCGGCCTGAGATGCACCGTGCCGCCCGAGGCGTCGACGATGATGCTGTCGCCGGTTTCCGAAACCGAGACGATCGAGGCGGCCTGGCCGACGGCGACGAGCCCGAGCGAGCGCGCCACGATGGCGACATGGGCCGTGGTCGCGCCTTCCTCCAGGACGACGCCGCGCAATTTGGAGCGGTCGTATTCGAGCAGATCGGCCGGCCCCATGTTGCGGGAGACGATGATGGCGTTTTCCGGCAGTTCGACCGGCCCCTGATGACCGTTGCCGGTCAGGGCGCGCAGCAGCCGGTTGGCGAGATCGTCGAGATCGTGCAGGCGTTCGCGGATATAGGGGTCGGTCTGGCGGAGCATGCGGGCCCGGGTGTCGTTCTGCACCCGCTCGACCGCCGCTTCGGCGGAAAGGCCATTGTCGATCGCCTCTTCCATGCGTTTCACCCAGCCGCGGTCATGGGCGAACATGCGATAGCTTTCCAGGATCTCGCGATGTTCGGAATTCAGTTGCATGTCGCCGCGGTTGAACAGCGCCTCGATCGAGACACGCATGGTCTCGAGTGCCCGGTCGAGCCGGATCTTTTCCTCTTCGGTGTCCTCGGCGATGAAATTGGTGACGACGACGCGCGGGTCGTGCAGGAACACATGGCCGAGCGCGATGCCGTCGCTGAGGCCGACGACCGAGAACAGGCGCGGGCGCCTCAGATCGATGTCGGCGCCCGGCTTGATCAGGCTGTCGAATTCGGCCGTGGAAAGCATCTCGGCCAGAAGCGTTGCCGTGGTCAGCATCGCCTCGGTTTCTTCCTCGCCATAGATGCGGTGGGCGGAATTCTGCACCACCAGCACGCCGAGCGTCTGGCCGGCCCTCAGGACCGGCACGCCGAGGAAGGCGCGATAGGGATCCTCGCCGGTCTCGGGACGATAGGCGAAGCTGGGATGGGTGGTGGCATCGGTCAGGTTTAGCGGTTCGGCATCCGCGGCAATGCGCCCGACCAGGCCCTCGCCGAGCCTGAGGGTCGTCAGATGGACCGATTCTTCCTTGAGGCCGTGGGTGGCGAAAAGTTCGAGGGCGCCGTCATCGCGCAGCACATAGAACGAGCACACGTCGGCCCGCATGTTGTCCGCGATCAGATCGACGATCTTGTTCAGGCGCTTCTGCGCGTCCAAGGGCTCCGCCATGGTCTCGCGCAGTTGCCTGAGCAAAACCCGCGGCCCTCCCGTCAACGTGACCATTTCTCCCCTCGGCGGCACAAGGCCGACCTTCTCCCGTGTCAGGACTCCGATAAGAAGTCCGTTCAGACGTCCTGCTTGTCCAGACCGTAATACGTATGGAGCACCCTGACGGCAAGCTCGGCGTACTCCTCTTCGATCAGGACCGAGGTCTTGATCTCGGACGTGGTGATCAACTGGATGTTGATGCCCCGATCGGCGAGGGCCCGGAACATCGAGGCGGCAACGCCGGCATGGGAACGCATGCCGACCCCGACCACCGATATCTTGGCGCCACCCTTGGAGCCGGAGATCGCATCATAGTCGAAGGCATCGCCCGCCGCTTCCAGCGCCCTGACCGCCTTGTCGTAGTCGCTGTCGGGGACGGTGAAGGTGATATCGGTGACCTTGCCGTCGTCCGAGATGTTCTGCACGATCATGTCCACGACGATATTGGCATCGGCCAGGGCGCCGAACACCGCGGCGGCGACGCCCGGTGTGTCCTTGACACCCTTCAGGGTGATCTTGGCTTCGGCGCGGGCCAGGGTGATGCCTGACACGATCTGCTTTTCCATGATTTCTTCCTCATCGCACACAATCGTGCCGGGAACGCCCGGAACGCCGTCGGGGGTGACCTGCGGCGCATTCGGATCGTCGAAGGTCGAGCGTACGCACAGCCTGACCTTGTGGGCCATGGCCACCTCGACCGAACGGATCATCAGTACCTTGGCGCCGAGCGAAGCCATTTCAAGCATTTCCTCGAAGGAAATGCGCGACATGCGCCGCGCCTTGGGGGCGATGCGCGGGTCGGTGGTGTAGACGCCGTCGACATCGGTATAGATATCGCAGCGATCGGCCTTGACCGCCGCCGCCACCGCCACGGCGCTGGTGTCCGAGCCGCCGCGTCCGAGCGTGGTGATACGGCCGGTCGGGGGATAGATGCCCTGGAAACCGGTGACGACGCAGACCATGCCCTTTTCCATGCGGTCGATGAGGATCGTCGGATCGATGTTCTCGATGCGCGCCGCGCCATGGGCGTCATCGGTCTCGATCGGAATCTGCCAGCCCGAGAAGGACCGGGCCGGAATGCCCATCTCACTCAGAACGATGGCCATCAGGCCGGCGGTGACCTGTTCGCCCGAAGCGACCACGGCGTCGTATTCGCGCGCGTCGTGGAATTTGCCGGCGTCGTTGACCCATTCCACCAGCTCGTTGGTCTTGCCGGCCATGGCCGAGACCACCACCGCGACCTGATTGCCGGCCTCGACCTCGCGCTTGATGTGGCGCGCCGCCTTGCGGATACGCTCGATATCGGCGACCGAGGTGCCGCCGAATTTCATGACGATGCGTGCCACTGAGGATCCTTTCCGACGGCGGGCGCGGCCGCGCCCGGTCCCCGTTCATTGGCGGCGCTCGTTTGCCATAAACGGGGCCGACGTTCAACTCCAAGCTATCGCGGCCTTTTCGCACCAGGATGGGGAAGGCCCGCGTCGGGTCGCGTTCGCCCCGGTGCAATGGGATTGGCGCAGAGGGGACTGGACTCGGGCGGCCGGCTGCGGCATCAAACAATCACTGCTGACAGGGGTCGGATCATGAACGCCACCACCATCGACAATGACGAAATCGCCCGCTTTGCCGCCATGGCGGAGGAATGGTGGGATCCGGCCGGCAAGTTCAAGCCGCTGCACAAGTTCAATCCGGTCCGGCTCGCCTACATCCGCGAGAAGGTGCTCGAGCAGTTCGGCGGCGACGGCTCCAAACGCAGTCCCTTCGAAGGCCTGAGCTTTCTCGATATCGGCTGCGGCGGCGGCCTTTTGTGCGAGCCGATGGCGCGGCTCGGCGCGACGGTGACAGGCGCCGACGCCTCGGAAAAGAATATCGGCATCGCCTTGGTCCATGCCGGACAGTCCGGGCTCGAGATCGACTATGTCGCCACCACGGCCGAGGCGCTGGCCGAGGCCGGCAAGCAGTTCGACGTCGTGCTCAACATGGAAGTGGTCGAGCATGTCGCCGACGTGCCGCTTTATCTCAAGAGCTGCGCCAGGCTCGTGAAGCCGGGCGGGCTGATGTTCCTGGCCACCATCAACCGCACCGCCAAGGCCTTCGCCCTCGCCATTGTCGGAGCCGAATACGTGCTCAACTGGCTGCCCAAGGGCACCCACACCTACAACAAATTCCTCACCCCCGAAGAGATCGCCTCGATGCTGACCCGCGAAGGACTGACCATCAAGGACAGGACCGGCGTCACCTATGCGCCCCTCAGGGACGAATGGGGCAGGAGTCGCGACATGAACGTCAATTACATGATGCTGGCGGAGAAAAAGAAATGACCATCACACCCCATCTTGCCGTCATTACCGGCGCCTCCCGCGGCCTCGGCCTCGAGACCGCCCGCGAACTGGCCGAACGCGGCCACCATGTCGTGATCACGGCCCGCCAGCAGGACCGGATCGACAGGGCCCTCAGCGCATTCGGCGATCCCGACGCCATCGAGGGCCATGTGCTCGACGTCGCCGACGAGGCCTCGGTCAAGGACTTTTTCGACTGGCTCGCCGGCAATGACGAGCATGTCGACATCCTCATCAACAATGCCGGCCGCATGTATGGCGGCCATGGCGACACCATTGCGCAGACCGCGCCCGAGGCTCTGCTCGAAGCGATCGACAACAACGCCATCAGCGCCTATCGCATGATCCGCCACGCCCTGCCCGTGATGAACGCCAATGGCTATGGACGCATCGTCAACGTCTCTTCCGGCATGGGCGCCCTCACCGACATGGGCAGCGGCACCCTGCCCTACCGGATCTCCAAGACGGCGATGAACGCCATCACCATCCTCGCCAGCCGCGAGGCCAGGGGCGACGTCAAGGTCAATGCCGTCTGCCCCGGCTGGGTGCGCACCGACATGGGCGGACCCAACGCTCACCGTTCGCTGACCCAGGGCGCCGCCGGCATCGTCTGGGCCGCCACCCTTGGCGAAGACGGCCCGAATGGCGGCTTCTTCCGCGACGGCAAGCCGATCGACTGGTAGCCCCTATCTGCCGCCCGCCTTTTTGCGGATGAATCCGGTGAAGCGGGCGAACGCCTCGCGCGCCTCGGGGAAAGCCGGGGCGAGCATCGGGAAGCAGTGGACCATGTCCTGGCCGAGGATGAAGTCGACGGCGACGCCGGCGGCCCTTGCCTTTTCGACGAAAGCAGCGACCTCGCCGCGCATGTGTTCGGCGGTGCCGACGGCGACGAACAGAGGCGGCAACCCGGCAGGATCGCCATAAAGCGGCGAGATCAGCGGATTTGTCCGGTCGTTGTCGCCGGCATAGTGATGGGCGAAACACTGCCAGGAGCCTTCCGGCGCCAGCGGGTCGCGCATTTGTGAGGACACGCCCGTTGAGCTCAGATCCATCCAGGGCGACAGCACCGCCGCGCCGGCGGGCAGGGCTTCACCCTGCTGCCTGAGGGCGAAAAGCGTCGCCAGCGCCAGGCCGGCGCCGGCGGAATCGCCGGCAAAAACGATGTGTCTGGCCGCAAGGCCCGTCTGGCGCAGACCCCGATAGGCGGCCAGGGCGTCGTTGAGCGCCGCCGGAAAGGGATTTTCCGGGGCCAGGCCGTATTCGAAGCTCAGCGCCCTCGCACCCGAGGCCCTGACCACTTTCGCCACGATGTTGCGATGGCTTGCGACACTGCCGGCGACATAGCCGCCGCCGTGAAAGTAAAGGACCGCGCCCTTCATTTCGCCCGCCAGCGGCGATATGATCTCGCCATCGACGCCCGGTGCCGAAAAGGACGAAATGACCACGTCTTTCGGCGATTTGGCGAACCGGGCCGCCGATTGCTCGACCTCGGCACGGAATGCCTCCACGGGCGAATCCTCGGCAAAGACCGGGGGCTTTGTGCCGCGGAGGCGATAGCGGTTTTCGAGAAGAAGGCGGACGAGCCGCGCGCGCAGGCTGATCATGGCGGTTTCCGGGTGGAGGTTGGGCCGGCCGCGCAATCCCCGAGGGTCCGGCGCAGCCGGTCCGGATATTGGCAAGCCCCGTCACAGTCAATTAGGCTCGGATGCGACGAATCCGCCCGGACGGATCGCCCGATCACCGTGACACAAAGGCCCGAACCGCATGCCTCTGACCCATTCCGACGATATCCGCTTCCTCAGACGTTCACTCAGGATCGCTGCCGAGGCCCGCGCTGCCGGCAATCATCCCTTCGGGGCGCTTCTGGTCGACGACGGCGGCCATGTCCTCATCGAGGCCGGCAATGACGACAGGCATCAGCGCGGGCCGGGTCATGCCGAATCGATCCTTTGCCGCGAGGCGGCCATGCTCTACGAGCCAGAGGTACTGGCCGGGGCGACGCTCTATTCCGCCTTCGAGCCCTGCGCCATGTGCGCCGGCACCGCCTACTGGGCCGGCATCGGCACCGTGGTCTTCGGCATGACCGAAAAGCGCCTCGGCGCGCTGACCGGGACCAACGCGGAAAATCCCGCCATGGATCTGCCCTGCCGGACGGTCTTCGCCGCCGGCCAGCGCCAGACCGAGGTGCGCGGCCCCTTCCCCGAACTCGAGGACGAGATCATGAAATCGCACGAGGGGTTCCGGTAGGGGCGGCAGCATGGGCGGACGCCATCGCGCCGAGCTGCGTTACCCCAAGGTCAGGACCGAGGATGACGGGGGGGCTTTCAGGATTCGTTGCCACGCCCCCTCGCCCCTGTTCTCGGTCGCTACTTCCATACCGTCCTTTCCTGGCCCCCATGCAGCACCATGTCGGCCGGCGAGAAGCGGTCGTAGGCCGCATGGTACTGATGCCAGTAGGGATAGATCAGCGTCGGCCGCGATGCCGCGTCGAGCCGGGCGATCTGGTCCTTTGTCAGCGTGACGTCGGCAGCGGCGAGATTGTTGGCGAACTGCGCGTCGGTGCGGCCGCCGATGATCACCGAGGTGACGGCCGGACGCTGCAGCAGCCAGGCGAGCGCCACCTGGGCCCCCGAGATGTTCTGCTCCCCGGCGACTTCCAGAATGACGTCGACGATGTCGAACAGCCGGTCGCGGTCATAAACCGGCGGCTCGCCCCACCCCAGGGTATGGCGGCCTTCGCCGGCGCCGTCGCGGGTGTATTTGCCGGTCAGCAGACCTCCGGCCAGCGGGCTCCACACCAGCACGCCGACATTCTGGTCCCTGGAAATGGGCAGAAGCTCGTATTCGGCCTCGCGCGAATAGAGCGTGTAGTGGATCTGCTGGGAGACGAAGGGCTGGTAATTGTGCTCGCCGGCCACCCTGAGCGCCTTCATCAGATGCCAGCCCGAATAGTTGGAGGCGCCGACATAGCGCACCTTGCCCTGCCGGATCAGGGTATCGAGCGCTTCCATCGTTTCCTCGAGCGGGGTCGAGCCGTCCCACTGATGGACCTGGTAGAGGTCGACGTGGTCGGTCTTCATGCGCTTGAGACTCAATTCGCATTGCTGGATGATGTGATGGCGCGACAGGCCCTCATCGTTGGGCCCCTCGCCGACCTTGAAACGGACCTTGGTGGCCAGGAGCCATTTGTCGCGCGACTTGTCGGCCGCAAGAGCGTCGCCGATGATCTCCTCGGACTTGCCGTCGGCATAGATATTGGCCGTGTCGATGAGATTGACACCCTTGTCCCAGCACATGTCGAGCTGGCGGCGGGCGCCGGAGGTGTCGGTTTCCCCGAGCATGTGGCCGGCCCCGAAGGTCATCGTCCCTACGGTCAGGGTCGACACCTTGAGGCCCGAGCGGCCAAGAAGACGATATTCCATTTCAAATCCTCCAAGGATGGTTTGGGGCGAGTGTGACCCGCGGCGGACGAGCGTCGCAAGAGGGAATATTGACGTTAATACGATGAGGATCACCCATCGCGCCGGCCTCGCACCTCCCCCGGTTCCGGGAAGGGCAGGCGCAGCTGGCCGCCCGGTCCGACGGAAGCCGCCGCTTCCGCCTAATCGCTATAGGTGTAGGTGCCGACCTCGCAGACATTGACGTTCGAGCGGACGGACTCGTAGCCATCCTCGAACACCGCCTTGAAGTCGTATCTGCAATAACCGGAGCCGTCGTCGATGTTGACGCGCACCTGGTGGCCGGATGGCAGGATGCCGTCGGCGAGAATGTCTTCCTCCCAGATGTCGACGCCGACGCTCGAGGCATAGAACTCGTAGATGTCGTAGGACGTGTTGTTGACGATCATGACATGCCGGTCATAGGCGAGCGCCCCCGTGGCGGTCGAGGCCAAGACAAACGCGGCACACAGGGCCGCAGTCAGATGTTCGCGCATGATGCCCTCCACTGAATTTCGGAATTCTTCGCCCGACAATCGGGAAGGCGAAATCGACGACATGTCAATGATCGGACATCAGTTTGCGGCAGCGACAGATTCGCTCAGCAGAACAGATGAAAACTTGCGAAAAACAGATCTGTTTCGTGACAGACGGCCTAATTGTTCTGCCGTGGTAGACTTTTTCTGCCGGCAGTGCGTCTGAACCGTGTCAGGCCTCCGCCTGCAACGGCTTCTCGTCCGCCATGCTGCTCAGGAAGCCGGGCAGTTCATCCCGTGTCAGGGGCTTGCTGAACAGGAATCCCTGCACATAGCCGCCACCCAGACGCACGATCTCGGCCAGCTGGACATTGGTTTCCACCCCTTCGGCCACGACGTCGAACTTGAGCGCCGCCGCCAGATCGATGATCGCCTTGGTGATCAGGGCATTCGGCCCGCCCGCCGCGATGTCGTCGATGAAGGACTTGTCGATCTTGATCTTGGCGAAGGGGAAGCTGCGTAGATAGCTGAGGGAGGAATAGCCGGTGCCGAAATCGTCAAGGGCGATCTTGACGCCCAGCGCCACCAGATCCCTGAGGATCTTGTCGGTCTGCGCGCTGCGTTCGAGAAAGACGCCTTCGGTGATTTCCAGGACCAGCCGTTCCGGCGCCAGCCCGCTGGACTTGAGGCAGCTCCTGACCACAGAAACCAGTTTCTTGTTGCGCAACTGCACCGGCGAGACGTTGACGCAGACTTCCGTTCCCTGGTTGCATCCCGAACAGAGTTTGATCGCCTCGCGCAGAACCCAGTTACCGATGGGAACGATCAGGCCGCTCTCTTCGGCGATCGGAATGAATTCATCGGGACCGACCGGTCCGAACGCGGCGCTGTTCCAGCGCAGCAGGGCCTCGAGGGCGGAGACCCGTCCGGTCCTGATCGATATGATCGGCTGGAACCGCAAGGACAGCTCGTCATTGTCGATGGCCTCGCGCAGACGGCGTTCCAGGTTCTGCCGCCGCAGATAGGCGTTGTCCATGTCGGCGTTGTATTCGAGCCAGTGTCCCCTGCCGCTCGACTTGGCGGCGTAAAGTGCCAGATCGGCGGCGCGCAGCAGCTCGACGGCGTTGTTGCCGTCCCGTCCCCCCAGGGCAATGCCGGCCGATGCGTCGATGACGACATTGTGCGGGCCGATGGCAAAGGGAATGGCAAACTGCGCAAACACGCTTTGGGCGAGGGAACGAAGCGTCGCCGAGCTTGGATGCGCCTTGACCAGGAGTGCGAATTCGTCACCGCCGAATCTTGCGAACGTCCGCCCCGACGCGCCGAGGCCGGTCAGGCGTTTGCCGAGGCACGCCAGCAATTCGTCGCCGACACTGTGGCCTAGCGTATCGTTGACCAGCTTGAAACCGGTCAGGTCGAACAGAACGATCCCGACCGCGCCGGGCGCCGAGCCGGCGATCTCGGTGTTCAGTTCGTCTATGAAACTCGAGCGATTGGGCAGACCGGTCAGCTGATCGAAATGGGCCAGGTTCTCCAGCCGCGCCGCCGCTGCGTGCAGTTCGGTGACGTCGCTGGCGACGCCCCGATAACCCACGAAGGTCTGGTGTTCGTCGTAGCTCGGTCCGGCCGTGAGCGTCCAGCACCGCCTTTGATCGCCGATATCGAGCGTCACCTCGACGCCGGTCATCGATTCCCGCCTGTCGAGCAGCTCGATCGCCTGCCGGTTCGTCCTGCTGGTGTCGAGCGAAATGACGTCCTTGAAACGGAGCTTTTGCAGCCGTTCGGCGTCAAGTCCCATCACCGCGACGAACCGGTCGCTGGGATCGATGAAATACCCGTCCGCATCGGTGTGCCAAAGCCAGTCGGCGCTGTTGTCCTGGAATTCCTTGAGCAGCAGGCCGATGGTCTGTTTCTGTTCCCGATTGGAAATCTCGGCGGAGGCGTTCGAGATGAAGATGCGGACCTGGTTTTTGACCGACACCCACAGATAGGCCATGAAGACGGCCGTCAGTGCGGCCAGGGCCATGGTCTCCTGCGTCCCAGTCAGGATGAGGGCCACGACCGAGGCACCACCCATCAGGAGGATGAAGGAAATCGCGGAAATCGGCAGCGCACCCATGGCGAAGGCGCCACCGCACATCATGGCGGCCGAGGTCAGGCCGATGACCAGTTGCCGGCCGGGATCGACCTGCGGGAAAAAGGCCACCGTGCCGGCGCCCCAGGCCAGGCCGCGCAAAACCGTGGCGATTTCGAGTTGCCAGGCCCAAAACTGACTGCGCGTCGTATCCCGTGCGTTGTCCTTGGCGTATTTCAGCCAGGCCACCAGCAGCAAAGCCGCGCTGCCCAGCGTGACGATCGTCCAAAGGACCAGATGCATGGGTGGCACGCTGCCGGCCAGCGTGAGGACCAGGACGGTCAGGATGAGGATGTTAGAGACGATGATGATCGGCACGGAGGCAAAGGCAGCACCGACCTGTCGTGCGAGTATCTTGTATCCGCGGCTGCGTGTGGCCTCGGCGTCCGGGCATCGTCCTCTGCCAACGACCAGAACGGTCAGGATGTCTTTCAGGTTGGCCGCCTTGAACATCGCATCGCCTCAAGTAGACAAGGCAGAGTGCGTTTTCCTGTTCTAAGAACGCTTTAATTTGCTCGCCGCATCGCCGGACAAGCCCGCGAATCGCCGGCCAATCGCCGAATCTGGTTAGCAGAGTCACACCACAATGCTGCAACAGGACGCGGCCCCGTTAGCAGCCGGTTATCAATTGTGGTCTTCGGGAAGCTGCGGCAGCGGCATGAACTCGACGCCGTCCTCGATCATGTCGGCAACCTCGTCCTTGGTCGCCTCGCCGTAGATGCCGCGCGGCTCGGTCTCGTGCAAGTGGATACGGCGCGCTTCGGTGGCGAACTGGTCGCCGACATAGTCGGCCTCGGCCATCACCTTGTCGCGCAATTGCCTGAGCGCGGCGCGCAACTGTGCCTGCTGCGGATGTCCGGCGGAAAACGACATTTTCTCGTTGCCGGCGGTTTCGGGCGTCGAACGGGTTTCCGCGCCGGAACGGGAGACCGCCGGCGCCATGATCGATTTCTCGACCTTGCGGGTCGAGCAGATCGGACAGGTGACAATGCCCAGGCGCACCTGCTCCTCATAGGCGTCGGCATTCTTGAACCAGGCGTCGAACGCATGCCGGTTCTCGCACAAAAGGGAATAATGGATCACACCTTCACCCTTTCCTTAGCCCGCCCATTCTGACCGAGTTATGTTAACGCTTAACGAAAAGCGGCGACGATTGGCAAGGGCCGGCAGATGCCGGAGCGAAGCTGAACGAGCGCGACCCGTTCCATGGCACCGGTCATGTGGCGAGCAGCGGGTCGAGGCCGCCGCGCATGTCGAGCGCCGCCAGATCGTCATAGCCGCCGATATGGGTGTCGCCGATGAAGATCTGCGGCACGGTGCGCCGTCCATTGGCGCGCGCCGTCATCTTGGCCCTCAGGGCCGGGTTCTCGACGGTGATCTCGGTAAACTTCTGCCCCTTTCCGCTCAGGAGCGCCTTGGCGGCATGGCAATAGGGGCAATAGGGGGTTGTGTAGATCTCGATCTTGGCCATCTGCGTTCCGGTAACGGGCGTATTCACTTTTAGTCTGTTCCTAGATGGGCATTTCCGCGCCCGGTACAACCCGCGCGAAGCTGATAACGTCAATATGATCGAAACCGGCGCGCCGCAAAGCCCGCGTCAGGGCCGAAACCGTGGCGCCGGTCGTCACCACGTCGTCGACCAGAACCAGTCGCCGTCCGGCAAGCCGCGCCGCCACATGTCTGTCGATCGCGAAGGCGCCGGCGACATTGCGGCGTCTTTGTTCGCCGGAAAGCCCGACCTGCTGGCGGGTGTGGCGCCGCCGCACCGCAAGGTCGGGAGCATAGTCGAGCCCGAGGCGGCGGCCGAGGTCGCGGGCCAGTTCCGCCGACTGGTTGTAGCCGCGCCGCCACAGCCTCAGGCGATGCAGGGGCACCGGCACCAGAACCGGATCGCCGGGCCACAATTCGCGGCCGGCGCCCGCCATGGCGAGGGATATGAACGCGGCCAGTTCCGGCCGGTCGCCATATTTGAACCTGGCGACGAGCCTGGCGCTCAACTCCGAATAGACGAAGGCGGCGCGGGCGCGGTCATACTCGGGCGGCGCGTTGAGCGCTTCGGCCGAGACGGCGTTTTCGCCCATGTCGACGGCAAAGGGCAGGCCGGTTTTGGCGCAGAGCGGCGCCGTGATCGGCTTGAGTGCCTGCCAGCAGTCGGCACACAACCCGTTCGCCTCGCCGACCGGCGCCGAACAGGCAAGACAGACGGGCGGATAGAGAAAATCGAGCAGCCCCGGTCCGACATTTGCGGCCAGCGTGGCGAAACGGCCTGACGTTTTGACTTCTGCGGCAAGGGCGCCCATAAGCCCCAATCTTGCATGTTGACGACAAAATGCGAAGTCAGACGATGCCGGCAGAACCGACCGCCCCACCCGAATTGTTCGATCGCGCCCTGATCGCCGCCCGGCGGGCACGGACCCCGCACGCACCCGATTTCGTCACCGCGCTGCTGCTCGCCGATGCTGCCGAGCGGATCGGGACGATCAATCGCCGTTTCGGCAAGGCGGCACTGATCGGGCCGACGCTCGAAGGCGCCGTGCCCGAATTCAGGACGGTGGATGCGCTCGAGATCGTGCCGACCCTTTGCGGAACGGCAATCGGGGACATGCCGGAGCTTGCCTCCGAGGGCTACGATCTCATCGTCTCGCTGCTCGATCTGCAGATCGTCAACGACGTGCCGGGCACGCTCATCCGGCTCAGGAGGCTTTTGCGGCCCGACGGCTTCTTCACCGCCGCGGTGCTCGGCGGCAGGAGTCTTGCCGAACTGCGTGCCGCCTGGATCGAGGCGGATTCCGCCCTTGCCGGCGGCGCCTATCTGCGCGTCGCCCCGTTCATGGACGTGCGCGACGCCGGATCGCTGCTGCAGCGCGCCGGTTTCGCCCTGCCGGTTTCCGATACCGACACCCGTTATGTCCGCTACGCCGATCCGCTCGAACTGATGCGCGAGCTCAAAGCCCTTGGCGCCGGCAATCCGATGCGGGAAAAGCCGGATCGCCCGGTGACGTCTTCCCACATGGCGGCGGCGGTCAACGCCTATCCTGCCGACGAGGACGGACGGATCACGGCAACCCTCGAGGTGATCTGGATGAGCGGCTGGGCACCCGACGACAGTCAGCAGAAGCCGCTGAAACCGGGCAGCGCCGAGGTGAGCCTTGCCGATGCGCTGAAGACTAGAGCGTTTTCAGGCGAAGTGGATACCGGTTCGCCGGTTCGAAAACGCGACCACTCAATAACCTAGAGCTTCCGTTCTGATTCCGTCGGAACGGAAAATGCTCTAGTTCAGCAGGCTGCTGCCTTCGTTGAGCGAATTGGTGGCGGTGTTGGCGGCGGTGTTGAACAGATTGCCCGCGCCGGTTCCGACAAGGCTGATGGCGGTGAAAAGGGCCATGGCGATGACCGTCGCGATCAGAGCGTATTCCATCGCGGTGCTGCCGCTCTCGTCGCGCAAACAGGACTTCAGAAGCGCGGTCATTCTCGTCTTCCAGCGTTCTTGTGACAGCCGGCACATGCCGGATATCAGGGCTTGCCCGAAGCGGCGACCGGCTAGAGCAGATCGCACAGGGGCGCGACAAGCGGGAGATCGGCGGGCGGCATGGCATAGTCCCTCAACGCCGTCGGTCGTACCCATTTGAGCGCCGCATGTGCCCGCGGCTGAGCTAGCCCGGTCCATTTCCGGCAAACGAAAACTGGCATCAACAGATGAAAACTTTCGTAAGCGTGCGATGCAAACGTAAGAGGAGCGAGACAGGCGGTCTTGGTCAAAATGCCGAGCTCTTCTTCAAGCTCCCTCGACAAAGCCTCTTCCGGGGTCTCGCCCTTTTCGATCTTGCCGCCGGGGAATTCCCAAAGCCCCGGCATGGATCCGCCTTCGGGGCGTTGCGCGATGAGCACGCGGCGGTCCACGTCGACAAGGGCGCAGGCGACGACGAGCAGCAAGGGATTCGCGCTCATGGTGCCGGGGCCTTTCTGTAGACATAGGTGCCGATCTGTCTGAAGCCGAGGCCGGCATAGAGCGCCTCGGCCGGCCCGTTGCCGAACATCACGTGGATGGCCGCCCGTTTGGCGCCCGCCTCCGCCATGACGTCGAGCGCCGCGGCCATGACGCTTTTGCCCAGGCCCCGGCCGCGCCGGTCCGGCGCCGTCACGACATTGGTGAACATGGCAAGCCCACCGACCGCGACGGCGAGCGCCGAGGCCACCGCACTGTTGTCGCGATCGAAAACAGTCAGGCCGGTGGCGCTGTCGGGCATGCGGGAAATGATGTCGGCAAGCGTTCGCCGGGTCGCCGCATCGTAATTCTGCAGCCGGCATTGCGGCCCGAGCCAGGCCGGGCCGGCGCGCAGCGACAGCGCCACCCGGTGGCCGACTTCGTGGCCGGAGGTCAGGGCATCGAGAAAAAGGATGCGGCTCTTCTCGAACGCGGTCCAGCCGAGCCGGTCGAGCGCCGCGATCACACCCGGCCCGGCGAGCGGGGTTTGCCGGAACACCGGGGCGATGCCTGCGTCGCGCGACAGGGCGGCCAGCCGGAGAAGGCGCGCCTCGGCATCCGCGTCGTCCGCCGGGTCCTGGCACTGGATGGCATTGGCCCGCTTGGTGTAGCCACGGGCGAAACGCCAGACCCAGGCGCCGTCCCAGCGGCTCTCGAGCGCCGGCCAGGCGTCGAGAAAACCGGTCTCGGCCTCGAAAAGCTCCGGGGCGGGATCAGCTCCGGTAGCTGCCGTTGATGTCGACATAGTCATGCGTCAGGTCGCAGGTGTAGACGGTCGCCCGACCGGCGCCCATGCCGAGATCGACGCCGATGACGATGTTGTTGTTCTTCATGTAGGCGCTGACCGCTTCCTCGTCGTAATGCGGCTCGCGTTCGCCTTTCTTGGCGACGGTGATCTCACCGAACCGGATCGACAACAGATCGCGATCCGCCGGTTCGCCGGCCTTGCCGACCGCCATGACGACGCGGCCCCAATTGGCGTCCTCGCCGGAAATGGCCGTCTTGACCAGTGGCGAGTTGGCGACGGAGCGGGCGACGCGCATGGCGCTGTCGTCGCTGACCGCGCCCCTGACATTGAGGGTGACGAATTTGGAGGCGCCCTCGCCGTCGCGCACGATCTGCATGGCCAGATCGAACAGGACCTCGCCGACCGCCTCGGCAAAGGGGACGAAACGCGGATCCTCGACCGAGACGAGCGGCTTGACGCCGTGGCGGGCGGTGTTGCCGGTGGCAAAGATCAGAACCGTGTCGGAGGTCGAGGTGTCACCGTCCACGGTAATGGCGTTGAGGCTGGTCCGGATCTTGTCGGCAAGCACGGCCTGCAGGACCGGTGCGGCCACCGGCATGTCGGTGAAGACATAGGCGAGCATGGTCGCCATGTCGGGCTGGATCATGCCCGAGCCCTTGGCGATGCCGTTGATGACGACCCTGGTGTTGGCGAACTCGATCTCGGTGCCGGCGAGCTTGGGAAAGGTGTCGGTCGTCATGATCGCCTCGGCGGCGGCGCGCCAGGGCAGATGATGCATGCGGGTCACGCAGTCCTCGAACACGCCCTCGAACTTCCTTGTGTCGAGCGGTTCGCCGATCACCCCGGTCGAGGAAACGAACACGTCCTCGGCGACGCAGCCGACCGCCCGCGCCGCCAGATTGGCGGTGGTTCTGACCGAGTCATGGCCGTGGTGGCCGGTGAAGGCATTGGCGTTGCCGGAATTGACGACCAGGGCGCGCGCCACGCCGGCGGGCAGATGGGTCCGGCACCAGTCGACCGGCGCCGCCGGGCATTTGGATTTGGTCAGGACGCCGGCGACCGTCGTGCTGGGTTCGAAAACCATCAGCAGGACGTCGGTGCGGTCCTTGTATTTGATGCCGGCCTCGGCGGTGGCGAAACGGACGCCGGAAATCCTCGGCAGTTCCGGAAAGCTCTTGGGTGCGAGCGGAGAGACAGAGTGCTTCATTTCGGAACCATCCTTTTGCAGCGAAGGACCTGGGATTCGCATTCAGCCGGGTTTCGGGCGCGGCACGTGGCGGATTTCAAACGGGCATGGCGCCTATCGGCCGTTTCGGCAGCGAACGGCCTGAAAGCGCAGAGCCCTGTTTGCGTCCTTCCTCCCAGCGCCGAGCGATTTCCGCTCATGCCACCCTCCAGATCCCGACCGAATGCGGGCTCTCATCCGGTTTGCCCGATCGCCCGCCCCAGCGCAAGGGCCGGCATGGTTGCGACCCGCCGGAATCGCCCGGCGGCCGACCCGATTCCTGCCGGCCCGGGGCACCAACGAAAACCGGCGCCAAACGGCGCCGGCCTGACTTGTGTCACCAATGCAGACAAGAGCGGGTGGAGCGCTATTGCTCCTCCGCCTTTTGCACCACCGCGTTCTCGGCGTTGACCGCCGCTTCCAGCGCCGGATCGGTGAAGGTGACGGTGACGTTCTTTTTCAGCTTGTCCATTTCGGTGGTGAAGGCGTCGATCATCACCTGCTGCTGCAGCTGCGCCTGGACCTGCTCGAGCGGCGGCGGCGAGGACATGCGCTTGTCCTCGAGCTTGATGATGTGCCAGCCATACTGGGTCTGGACCGGATCGGAAATCTCGCCGACCTTCAACGCGAAGGCCGCGTCCTCGAAGGGCTTGACCATCATGCCGCGGCTGAAATAGCCGAGATCGCCGCCGTTCTGGGCGCTGCCGTCCTGCGACTTTTCCAGAGCGGCGATTTCGAAGGGCTTGCCGGCCTCGATCTCGGCCTTGACCGCCTTGGCGTCCTCCTCGGTCGAAACCAGGATGTGACGGGCGCGCACTTCCTCTTGCGGCTTGAAATCGGCGACATATTTGTCATAGGCGGCCTTGACCGCCTCGGCGGTCACGGCGCCGGCGACCTTGTCGGTGAAATAGGCGCGCCGCAGCGACCGGTCCTCGAGATAGCTCAGACGCTTCTTGAAAAGATCGGTCTGATCGAGCTTGTCGGCACGGGCCGCTTCGGCCATCACCTTCATGTCGATCAGGACGGCGACCAGAAAGGCGCGGCGCTGGTTGGCCGGGATGTTGGCAAGATCCTGGCCGAGGTCCTCGGCGGCAAAACCGATATCGGCTTCGGTGATGGGCTTGCCGCCGACCGTGACGACGACGGCGTTGGGATCGGTCGCTGCCGGGGCCGCGGCGTTGTCGCTCTGGGCAAATGCCGGTGCCGCCGCCATGGTCATGCCGACCAGAAGGCCGGCAAGGGTGATCCGGATCGAAGCCGGTGGTCTCATTAAGAACATAAATAGTCTCCTCTTGGGGCGCGACTGCCCCCACGGCCGCGACGTTGGCCGAGGTTTGGCATTTTGGGCTGGCGTTGACAAGCCGGAACACGGCTCTTACATCAAGCTCGCCTTGCAGGCTATATGCGGCGCCGCCCGGCCGTTTGCCGGCACACTCGACAGGCCCGCCACGCGTCTCAACAAAGGAAAGTTCCGCAATGGTTGTCGCAGCGATCGCCAAGCGCATTTTCGGTTCCGTGAATGATCGGCGCATAAAAAAGCTGCAGCCACAGGTCGATGCAATCAACGCACTCGAACCCGAGATCGAGAAGCTGAGCGACGACGAGCTCCGGGCCCGGACCGACATGTTCCGGACCGAATATACCAATGGCAAGAGCCTCGACGACCTGCTGGTGCCGGCCTTCGCCACCGTGCGCGAGGCGGCCAAGCGCACCCTCGGCCAGCGCCATTTCGACGTGCAGCTCATCGGCGGCATGGTCCTGAATGACCGCACCATCGCCGAGATGCGCACTGGCGAAGGCAAGACCCTGGTCGCCACCCTGCCCGTCTATCTCAACGCCATCGCCGGCCGGGGCGTGCATGTCGTCACCGTCAACGACTATCTCGCCCGCCGCGACGCCGAATGGATGGGCCAGGTCTACAAGTTCCTCGGCCTGACGGTCGGTGTCATCGTGCACGGGCTTTCCGACATCGAGCGCAAGGCCTCCTACGACGCCGACGTGACCTACGGCACCAACAACGAATTCGGCTTCGACTATCTGCGCGACAACATGAAGTTCAGCCGCGACCAGATGGTCCAGCGCGGCCATGCCTATGCCATCGTCGACGAGGTCGACTCGATCCTGATCGACGAAGCGCGCACGCCTCTGATCATTTCCGGTCCCTCCGAGGACCGCTCGGCCCTTTACGAAGCGGTCGACAAGGTGATCCCGATCATCGGCGAAGGCGATTTCGAACTTGAGGAAAAGCACCGCTCCGCCACCTTCACCGATCAGGGCATCGAAAAGCTCGAGGAAAAGCTCCGGGAAGAAGGGCTCCTGAACGAGGGCACGCTCTACGACATCGAGAACGTCACCCTGGTGCACCACCTCAATTCGGCCCTGAGGGCGCACAAGCTGTTCACCCGCGACAAGGACTACATCGTCCGCAATGACGAGGTAGTGATCATCGACGAGTTCACCGGTCGCATGATGCCGGGCCGGCGCTATTCGGAAGGCCTGCACCAGGCGCTCGAAGCCAAGGAACACGTCACCATCCAGGCCGAGAACCAGACGCTGGCCTCGATCACCTTCCAGAACTATTTCCGCCTCTACGAAAAGCTCGCCGGCATGACCGGCACCGCCGCGACCGAGGCCGAGGAATTCGGCGACATCTACAATCTCGACGTCGTCACCGTCCCGACCAACCTGCCGGTGGACAGGACCGACGACGACGATGCGGTCTACCGCACCGCTGCCGAGAAGTTCGAGTCCATCGCCGACGTGATCGAGGACTGCCAGAAGCGCGGCCAGCCGGTCCTTGTCGGCACCACCTCGATCGCCAAGTCCGAAATGCTGGCCGAACTGCTGCAAAAGCGCGGCGTCAAGGACATCAAGGTTCTGAACGCCCGCTATCACGAGCAGGAAGCCTATATCGTCGCCGATGCCGGCGTGCCCGGCGCGGTGATGATCGCCACCAACATGGCCGGCCGCGGCACCGACATCCAGCTCGGCGGCAATTTCGACATGCGGGTCGCCAAGGAGTGCGAGGGGCTCGAGGGCGAAGCGCGCGTGCAAAAGATCGAAGAGATCAAGAAAACCATCGCCGGGGACAAGCAGAAGGCCATCGAGGCCGGTGGACTGATGGTGATCGGCACCGAACGCCACGAAAGCCGTCGCATCGACAACCAGCTGCGCGGCCGTTCCGGCCGCCAGGGCGACCCCGGCCACTCGAAATTCTTCCTGTCGCTTCAGGACGATCTGATGCGCATCTTCCCGGTCGAGGGCATGGACAACATGCTGCAGAAACTCGGGCTCGAAGAAGGCGAATCGATCACCCATCCCTGGGTGACCAAGGCGATCGAGAAGGCGCAGGGCAAGGTCGAGGCGCGCAACTTCGACATCCGCAAGAACATCCTCAAATACGACGACGTGATGAA
>CAZKTH010000012.1:0-27596 GCA_964555575.1 uncultured Devosiaceae bacterium | reverse complement strand
GCCGGCCGCCCCCGCGTCTTCTGATCGGCGAACCGTTCATCGAGATCGGTGAGGATCCCCTGGTTGACCAGATCGGCGGCGATGGCGGTGATGGTGGCGTGCGACAGCCCGGTCGCGGCGGCAAGCGTGGTGCGCGCCAAAGGACCCGATTGCCGCAGCACATCGAGCGCCAATCCGCGATTTTGCCGACGGATCGAGTCGGAATCGCCCGCTACGCGTCCCACCGGCTTTGGTCTCCCATATTCATTTCCGCGCGCAGGCGATCATCGCTCCCGGCGAAGCAAAATCCGTCTGCCGACCCGAGCCAGTTTCGGCTCACGGCATTGCGGCTCCCTTGTTCGGATTCACCCTTTTTGCGCTTTTTGCTGTTTTTCTCTCTGCGGAAGGCAATGGGCTGTCATCCGATCCTCAAAAGAAGGTTGACACGGCTTGACCGCCCGTGTCACTTCTTTTTTTGAGCATCGAAATAATTGCTCACACCGGCTGCAGCATATGCAGCCTCATTCTGCGAAGCCGGATGGAACCTCCATCCGCACGGGAGGAAAACATGAAACTATTTACTGCCGCCCTTCTGGGCGCGACCATGCTTGCCGGCATGTCCGGTTCGGCAATGGCGTTGACCGTTGGCGTGTCCTGGAACAACTTCCAGGAAGAGCGCTGGGGCAAGTGGGACGAGCCGGCCATGAAAGCAGCGCTTGAAGCTGCCGGCGCCAAATATGTCTCGACCGACGCGCAGTCGTCCGCCTCCAAGCAGTTGGCCGACGTCGAAAACCTGATCTCCCAAGGCGTGGACGCCATCATCGTTCTGGCTCAGGACACCGATGCCATCGGCCCGGCGGTGCAGAAGGCCGTTGACGAGGGTATCCCGGTGGTCGGCTATGACCGTCTGATCGAGAACCCGGATGCGTTCTACATCACCTTCGACAACAAGGAAGTCGGTCGCATGCAGGCCCGTGCCGTCTTCTCGGTACAGCCGACCGGCAACTATGTCTTCATCAAGGGCAATGCCGCCGACCCGAATGCTGACTTCCTGTTCTCGGGCCAGATGGAAGTCCTGAAGGACGCGCTCGCCTCCGGCGAGATCAAGGACGTTGGCGAAGCCTATACCGACAACTGGGATCCCTCGGTTGCCCAGCGCAACATGGAGCAGTTCCTGACCGTCAACAACAACGACGTCCAGGCCGTTGTCGCCTCCAATGACGGCACCGCCGGCGGCGTCGTCGCGGCTCTGGCGGCCCAGGGTCTGGCCGGTCAGGTTCCGGTCTCCGGACAGGACGGCGACCTCGCCGCTCTGAACCGCGTCGCTCTCGGCACCCAGACCGTGTCGGTGTGGAAGGATGCGCGCCTGCTCGGCAAGGCCGCGGCTGAGACCGCTCTGGCGCTGGCCAGCGGCACTGCCATGACCGACATCCCGAACATGGTCATGTTCGATGGCGGCCCGAAGGGCGTCAACATGCACTCGCTGTTCCTGGCTCCCGTGCCGATCACCAAGGACAACCTCAACCTCGTCATCGACGCTGGCTGGATCAGCAAGGAGCAGGCCTGCCAAGGCGTCCCGGCTGGAACGCTTGCCGTTTGCGACTAGGGTCGAGTGTCCTTTCGTGAGTAACTGACACGTGGCCGCCGCAGCTTTCGCTGCGGCGGCTGCATAAAGGAAACCCCGTTTGCCTTCATGGGGGGAGGCACCATGTCCGAACCGATGACTACACCCGTCAGTGCAAAGCCCGAAACCGGCCGGGGAAACTGGTTCAGCAGGTTCCTGCTTGCCACCGAGATCGACACCCGCATGTTCGGGATGATCGGTGCTCTGCTGCTGGTCTGGGTCATTTTCAACATGCTTTCAGGCGGTCTGTTCCTGACGCCGCGCAATCTGTGGAACCTTTCGGTGCAGGCGTCCTCGGTCGGCGTGATCGCGACGGGCATGGTTCTGGTCATCGTCACGCGAAACATCGATCTGAGCGTCGGGTCCATCCTCGGTTTCGTTGGCATGATCATGGCGGTGCTGCAGGCGGAAATCCTTCCCAATTACGTCGGCTTCGATTTCTGGGGAACCTGGATCATCACGCTCGCCGTCGGTATCGCCTTCGGGGCGCTGATCGGCGCGTTCCAGGGCTACATCATCGCCTATATGCGCGTTTCGGCTTTCATCGTTACCCTGGGCGGCTGGCTTGCCTGGCGCGGCGCGGCCTGGTGGGTGACCTCCGGTCGGACGGTTGCGCCGCTCGATTCCACCTTCCAGCTGATGGGCGGTGGCCCCAAGGGCTCGATCGGGGCCTTGCCGAGCTGGATCATCGGCGTTCTGGTCTGCGTTGCCATCGTATTCGTCATCATCAGCGGACGCCGATCGCGCATCCGCTACAATTTCCCGTTGCGGCCGATGTGGGCCGAAGTGATGATCGGTGTCGTCGGCTGTGCCGTGGCGCTCGGCGCCGTGGCGGTGTTCAACGCCTATCCCTGGCCGCGCCTGATCGCCCAGCAATATGCCGCTGCCAACAACATCGCTATTCCGCCCGAAGGCCTGTTCATTCCGACCGGCGTCGCCGTGCCCGTTCTGATGGTCCTCGGCGTCGCGGTGGCGATGGACTTTCTGGCGCGCCGGACCCGGTTCGGGCGCTATGTGTTCGCCATGGGCGGCAACCCCGAGGCGGCGGACCTCGCCGGCATCAACTCACGCTGGGTGACGATGAAGATCTTCATCCTGATGGGTGTGCTGTGCGCCATCGCGGCCGCCATCTCCACGGCGCGCCTCAATGCGGCAACCAATGCGCTCGGTACCCAGTATGAACTGTACGTCATCGCCGCGACGGTGATTGGCGGCACCTCGTTCTCGGGTGGCGTCGGCACCGTTTTCGGTGCGGTCGTCGGCGCGGTCGTCATGCAGTCGCTGCAATCGGGCATGGTGCTGATCGGTGTCGAATCGCCGATGCAGAGCATCGTCATCGGCTGTGTTCTCGTGTTTGCGGTATGGCTCGACACGCTGTACCAGCGGCAAGCCAAATAGGAGAAAAGAAGAATGCTGGACAAAGCGACACCTCTTGTGGAGATGCAGCATATCTTCCTGTCCTTCGGTGGCATTCACGCTGTTGAAGACGTCACCATCGATCTTTACCCGGGCGAGGTCGTGGGTATCGTCGGGCACAACGGTGCCGGCAAGTCCTGCCTGATCAAGATGCTGTCGGGCGCCTATCAGCGCGATTCCGGCAAGATCCTGATCGAAGGCAAGGAGGCCACGATCAACAATCCGCGCGACGCCAAGCAATACGGCATCGAGACGATCTACCAGACGCTCGCCGTCGCCGACAATGTCGATGCCGCCGCCAATGTCTTCCTCGGCCGTGAATTGAGGACGAACTGGGGCACGCTCGACGACGTGGCGATGGAAGCCGAGACCCGCAAGATCATGGGCCGGCTCAATCCGAGCTTCGTACGCTTCAAGACGCCGGTGGTCGCCCTGTCGGGCGGTCAGCGCCAATCGGTGGCCATTGCCCGCGCCATCTATTTCAATGCGCGCATCCTGATCATGGACGAGCCGACGGCGGCGCTCGGACCCCAGGAAACCCAGCAGGTCGGCGATCTCATCCGGCAGCTCAAGGCGGACGGCATCGGCATCTACCTCATCAGCCATGACATCCACGACGTGTTCGATCTCTCCGATCGCATCGCGGTGATGAAGGGCGGACAGATTGTCGGCATCTCACGCACCGAGGATGTGACCAAGGACGAGGTCCTGGGCATGATCATTCTCGGCAAATGCCCGCCCGGTGCCATTCCCGGTCCGGGCGCCATCACCAGCTGAGCCGGTTCCGGCGACGCGCCCTGCGCGTCCCTTTGCGGATTTGCCAGCGGGCGCCGGTGTTTCGTCCTTGCGACGACGGGCCGGCGCCCGCTGCCCGTTTGTGAAGGGCGGACTGTCGCGCTTTTGCAGGCGCGCCTTTTGCATTGGTTTTCGTTTCCGGACTCAATAAGGTCTCTGGCTCGAACCACCCCGGCCATCGCGCGAGAACAAAAGCAGTGAACACCACCAGGCGGGCGCGCCCGCAACGCGCACCTACCGAGAGCGATGTCGCCGAACTGGCCGGCGTTTCGCAGTCGGCGGTGTCGCGCGCCTTCACCCCCGGTGCCAGTGTCGCGGCGACGACGCGCAAGCGCATCCTCGAGGCAGCCGAGGCCCTTGGCTATCAGCCCAATCTGATGGCGCGATCGCTGGCGACGCGGCGTTCGAACATCGTCGCCCTGGCCATCGCCTATCTCGAGAATCCGTTTTATGCCCAGGTCGTCAAGGAGCTGTCGGACCGGTTGCGCGAAAGCGGGCGCCACATCCTTTTGTTCACCAACCCGCCGGGGGAAGCGGTCGATCCTGCCCTCGAACAGGTCCTCAGCTATCAGGTCGACGCCGTCATCCTGACCGCGACCACCGCCTCGCTCGAACTGGCGCTGCAATGCCAGAAGGCGGGGGTGCCGATCGTCCAGATCAATCGCGAAAGCAATCTGCCGGGAATCTCGACCGTCAGGGGCGAGAACCAGCGCGCCGGCGAACGCATCGCCGCGTTTCTGCTTGCCGGCGGCCACAGGCGCTACGCCTTTGTCGGCGGCTCGCCGGCCTCGACCACCGGGCGGGCACGCGGCGAAGCCTTCGCCCAAACCCTCGCCGCGCATGGGGCGGGTCCGGTCGCCATGGTGCATGGGCACTATGCCTTCGACGGCGCCGCCCAGGCGACACGGGACCTGCTTGCCAGGCCCGAACGCCCGGACGCGATCTTCTGCGCCTCCGACTACATGGCGTTTGCAGCCATCGGCGTGGCAAGGCGCGAATTCGGTCTGAGGATACCCGAGGACCTATCAGTCGTCGGGTTCGACGACGTGCCAGAGGCGGGCAAGACCGCCTACGACCTCACCACCTATTCGCAGCCGGCCTCGGCCCTGGTTGAAAAAGCTATCGGCATCGTCGACACGATGATCGAGGATCCAACCCGCCGGGCGCAGCGCCGCGAGGTGCGCGGGCACCTGGTCGTGCGCGGCTCGGCACGCGTGCCGGCCGAGGGCGTCGTTCGTGAACACGGCGAACGCATCTGGCGGGGTATCGCCTGAGTCAGGCTCCTCTGCGCGTCTTGCTGCAAATCAAGGATTCACACGGCGAAATCCGGTATGCAAACCCTGTAAAACTATGCTTGCATGCGCATGCAAAACCGGTAGGTTGTCCGGCGGACCCAGCAAAACCAACCCGCCAATGTGGAAAAAGGTAATTCTGCCGGACTTGCGTTTCTCACATAATTGAAAATCGTGAGGGGGGAGAGAACCCGTATACGACCCGCTCGGTCGCCGCAGGAGGAGAGGAGGTGGCCGCGAAGGGTCTGATTTTGCCGCCCGAAAGGGCATGATCCGCATTTGCAGCCCCAGTGGACCATCCGACATGATCCTTGACCTGACTCCCGTCGCAATCGCCGAATTCCTCTCCGCCAACGCCGCCACCGTTCATGCCAACAACCACACCAGCGAGCTGGTGGCGTTCTCACTCAAGCTTGGGGAAACCACCACCTCCCGCGATGGCGCACTCGTGGCGACGACGGGGAAATTCACCGGGCGGTCTCCCAAGGACAAGTACATTGTCGGCGACCAGAGCACCAACGGTCTCGTCTGGTGGGAAAACAATGCGCGGATGGAAAGGGACAAGTTCGATCTCCTGCTCTCGGAGATGCTCGATTATGCCAGGGGCAAGGAGCTGTTCCGTCAGGAACTGCATATCGGTGCCGATCTCAAGCAGCGTCTCGAGGTCGACGTGTTCTCGGAAAGCGCCTGGCATGCCCTGTTCATCCGGCACCTCCTGATCCAGCCCAGCGAGACCGAGCTCAAGAGCCTGGCGCCGAATGTCTGCGTGGTCCATTTCCCCTCGTTCAAGGCGGATCCGGCCCGTCACGGCACCAAGAGCGAAACCTGCATCGCCCTTGATCTCACGCGCAACATCATCCTCATTGCCGGTTCCGAATATGCCGGCGAGATCAAGAAGAGCGTGTTCTCGCTCTACAATTTCCACGCACCCGAGCACGACGTCTTCCCGATGCACTGCTCGGCAAATGTCGGTCCGAATGGGGATTCGACCATTTTTTTCGGCCTTTCCGGCACCGGCAAGACGACGCTTTCG
The DNA here is from genome assembly GCA_964555575.1 of uncultured Devosiaceae bacterium. Lineage (GTDB taxonomy): Bacteria > Pseudomonadota > Alphaproteobacteria > Rhizobiales > Devosiaceae > JAHJQZ01. Next base: position 21,457 of record CAZKTH010000012.1, on the reverse strand, counting down.
ACCTCGGCCGACCGCGCCCTTGTCGGCGACGACGAACATGGCTGGGGTCCGGACGGCATCTTCAATCTCGAAGGCGGCTGCTACGCCAAGGCGATCAACCTCTCCGAGGCGACCGAGCCGGAGATCTTCAACGCGGCGCGCCAGCCCGACTCCGTTCTCGAGAACGTCGTTCTGGATGCCAATGGCGATCCGGACTATGCCGATGACAGCCTGACCGAGAATACCCGCATCGCCTATCCGCTGAGGGCCATTGCCAATCGCGTCGACAGCGGCGTGGCGCCAGCACCCAAGCACATCGTGCTTCTGGCGGCCGATGCCTTCGGTGTCCTTCCGCCCCTGGCCAAGCTGACGCCGAAAAGGGCGATCTATTTCTTCCTCAGCGGCTACACCGCCAAGCTGGCCGGCACCGAACGGGGTGTCACCGAACCCGAGGCGACCTTCTCGGCCTGTTTCGGGGCGCCGTTCCTGGCACAGTTCCCGGCGGTCTACGGCAGGATGCTGGCCAAACGCCTCGGCGATTCCGGCGCCACCTGCTGGCTGTTGAACACTGGCTGGTCGGGCGGCGGCTACGGGGTAGGCAAGCGCATGTCGCTGCCGGTGACACGCACGCTTCTGTCGGCCGCCATAAGCGGCGCGCTCGACGATACCGAATTCGTTGCCGAACCCTATTTCGGCCTGTGGGTGCCCAAAAGCGTCGACGGCGTCGACGACAGGCTGCTGTTGCCCGAACAGACCTGGGCGGACAAGGACGCCTACAAGGCGACAGCGGCCAGGCTTTCGGCCCTTTTCGACGAGAATTTCGCAAAACTCGGCCCGGAGGCCGCCGAGGTTGTCGCCCTCGGCATCGCCAAGAGCGACGCCGCCTGATACAATGGCGGCAATCCGTCCAGTGAATTGCGCGAGGTCAATTTCTCGCGCGATTCCTGTCGTATCAAGGCTCCGGCGCCAATGCGCCCCAGCAAATTCCAGCCTGACCCCCCAACTCGGATAGCTCACATGGCACTGATCACCCTAAGGCAGCTCCTCGACCATGCCGGCGAACACGGCTACGGCATGCCGGCTTTCAACATCACCAATCTCGAAACGCTTCAGGCCGTCATGGACGCGGCCGAAAAGACCAACTCGCCGGTAATTATTCAGGCGAGCCGGTCGGCGCGCAAATATATGGGCGACGTCTTTCTCAACGGGCTGTTCAATGCGGCCGCCAAAGCCTATCCCAACATCCCGATCGTCATGCATCAGGACCATGGCAATTCGCTCGACACCTGCGTCTCGGCCATGGATTACGGCTTCACATCGGTGATGATGGACGGCTCGCTCGAGGCGGACGGCAAGACGCCTTCGGACTTCAAATACAATTCGACCGTCACCCGCTCGGTGAGCCAGGCCGCCCACGCCCGCGGCGCTTCGGTCGAGGGCGAGATCGGCGTGCTGGGTTCACTCGAGACCGGCAAGGGCGACAAGGAAGACGGTCACGGCTTCGAGGGCACGCTGTCAAAGGACCAGCTCCTGACCAAGCCGGAAGACGCCGAGGCCTTCGTCGCGGCGACCAATGTCGATGCCCTGGCCGTCGCCTGCGGCACCTCGCACGGCGCCTACAAGTTCTCCAAGAAGCCGACCGGCGAGACCCTCGCCATGTCGACCATCGAGGCCATCCACGCCAGGCTGCCGAACACGCATCTGGTCATGCATGGCTCGTCCTCGGTGCCGCAGGAACTGCAGGACCTGATCAACGCCTTCGGCGGTGCCATCCCGCAGACCTATGGCGTGCCGCTCGAGGAAATCGCGCGCGGCATCAAGTCGGGCGTCCGCAAGGTCAATATCGACACCGATCTCCGCATGGCGCTGACCGGTGCCGTCCGCAAGTACATGAGCGAGAACCCGGCAAGCTTCGATATTCGCGGCATCCTCAAGCCGGCCCGCGAAAAGATCGCCGCCGAGTGCATCGAGCGCAACCAGGCCTTCGGCTGCGCCGGCATGGCCGACAAGATCAAGCCGCTGTCGCTTGACGAGATGGCAGCGCGCTACAAATCGGGCGAACTCGCCGCCTGATCCGACCCCGACAAAGCCCCCCTCCAGCCGCTGGCGGCGGGAGGGGGGTCTTGCCGCTCGAAGCGGGAATAGGGTCATTTGGAATGCGTCTAATCAGCGCAGGTTCCGCCGAAACCGGCCTGTTTGGGGGCGATTCGGCCGGCACCCGATGTGCGTGCGCTTCATTCCGGCAAAAAAACAGATACGCTCATGTCGAGTTTCAGGAGGCATGAGTGGGGCGAGGCAAAGAGAAGCGCCGGAACTGGGGATTGGCCGTATTCGCCCTTGTGGCCACGTGCATGGCGGCGGCGTTCGGCTGGGACATGGCCAACCGGCACTTCGCCATGATGAGCGAACGCTATCTCGACAACAATCTGTCGCTTGCCGAAACCGCGCTGCAAAGCGAGATTGCCCGCTTCGACGCGTTGCCGGCGGTTCTCAGGGAAGATCAGCGCGTTATTGCTGTCCTTTCCGATCCCGACAACGCCGACGTCAATGTTCTCCGTTCCTATCTGATGCGCATCCGCGACCATGCCGGCGTCAGCGGGATTTCGGTCTTCGACAGCATGGGAAATGTCATCGCATCGAGCGACTGGCACGACGTGGACGACGCCAGCAGCCAGAACTACGCCTTCCGGCCCTTCTTCATCGATGCGATGGCCAACGGCAGCGGTCGTTTCTATGCCGTCGGCGTCAAATCGGGCATTCCCGGCTACTATCTGGCGTCGCGTGTGAATCTCGGACCAAGACCTGCCGGCGTCGTCCTGGTCAAGGTCGACTTCAGCCCGATCGTGGCGTCCTGGCGCAAGAACGACATTGAATTCGCGCTGGCCGACAAGGCCGGCATCGTCTTTTTGTCGACCATCGACGACTGGAGGTATCGCAGCCTCGGTCCGCTCGCCTCCGGGACCCTCGCGAACATCGAAAGGACGCGCCAATATGGCGATATCGACCTGGCCGCCCGCCCGCCTCTGTTCACGGCCAGCAAGGACCGGGTCGAACAGGCGGTCTCGCTTGTCGAGGGTGGTCTGTTGTTCCGGATGCGGCCGTTCGGCGATGACGGCTGGCGGCTGATCGCCGTTCTTCCCTTCAACGGGCTGAACATTGGCGCCGGCATGGCGGCGCTGGTGGCCGCGCTCATGGGCCTCGTCATTTCGGCGGGTGTGCTCATCTATCGCCAGCGCGGTCAGCTTATCGAGGTCAAGAACGAGCAGAGCGCCGTTCTGGAGCGTCGTGTCGAGGAACGGACGCGCGAACTGACGACGGAAATGGTCAACCGCCTGCGCGCCGAACAGGATCTGCGCACCGTGGAGGACGAACTGATGCAGGCGGCCAAGCTCGCCACCCTCGGGCAGATGTCGACGGCGCTGGCCCATGAGGTCAGCCAGCCGATCACGGCGCTCGCCGCGACCCTGACGGCGACGGAAAGGCGGCTTGCGGCCGCCGAGACGGACGTCGCCCGGGGGCTGGTCGAGCAGGCACAGGGCCTTGTCCGCCGCCTGCAGCACATCATCCGCTATCTCAGGTCCTTCGCCCGCAAGGAGCGGGGCGATGACGTGCGGATGGATATTGGCGTCTCCATCGTCGCGGCGCTGGAACTGGCCGAGGCCCAGGCGCGCGAGGTCGGGGTCAGCATCGTTGCGAGCGGCCTGGACAAGCCCGTCGAATTCATCGGCAATCCGGTGCGGCTCGAACAGGTGCTGATCAATCTTGTCGTCAACGCCCTTGACGCGGTTGCCGGTCGCGACTCCCGTGCCGTTGGCATCGATCTTTTGTCCGACGATCGCATGGCGCGGATTCTGGTCTGGGATACCGGACCGGGCATGCCGGAAGGGTTCGACGGCAAGATCGTGGCGCCGTTCTTCACCACCAAGTCCGGAGAGCAAGGGCTGGGGCTCGGTCTGTCGATCAGCCAGTCTATCCTAGCCGAATTCGGTGCCCACATGCAGTTCCGCAAACGCGAAGGCGGCGGCACGGTGTGCGAGGTGCATCTGCCACTGGCGCAGGAGCAGGAAAAGATCGAGGCGGCCGAATGAGCCGCATTCGGGCCCGACGGACACACCGAAGTTCCGGTGCGATCCAGGCGCCGGTCGCGCCCGGAATGGCAATCAATGACCCCGTCTCCGGCGTCCGCGCCACGCCATGACGACGGGTTCGATCGCATTTTGGCTGCTGCATTTTGACTGTTTGGTCGAAAACAGGCTTTCCCGCGCGGCTTTCTTCTGGTTTTCTGCCGGACCAGTTGAGTAAACTCTGGGTAAAGATGACCGCTGTTGTCGATGTGAGGGACGTGCACAAGCGCTTCGGAGAGCTCGAAGTGCTGAGCGGTGTCAGTTTTGCCGCCGAGGCCGGTGAGGTCATCTCCCTGATCGGCTCGTCCGGATCGGGCAAGTCGACGCTTTTGCGCTGCATCAACATGCTCGAGGTGCCGAACGAGGGCGCCGTGCTGATCGACGGCGAGGAAATCCGTCTGAAAACGGGGCGGAACGGACGCGAGCCGGCCGACGAGAAACAATTGCGGCGTATCCGTTCCAAGCTCGGCATGGTCTTCCAGTCCTTCAATCTGTGGGCCCACATGACCATTCTGCAGAACGTCATGGAGGCACCGCTCAGGGTGGAGAAACGCGCCTTCGAAGAGGTACGCGAGGAAGCCGTCGCCATGCTCGAAAAGGTCGGCATCGGCGAGAAGGCGGACGCCTATCCGTCCCAGCTTTCCGGTGGGCAGCAGCAGCGCGCCGCCATCGCGCGCGCCTTGTGCATCAATCCCTCGCTGATGCTTTTCGACGAGCCGACCTCGGCGCTCGATCCCGAACTCGAAGGCGAAGTCCTCAAGGTCATCAAGGATCTCGCCGAGGAGGGGCGTACCATGCTGCTCGTCACCCACGACATGGATTTCGCCAAGGACGTGTCGGACCGGGTGATCTTTCTGCATCAGGGGCGGGTCGAGGAGAACGGCACGGTCAATGAAGTGTTCGGCGCAACCCGCTCAGGGCGCCTCAAACAGTTTCTGGCGGCGGCAGGTCATGGCTGAGCCGCTTGAAAGAAGTGTGGCGGCCGCAGGCTGCTGCGTGAAAATAAAAGGGACCAGACGTCCCGCATCAGGGTCTATTACAGGGAGCACAAAATGAAGAAACTCATTATCGCCGCGGCGGCTCTGGCCGCACTGACCATCGGAGCCCAGGCTGCCGACTCCATCCGTATCGGCACCGAGGGCGCCTATGCGCCGTGGAACTATGTCGATGAGAACGGCAAGCTCGCCGGCTTCGAGATCGAGCTGGGCAATACCATCTGCGAAAAGACGGGCCTGACCTGCGAATTCGTGCAGAACGAGTGGGATACCATCATCCCGAACCTGCTTGCCGGCAACTACGACGTGATCATGGCCGGCATGTCGATCACCGACGAACGCAAGCAGACGATCGATTTCTCCGATGACTACTATCCGCCGGAACTGTCGCTGTTTGCCGTTGCCGCCGGCGCCAAGCTCGATCCCGACAACCTGAAGGGGGTCAAGATCGGCGTGCAGGGCGCGACCATCCAGGCCGCCTATGCCGAAGAGCATTACGGTGCCGACAACACCATCCTTTCCTATGAGACCGCCGACCAGTCGATCGCCGATCTTTCGGCCGGCAATGTCGATGTCGTGCTGGCCGATGGCGGCTATCTGAAGCCGATCGTCGAAGGTTCGGGCGGGGCGCTCGAATTCGTCGGCAACGGCGCCAGCATCGGCGGCGGCGTCGGCGCCGGCTTGCGCAAGGAAGACACCGAACTCAAGGCCAAGTTCGACAAGGTGATCGAATCCATGAAGGCCGACGGATCGCTGAACACGGTCATCAAGTCCTGGTTCGACGATCCGATCCTGTTCTAGAGCAGGTCGACACGCGTTTGGCGGGCCGGATGATCCGGCCCGCCGGGCCTTCCGCTTTGATCGGATCAAAACGGATGGCCCGGCCTCTGGTGCGGTCGCATGTCCGGAACGGAAAGCTTGCCCTCGGGCCTGACCCCGGGGACGGTTGCCGTTTTTGGCCGCGATCCAGTTTGCGGGAGTAGCAGTTTTATATGCCGGATTGGCTTCAGGGGCTGTTGGGCGAGCATTTGAGCTTCTGGCTCTCCTATCTCACCAACGGCAAGCATCTCGCCTTCTACAGCGCTTTTCAGCTCACCCTGGGTGCGGCGGTGTTCGGTTCCGCCCTGGCGCTGATGTTCGGTCTCGGCGGGGCGGTGCTTTTGCGTTCGCATTTGGGCATTCCGCGCCTGATAGGTCGCGCCTATGCCAATATCGTGCGCGGCGTTCCCGACGTGCTGTTTTTCCTGTTCTTTCCGCTCGCCTTCGAGCAGAGCGTCGAATGGTTCTGGGCCAACCAGGTGTGCACGCCCGAGGATTTCGCCGCCAGCGTCGGACGCTGGCCGCCCTGCACGGCGGCGAACTGGTATCTTTCGACGCCGGAATATTTCGTTCTGGCCTGTGTTTCGCTCGGCATCGTCTATGGCGCCTTCACCGCCAATGTCATCAACGGCGCCATGAATGCCGTGCCGTCCGGCCAGCTCGAAGCGGCGCGCGCCTATGGTCTGAGCCGCGCCCAGGTCATGTGGCACATCCATATCAGGCAGATGTGGATCTACGCCCTGCCGGGCCTTTCCAATGTCTGGATGCTCTTGATCAAGGCGACCTCGCTTCTGTCGCTTCTGCAGATCCAGGACATCGTCTTTTACGCCGACCGGCTCGGGGCGCCGAATTATCTCAAGCGCGTCGGGCTCGTGCATCCGGACTGGCGCTGGATCTACTATCTCGTCCTGTTCCTGTTCTACATCTTCATCACCTACCTCAGCGAGCAGGGCTTCGCCTGGCTCAAGCAGAAGGCCGGACGGGGCCTGATAACGGTGGAGGGCTGAATGAATTTCGTGCCCTTCTTTACCGATATCCGGACACTGGCCTTCCCGTCGCTGTTCAACATCTATTTCGCCTTCGCCTCGATTCCGGTCGGGTTCGTGTTCGCCATCGGGCTGGCGCTTTTGAAGAACTCCCAGAACCCGGCCGTCTCCCGCCTTGCCGCCGGCTACATCTACGCCTTCCGCGGCTCGCCGCTGTTCATCCAGCTCTTCATGATCTACTCGTTCATGCTGTCGCTGAACCTCAGCGTGTGGAAGCCCAACCATATCGACTGGCTGGTGCTGCATCCGCTGTTCCTCGGACCGCTGGTCCTGGCGCTCAACACCACTGCCTATTCGGCCGAAATCTTCTATGGCGGGCTGAAGACGGTGAACAAGGGCGAGATCGAGGCGGCGCATGCCTATGGTCTTTCCCGCTTCCGCACCTTCCGCTCGATCATCTGGCCGAACATGATCCGTATCGCCTGGCCGGCCTACACCAACGAGGTCGTCTTCCTGTTCCAGGCGACGGCTCTGGTCTATTTCACCCTGCCGGTGATCGACGAGCAGAAGGATCTGATGAACAAGGCCGGCGAACTGTTCGAGCGCGACTACAACGCGTTCCTGCACTATTCGGTCGCCGCCCTCTACTTCCTTGCCATCTCGCTTGCCGTGTTTTTCTTTTTCGGGCTGATCTACAAGCGGATGATGCGCCACATGGTGCCGATCGCGACCAGGCCGCGTGTCCGCTACGCCCCGAAACTGCTGCGCTAGAGCATCGGGCGCAAAAGTGGTCCCCGGTTTTGCGCGCGATGCTCTGGGCTGTTTCATGCTTTGATTGCCCGTCACGGCGAGTGCCCGAAAAGCGCGAATTCGCTGCAGGCCGGCTTTGGCTCCTTGCATGCTCTGGACCCCGGCCTGTTCTTCGGCGGGGTCTTCGTGGCCGGCGGCGTGCTCGCCATCGCCCTGCTGAGCCGGTTCGGGCAATTATGGCTGATCATTCGGATCGACATCGGCTTTCCGCTGATCGGTCCATTCGCGGCAGCGGGGCTCTGCCAGATGAGCCGGCGCCTCCAAAAAAGGGCGAGAAGCCGAGCTGGGGCGTCATGGTCGCGGGTCTCGCCGTCGTCGCGCTCATGCCGGTTTTCATCGGCCTTCCGGTGATGTTTCCGGTCCTCGGCCACGCGATCTGGCATCTTTGCCGACGGGTGGTCCGCAATACCTGAAATTGCCGGTCAAATGGCAAAAATGCCGATTGACAGCGCCACTTGAAGCGATTTGACATTGCCTTTGCGCCGCCTTCCGGGAGGTTCTTCTCGGCGCCAGCTATCCTCAGACATTTGCATGCCCGCGTCAGGTAACCGATCCCGGCTCGGCGCGCATGCTTCAAGATATCGAAAGGTCCGACGCGATGACCATCAGGGCGCTCGTGTGGAGTGAGTATTTTCATGAACGCGTCAACAAGAACGTGGCGGCGCTCTATCCCGACGGCCTGCATGCGGCCGTTGCCGAGGCGCTGATGGCCGATGGCGATATTGTCGCCGGAACGGCGGTTCTCGAAGACGCCGAACACGGGCTGAGCGAAGCGGCGCTCGACCAGACCGACGTGCTGCTGTGGTGGGGCCATGCCCGCCACGCCCAGGTCGCCGACGACATCGTCGAGCGCGTTGCCATGCGCGTCTGGAGCGGCATGGGGCTGATCGTTCTGCATTCGGGGCATTTTTCCAAGATCTTCCGCCGCCTGATGGGGACGCCTTGCGCCCTCAAATGGCGCGAGGCGGGCGAGCGCGAGCGCATCTGGGTCGTCAATCCGCGCCATCCGATCGCCGCCGGACTGCCGGAGCACTTCGAACTCCAGCAGGAGGAAATGTATTCCGAGCCCTTTTCGGTTCCCGAGCCCTTGGAAACGGTGTTCGTCTCCTGGTTCCAGGGTGGCGAGGTTTTCCGCTCCGGCCTGACCTGGCGCCGGGGCGCGGGCAACATCTTCTATTTCCGGCCGGGACACGAAGCCTATCCGACCTATCACAACGAAAATGTCGGCAAGGTGCTGCGCAATGCCGTCAGGTGGGCGCACAATCCGCAGCCACGGATCGAGAAGCCGGCGGACGCGCCGGAAGTGCCGGTCGACACGGCGCCCGAAAAGATCGAGGCGCACGGACCGTCCGTGCACTAGTATCAGCCGTCGCCGCCGGAACCTTTGCGGCTCCGGCGGCGGACATGCAGTGCCGGAAACGGCGCCTGCGAAGCCACGGGTGACGGTCACCCCTGCCGCAGGCGCCGGAATGGATCGCAAGAGTGCGATCCGGAAAGGGGGGAGACTTCATGTGGGATTTCCGTCTGGGCGAGGCCATCGGGCTGATGGTCAAGACACTGCCCTTCATCGTTTTGCGCATCGTCGTCTATTTCGGCATCACCCTGGCCTTCATCCTGATCACCGGCATCGGTGCCGGAATCGGATGGGGCATCGGTGCCTTCGGCGGTGCCGATTTCCAGGGCTCGAGCACCGTCTGGGGCGGCATTATCGGTTTCGGGCTGACGGCCGGCGTGTTGTTCCTGGCGCGCGCCTGGCTCTTGTACATGGTCAAGGCGGCGCATCTGGCGGTGATCGTCGAGCTGCTCGACGGCGCCAGCGCCCCGGACGGGCAGACCCAGATCGCCTATGGCCAGCAAATCGTTCGTGAGCGCTTTGTCGAGGTCAATGTGCTGTTCGCCATCGACCAGATCGTCAAGGGCGTCCTGCGGGCGGTGACCGGCCTGGTGCGTGGGTTGCTCAGCATCCTGCCCATTCCCGGGTTGCAGCAGATCATCGGCCTGGTGCGCGCTTTTCTCAATATCGCGGTCGGCTTTGTCGACGAGGTGATCCTTTCCTACGGCATCCGCACCCGCGCCACCAATCCCTGGGAGTCGGCGCGCACCGCGCTCATACTCTACGGCCAGAACTACAAGGACATGCTCAAGAACGCCGCCTGGCTGGTCGTCGTCACCTATGTCCTGGCCTTCGTCATCTTCCTGCTCGCCCTGGCGCCGGCCGGATTGTTCGTCATGCTGCTGCCCGGCCCGGTTTCGGCCTTTTCCATCGTCATCGCCCTGTTGTTCGCCTGGAGCGTCAAGGCGGCGGTGCTCGAGCCCCTGGCCATCACCTGCCTGCTGCAGGTCTATTTCGACAGGATCGCCGGACAACAGCCCGATCCGGAATGGGAGCAAAGGCTCGATGGCCTGTCGGGCAAGTTCAGACAGCTGGCCGAAAAGGGTACCGCCTGGGTTTCCGGCCGGCCTTCGGGACAGTCCGCAAACTGAGTTTTCAAGGAGAGCATAAATGCGCCTTCTCATTCTTGGCACGGGTAGCATGGCGCGCAACCATGCCGGTCACTTCTCCGCCATAAGCGGCGTCAAGGTGGTTGCCTGTGCCGACACGCGACCCGAGGTGGTCACGGCCTTCGCCAGGACACACGACATCCCCAGAACCTTCGCGTCCATCGACGAGGCACTCGACTGGGGCAAGTTCGATGCCGTCGCCAATGTGACGCCGGATGCGGTGCATCACGAAACGACGCTCAAGGCCCTCAACGCCGGCAAGCATGTCTTTTGCGAAAAGCCGCTGGCGACCGACTATGCCAAGGCGACGGAAATGGCCGAGACGGCGGAAAAGGCCGGCCTGGTCAACATGGTCAATCTCAGCTACCGCAACGTCGCCGAACTGCACAAGGCGCGCGAGATCGTCGCGGCGGGCAAGCTCGGCACCATCCGCCATATCGAGGCGTCGTATCTGCAGTCCTGGCTGACCCAGAACCTCTGGGGGCAGTGGGACAAGGATCCGCGATGGCTGTGGCGACTGTCGACCAGGCATGGGTCGAACGGCGTCCTCGGCGATATCGGCGTCCATATCCTCGATTTCGTCGTCTTCGCCTCGGGTCTGGCGCCGAACGATGTCTATTGCCGGCTGCACACTTTCCCCAAGGCGCCGGACGATCGCATCGGGGAGTATCAACTCGACGCCAATGACAGTTTCGCCATGTCGCTTTCGTTCTCGAACGGCGCTGTCGGAGTCATGCACGCCTCGCGCTGGGCGACCGGCCATCTCAACGATTTGAAGCTCAGGCTCTATGGCGAAAAAGGCGGACTCGAACTCACCCACCGGTCCGACGGCACGGAATTGAGCGTGTGCATGGGCAAGAACCGCAAAAAGGCCAGATGGAAACCCGTTGCCGCCAAACCGGTGGAGACCAACTACCAAAGCTTCGCCAGGGCGGTGAAGCGCGGCAAGACGCGCGAGCCGGGCTTCCGTCACGCAGCGGAGCTGCAAAAGGCGCTGGACATGGCCATCGTCTCGGATCGGGAACGGTCGGCCGAAGCCGTTTAAACGCTTCGCACCTTCACAGGAACGGATGCCTTTTTTCGCCTCTCCCCCAAAGGCAGAGGCGTCGGCGCCAGGGGAACCGTTTCCGGCAAAAAGAGAGAAACGGCTTTAGGGGTTCATTTACGCCGCGACGATCTGAAGCAGCTGCGGGTGCAATCCTGTGTGCCTTTTTACCCTTTTGCGACGGGAATCGGCGCAGCATCGTTTCCGATCGCTATTGATCGGAGCGTTGCCATGATTCCGCCGACCTTCATCTTCGACGAGACCCAGGAAGTGATCGCGGCTCGGGCGAACCGGGATCGGATCGCCACCGGATTGGCGCGCTTTGTTGCCATCGGCGCCGGAATGGCGGTCTTCTATGTCGGCCTGACCGAGGTGCTGATGGCGCGATTTGCCGACATGCCGGCGGCGCCTTTCTCGACCTTCGTGTTTGCCGCGCTCCTCGTGCCGGTCTATTTCCTTTCTCACAATTTTGCCTTTTTCTCCGAGGCGGCACATGCCGACGCCTTGCCCCGCTATGCCGCGGTGCAGCTTGCGTTCCTCTTGCTGGCGACAGGATTTTCCTTTGTCGCGCATGGGGTTGTCGGCATGCCGCATCTCGGCACCGGCCTGTTGGTCTTTTTCCTGACTGCCGGGGTCAATTTCTCAATCCTTCGGCGCTGGGCCTTCGCGTCACGCTGACGCGCTGGCGCAAACCGGATCGATACGGCTTGCGCTTTGCGGCCGAACCGGCTTTTCTGGCCAAAAGTCCGGGGCAAGCGGCACCCGGAAGAGGGGGAGGCATCTATGCGTGAAGCGTTGATCGTCCGGGGTGGCTGGGATGGCCACGACCCGGAAGAATGCGCGCAGATCTACCGGCGATGGCTGCATGAGGACGGATTTTCGGTGCGGGTCGAAACCGAAACCAGGGCTTTCGCCGATCCGGATCTTCACAAGCTGTCGCTGATCATTCCGATCTTCACCATCGGCAAGATCGAGAAGCATGAGGCGGAAAACCTGGCGGCGGCCATCGAGAGCGGGGTTGGCATGGCCGGACATCACGGCGGCATGGGCGACGCCTTCCGCGGCAGTGTCGAATACAATTTCATCACCGGCGGACAACGGATCGCCCATCCGGGCAATGTCATCGACTTCAGGGTCAATGTCGCGAAGCCGGACGACCCGATCATGCAGGGCATCTCCGATTTCGACTACACCTCGGAGCAGTATTACATGCATGTCGATCCGGCCAACGAGGTGCTGGCCACCACCACCTTTTCCGGCGAGCATGCCTATTGGACCCGGGGCGTGGTCATGCCGGTCGCCTGGAAGCGGCAATATGGCAGGGGACGGGTGTTCTATTGCTCGCTGGGGCATCGCGCCGCCGAGTTCGACAGACCCGAATTCGCCACCATGATCCGCCGCGGCATGAACTGGGCGGCGCGGGAGTAGGGCTCTCCTTAGGGGGCAGTCCCGTCGCGTCATTCATCGCGGGAGGATCCGATATCCGAGCTGGGACAGATCGTCATTCTCAACGGCGCGCCGCGCTCGGGGAAAACCAGCATCGTCCGGGCGATCCAGGACCGTTTCGACGGGGTCTGGATCAATCTCGGCGTCGATGTTTCCGTGCGTGCCATGACCCCGGAGAAATACTGGCCCGGAATCGGCTTGCGACCCGGTGGAGAACGGCCGGACCTCGAACCGCTGGTGCTCGATCTCTATCTGGCGCTTTACGATTCGATCGTCGCCCATAGCCGGCGGGGACTGAACGTGGTTGCCGAGTTCGGGCATCACGACGCCTATTCGCGTCCGCGGGACATCTTCCGGCGATGCGCCAGACGCCTCGAAGATTTGCCGGTCCTGCTCGTCGGTGTGCACTGTCCGCTCGAAGAGATCATGCGCCGACGTAATGCCGGCGCCAATGGGAGCACCTATGTTACGGGGACGCCAGCCGATCCCGTACCGGAACCGGTCAGGCACTGGGAGGAGGCCGTCCACAGACCAGGCATCTACGACCTCGAGGTCGACACCTCGATATCGAGCCCGGAGGCTTGCGCCGAACTGATTCGTCAAAGGTTAGGCGAGCGGAATCCCCGCTCCGCCCTTATGCGCCTGATGAACGGTGGATAGCTCGTCATAGAGCGCCGTGATTTCCGTCACGCGCTTTTCGAGTGGCGTCCGTTCGGCCTCCGGCAGCCCGGCTATCAGCTTTTTGATGGCATAGGATTTCCAGAAAGCATTCTCGCGATTGCAGCCGCCCGGATCGAGGGTGAAGACCTGCTTGAGGATCCTCAAATCGTGCGGAATGGCGAAGCTGTCGCGCGAATCCTCGTGCGAGAACAGATAATGGAAATTGTCGAAACCGCCCCAGGTGATGGCGGAAAGGCAGAGCGAGCAGGGCTCGTGGGTGGCGAGGAAAATGCAGTCCTTCGGGTCGGGCACGGTGTCGCGCGGTCGCTCGTGAAGCTTCTTGAGAGCGTGCATCTCGCCATGCCAGAGCGGGTTCTCGATCTGGTTGTTGGTTTCGGCGATGACCAGCGACAGATCCCTTTTCAAAAGGATCGCCGCCCCGAAGAGCTTGTTGCCCCGTTCGACGCCCAGCCGCGTCGGCGGCACGATATCGGTTTCGATGACATCGAGCAGGCGGGCGAGGAGAACGGCGCTGTCGGTCATGTCTCGATCCGGTAGGGGCGGAGAAAGCGGAACACCTCGACATTTTCCTCGTCGCCGATGCGGTCGATAACGACGAAATCGGTTTGTTCTCCAAGGGCGGTGAGGACGCCGTGCCATGTGCCCTGACGGTAATTGACGCCCTGGCCCGGACCGGCGAGGAAGGCGCGCGGCGGACCCGGTCGACCGGCTTCATCGGGGGCGACGACAACAAGGAAACGTGTCGGGCGCACCGGAACGAAGGCCTGCGAGCCATAGGGGTGGCGCTCGACCATTGTGAGTTCGAGCGGCAGGGCAGATGGCGTCGCCCGCGCCATTCCGATGACGACAGCGGCATTGGTGCCGGTCGCCATCGCCCTGGCGAGGTCGAAACGCTGGGTGGTGCCGCCATTGATCGGCTGACCGGCCCGCTCTTCATCGATCCCGATGACCTCGCCGAACGGAGCGAAGGCGGCGGCGGTCAGGGATTCGGCCTTGATCGTGGTCATTTCCAGAGCTTCGGCAGGCGGTTGACGTCCTTGTAGAGCAGATAGCGGAAGGGCGCGGTGCCGGTGGCGTAGCAGGCCTGCGGACAAAAGGCCCTGAGCCACACGAAATCGCCTTGCCTGACCTCGACCCAGTCCTGGTTGAGCCGGTAGATGCCGCGCCCCTCGAGCACATAGAGGCCGTGCTCCATGACGTGGGTCTCCATGAAGGGAATGAGGGCACCGGGCTGAATGGTGACGATGTTGACATGCATGTCGTGGCGCATGTCGTCCGGATCGACGAAACGGGTCGTCGCCCAGGCGCCGCCGGTATCGGTCATGGCGACCGGGGCGTGGTCGCTGTCGTGGCCGATGATCGGCGCGGGACTATCGATCCCCTCGACCTTTTCATAGCGCTTGCGGATCCAGTGGAAGGTTGCGACCGGACCGACATGGTTGCGGATGGTCCAGTTGCACCCCGGGGGCAGATAGGCAAAGCCGCCGGTCGCCAGCGTATGGGGCTTGCCGTCGACGGTCAGGGTCAGGGCGCCAGCGACAACGAAGATGACGCCTTCCGCCTCCGGATCGCTTTCCGGTCGGTCGCTGCCGCCTTCGGGCGAGAGTTCGACCAGCAATTGCGAGAAGGTCTCGGCGAAACCGGAAAGCGGCCGGGCGAGAATCCAGGCGCGTTCACCGGTCCAGTTGGGCAGGGCCGAAGTGACGATGTCTGTCATCATCTCGCGCGGGATCACGGCATAGGCCTCGGCAAAGATCGCCCGACCGCCAATAAGCTCGGACTGCGGCGGCAGCCCGCCGGGCGGAGTGGCGTAGCTTGGCGGTTTCACTTTGGCACCGCCTAGCTGGGTCGGGGATTGATGCCGGGGGCGCGGAAATCCTCGGTCAGCGTGCCGGCGGCGGCGATCTCGTCTTCATGCGACCAGTCGCGGAACGGTTCCCTGAGACCGGCTTGGTACCATTCGATCATGGCCGGATGGTCGAGCAGGGTCCTGACATAGGCCATGGCCGTCTCCGAAAGCCTCAGACCATAGGTCTGGACGCGGAAGGCGACCGGGCAGAAGAAGGCATCCGCCGCGGTAAACGACCCGCCGGCCAGATAGGGTCCGCCGAAGCGTTCGAGCCCTTCGGCCCAGAGCATTTCGAGCCGGACGAGATTGGCCGCGATTTCCTTTTTGGCGCGATCGTTCAGGACGACGCGGATGCCGATATTCATGCCGCAAACGTTCCTCAGGGCGGAAAAGCCCGAATGCATCTCGGACGAAGCCGAGCGGGCATAGGCGCGGGCCTTCTTGTCCTTCGGCCAGACGCCGGCATGGCTTTCGGCGAGATATTCGGCGATGGCGAGCGATTCCCAGACGAGCAGATCGCCGTCCTGCAGCATGGGTACCAGGCCCGAGGGCGAAAGCTTGCGGTAATCGGTCCAGGCGGCGTGGTCGTGGAATGGAATCACGTCTTCCGAAAAGGGAATGCCGAGTGCCTTCATCAGCACCCAGGGCCGCAATGACCAGGAGGAATAGTTCTTGTTGCCGATATCGAGATGATACATGGTCGAGCCCCCAATGAGGTGCAGGCAGTTAAGCCGAGGGCGCCGCCGGCGGCAAGGGGTTGCGCAATCCGGCTCGCTCAGTCCGGCAGCATGTCCCTGAGCCGCAATTCGGCGACGCGTTCGACCTGTTTGCAGGCTTCGGCGAATTCGGCATCGACGTCGCGGGCAATGCGTGTCTCGAAGGCGGCAAGGATTTCCGTCCTGGTGTGATCGCGCACGGCGATGATGAAGGGGAAGCCGAATTTCCTGACATAGGCGGCGTTCAGTTCGGTGAACCGTTCCCGTTCCGCATCGGTCAGGGCATCGAGCCCGGCCGAGGCCTGCTCGGCCTGGGAAGCCAAGGTCAGGCGTTTGGCGGCGGCGATCTTGCCGGCAAGATCGGGATGGGCCTTGAGCACGCCAAGCTTTTCCTCGGAACTGGCGGCGCGGAAATGGTTGCGCATGGCGAAACTGAGGCCCGTCGCCGTGTCGTTGGCCGGCCCGAGTTCGTAATCGAAGGTGCGCTCGGCGACCCAGGGCGCGTGCTCGAAGACCGAGCCGAACTTTTCAGCGAAAGCGGTACGGTCGAGCCGGCTCGGCACCAGATCGGGCGCCTTGTAGGGAAAGTGCTTGATCCAGTGCCGGGCGATGTCGATGCGCCGGGCGATCCAGACCTTCTTGAAGGACTTGATGTAGTCGATGAATCGGGCCAGTGCCGCGATGCGGGCCGGGCGGCCGATCAGCCGGCAGTGCAGGCCGATCGTCATCATCTTGGGGGAACCGGCCCTGCCTTCGGCATAGAGCGTGTCGAACCCGTCCTTGAGATAGGTGAAGAACTGATCGCCGGAATTGAAGCCCTGGGGCGTGGCGAAGCGCATGTCGTTGGCGTCGAGCGTGTAGGGGATGACGAGCTGGCCGCGCCCCTGATGCTCGCGCCAATAGGGCAGGTCGTCGTCATAGGCATCCGAGACATAGGCGAACCCGCCTTCCTCGGAAACGAGATCGACGGTGTTGACCGATGAGCGGCCGGTATACCAGCCGAGGGGCCGTTCGCCGGTGGCGATGGTGTGGAGCCCGATCGCCTCGCGGATCTGGGCCCGCTCGGTCTCGGGGTCCATGTCCTTGTGCTCGATCCATTTGTAGCCGTGACTGGCGATTTCCCAGCCCGCCTCCTGCATGGCCCTGACCTGGGCCGGGCTGCGCATCAGGGCGGTGGCGACGCCATAAACCGTCACCGGCACTTTCTCCTTGGTGAACAGGCGGTGCAGGCGCCAGAAGCCGGCGCGGGCGCCATACTCGTAAATCGATTCCATGTTCCAGTGGCGCTGGCCCGGCCATTGCGCCGCGCCGACGATGTCGGAAAGAAAGGCCTCGGAAGCGGCGTCGCCATGCAGGACGCAGTTCTCGCCCCCTTCCTCGTAATTGAGGACGAACTGCACCGCGATACGGGCGCCGCGCCGCCATTTCGGGTCGGGCGGATTGGCGCCATAGCCATGCATGTTGCGGGGGTAACGGGTCATGAGCGTTCTCCTTGCGGGACCGACGCGGAACTCCTCTCCCAGCCGATTAATGCATCGGACCGCTCCGGGAAAGTGGAGCTTGTCGATTGTTCCGTCTTGTTGGCGGTTCGAAGGCGGCGAGCCGCCCGCTGCGGACCGGGACGGATTTGCCGGAACTGCGACATTGTGTTTTTTGACCAATCGGTCATAATTGCTGACGCAACTCGATCGCGGGTTGCCCTGGTCGCGCCCTATGGCTATTCGACCCATCGCGGGAGCTGAAGGCGTTGGCGGCAACAAGGGATCACATCCGTTTCCTCCTCAATGGCGAGGTCGTCCGACTCGACAAGGTTTCGCCCGATAGGATGCTGCTCGATTTTCTCCGCCTCGACAGGGGGCTCACCGGCTCCAAGGAGGGCTGCGCCGAGGGCGATTGTGGCGCCTGCACCGTTCTTGTCGGCCGGCTCAGCGATGGGGAACTGGTCTATGAATCGGTGACCGCCTGCATCCGCTTTCTCGCCTCGCTCGACGGCTGCCATGTGGTGACGATCGAGCATATGCACGGCGCCGATGGCGGGCTGCACCCGGTGCAGCAGGCGCTTCACGAGTTTCACGGCTCGCAATGCGGCTTCTGCACCCCGGGCATCGCCATGTCGCTTTATGCCCTGTACATGCGCGATCCGAAACCGGACCAGAAAGCGGTCGCCGAAGCGCTGCAGGGGAATTTGTGCCGCTGCACCGGCTATGCCCCGATCTTTCGCGCCGCGACGCATTTCACCGATTTCGACGATCCGGCCGCCGACCCGCTCCTTGCCGAACGGGCAAAGGTCACCGCGACACTTGCCGGCTTCGCCGACGGCTCCGAGGTCAGGACGGGCGAAGACGACAGGCACCTGGTCATCCCGCCCGATGCCGATGCGCTGGCCAAAGTGCTTCTGGAAATGCCTGGGGCGCGCATCATTGCCGGCGCGACCGATGTCGGGCTCATGGTGACCAAATCCATGCGCGACATCGCGCCGGCGGTCTTTGTCGGCAACATGGCCGATCTCAAGCGGATCACGGTCGAAAAGGACGCGCTTACCTTCGGCGCCGGCGTCACCTATTCCGAGGCGCTGCCGGTCATCGCAAGGCATCTGCCGCAACTTGAAGGCTTGTGGAAACGGATCGGCGGCGAACAGATCAGGAATATGGGCACGCTCGGCGGCAATATCGCCAATGGCTCGCCGATCGGCGACACGCCGCCGGCCTTCATCGCCCTTGGTGCCGGGATCACCCTGAGAAAGGGCGGGGAACGGCGCACCCTCGCGCTCGAGGATTTCTTCATCGCCTACGGCAAACAGGACCGGCAACCGGGCGAATTCCTCGAGTCGATCCTTGTGCCGCTGCCGGGGCCCGACGACGTCTATGCCGTCCACAAGATCTCCAAGCGCCGCGACGAGGATATTTCCGCCCTGTGCGGCGCTTTTCGTCTGACCCTAGGCGAGGGAAGGATCGCCGATGCCTGCATCGCCTTCGGCGGCATGGCGGCAGTGCCGAAGCGCGCCAGGGCGGTCGAGGCGGCGCTGATCGGCAAACCGTGGACCGAAGCGACGATCCTTGCCGCCCAACCCGCCTTTGCCGAGGACTTCACCCCGATTTCCGACATGCGCGCCAGTGCCGAATACCGGCTCAGGACGGCCGAGAACCTGATGCTGAGGGTCTATCTCGATGCAGCCGGCAGCGGTGAAAGGGCGGTGGCCTCATGAGCATGCACACATCGGTTCCGCATGACAGCGGCAGAAAGCACGTCACCGGCAGCGCCGAATATGTCGACGACATCCCGATGCCGGCCGGCGGGCTGCACGCCTATCTCGGCCTCGCCACAAGGGCGCATGCCCGGATCGTCGACATGGATCTGGACCCGGTTCGGGCCGCGCCGGGCGTCGTCGCGGTGCTGACCGCCGCCGACATTCCCGGCCACAACGACATCAGTTCCACCGGCGGCGAGGACGAGCCGGTGTTCGCTTCCGACGAGGTGATGTTCTGGGGCCAGACGCTTTTCGCCGTTGTCGCCGAAACGCGGGCGGCGGCGCGGCAGGCGGTGGCGATGGCCAAAATCACCTATGAGGATCTGCCGGCTCAACTCGACATCGCCGCGGCGATGGCGGCCGGCGGCGAACTGGTCACAAAGGCGCTCGTCCTTTCCCGTGGCGATGCCGAAACGGCGCTTGCGGCAGTGCCGAACCGGCTTTCCGGCCGCATGGTCATCGGCGGCCAGGAGCATTTCTATCTCGAAAGCCAGGTGGCGCTGGCGCTTCCCGGCGAGGACGAGGAGGTGACGCTCTTCGCCTCTTCCCAGCATCCGAGCGAGATCCAGCACATGGTCTCCCGTGTGCTCGGCGTGCCGTCGAACGCGGTGACGGTCGTGGTCCGGCGCATGGGCGGCGGCTTCGGCGGCAAGGAGACCCAGGGCAATCTTTTCGCCGCGGTGGCGGCGCTGGCGGCCAGGAAGCTCAACCGTGCCGTCAAGATCCGGCCCGATCGCGACGACGACATGACGATGACCGGCAAACGCCACGATTTTGTCGCCGACTACGAGATCGGCTTTGACGACAGCGGCAGGATCCTTGCCGTCGACGGCAGGTTCATGGCGCGGGCCGGCTTTTCCGCCGATCTTTCCGGGCCGGTGACGGACAGGGCGCTGTTTCATGCCGACAACTGCTATTTCTACCCGGCGGTGCGGCTCGAAAGCTTTCCCTTGCGGACCAACACAGTGTCGAACACCGCCTTTCGCGGCTTCGGCGGCCCGCAAGGGCTGATCGCCGCCGAGCGCTTAATCGAGGAAGTGGCCTATGCCCTCGGCAAGGACCCGCTCGACATCCGCAAGCTGAATTTCTACGAAGTCGAAAACAACAATGTGACGCCCTATCACCAGATCGTCAGGGACAACATCATCGCGCCGCTGGTCGAGGATCTCGAAGAGCAGTCGGACTATCGGGCGCGACGGCAGGAAATCGTCGAATTCAACAAGTCGAGCCGTATCGTCCGGCGCGGCATCGCCCTGACCCCGGTCAAGTTCGGCATCGCCTTCACCGCCACCTGGTACAACCAGGCCGGGGCGCTCATTCACGTCTATCGCGACGGCTCGGTGCATCTCAATCATGGCGGCACCGAGATGGGGCAGGGTCTCAACATGAAGGTGGCGCAGGTCGTCGCTGCCGAATTCGGCCTGCCGCTTTCCGCCATCAGGATCACCGCGACCCATACCGGCAAGGTGCCCAACACCTCGGCGACGGCCGCCTCGTCCGGCTCCGACCTCAACGGCATGGCCGCCGCCGATGCCTGCCGGCAGATCAAGGAGCGCCTGGCCGAGTTCGCCGCCGAGGAATTCCATGCCAATGCCGGCAACGTGCAGTTCGCCGACGGCCATGTCTTGGCTGCCGGGCAGCGCGTGCCTTTTGCCACCCTGATCGACAAGGCCTATATGGCGCGGGTGCAGCTGAGCGCCACCGGGTTCCACAAGACCCCCGACATCCACTGGAACCGGACCACCGGACGCGGCAATCCCTTTTACTATTTCGCCTATGGCGCCTCGGTCTGCGAAGTCTCGGTCGACACCCTGACCGGCGAATACACGGTCGATCGGGTGGACGTGCTGCACGATGTCGGCAAATCGCTCAATCCGGCCATCGATCTCGGCCAGGTCGAGGGCGGTTTCATCCAGGGGCTCGGCTGGCTGACCACCGAAGAGCTGATGTGGAACGAAAAAGGCATGCTGACGACGCACGCCCCCTCGACCTACAAGATCCCGCTCGCCTCCGACGTGCCGGAAATCTTCAACGTTCATCTCGTTGACTGGTCGGTCAATCCGCGCCCGACCATTGGCCGCTCCAAGGCGGTCGGCGAGCCGCCGCTGATGCTGGCGGTCTCGGTGGTCGAGGCGCTGTCGATGGCGGTCGCCAGCCTTGGCGACTACAGAACCTGTCCGCGCCTGGATGTGCCGGCGACGCCGGAACGGGTGCTGATGGCGGCACAAAGGCTGAGGGCGGGACGGACGCCGTGAGCC
>CAZKTH010000011.1:24119-28171 GCA_964555575.1 uncultured Devosiaceae bacterium | reverse complement strand
ATGGTCATACGCCGTAAAAAACCCATGATGAACAGGAAGATGCTGGCCCGCCACAACAGCAAGCGGCTCATTTCCATGCGAGTACTCCCATGCGCCTTTTTCCCCGATAGCAGATCGGACCGGGCAAGGAAATCCGGACCGGGCTTGCCAGAGCCAATCACAGGCCGCAGATACAGCCGATGATCCGTCTTGCCCATCTTTCCGACATCCATCTCGGCCCGCTGCCGCCGGTCCGGGCCGGCGAACTGATGAGCAAGCGCATCACCGGCTATCTCAACTGGCAGCTCAGACGCATGAGAAGCCTCAACGCCGATACGCTCGCCGGCCTTGTCGAGCATCTCCAGGCCATGCGCCCCGATCTCATCGCAGTCAGTGGCGACCTCGTCAACCTGGCAACAGGACGGGAATTCAGGACGACGGCAAGATGGCTTCAGGCCCTCGGTCCCTCGGAACGGGTCGCCGTCGTCCCCGGCAATCACGACGCCTATGTGCGCGGCGGCCTTGGAATGGCCGCGGCCGAATGGGGCGACTACATGCGCGGCGAAACCCTCGACGCTTCGCCCTTTCCGTTCGTTCGGCGCATGGGCGAAATCGCTCTTGTCGGCTGCAATTCGGCCGTGCCCACCCTGCCCTTCATAGCCTCGGGCGAATTCGACATCGACCAGGCCAAGCGACTGACGGTCTGGCTGAAACGACTCGGCGAGATGGGCTATTTCCGGGCCGTCATGATCCATCATCCACCGGCGGGAGAAGAGGCGCGCGACGCGCGACGCGGCCTTGCCAATGCCGAGCTCTTCCGCCATGCCATCGCCGAGGCCGGCGCCGAACTGGTCCTGCACGGGCACCTGCACAAGACCGTCATCGTCACCCTGCCCGGCCCTTCGGGCGACGTGCCGGTGCTGGGGGTCGCATCCGCCTCGTCAGGAGCCGCGCATGGCGAGGAACCGGCCCGCTACAATCTTTTCGAGATCGAACGCGCCGGCTCCGGTTTTTCCTGCGTCCTCAACGAATATGGCTATCAACGTCTCGGAGACGGGATCGTGCTGCGTCTCAGAATGCGCCTGAGCTAGGCCTTGTTATGTTCACCGATTCGTCACTACCGGAATTCGGGTGGATCTGCCGCATTGCCCAGTAGGCACACACGAAATCCTCTATATTATGGAGACAAAGACCGGGATGCCGCCGGTGGAGCCGCGAACCGCAAGCGATGGTGAAATGCTGCCCGAACACGTTCCCGATTCCAGCCTGATCTTCACCATCGAGCCGCCGCGTTTCGATGCCGGCGCCGGTGTGGCCCGCTTCGTTTACAGCCTGGGCGTTCTGAGTTTCGAGGAAGTCCTGAGGTTTCCCGCCGGGTTCGACACCGCCCGCGCCAGCGAGCCGGCTTTTTCCCGCTTGCTCGAGCTCAGTGCCTTCGTGCTCGGCACCAGCTATTTCAAGCTGCTGGCGCCCTTCACCATCGCCGCGCCCAGACTGTCGCTGACCAAAGCCGAGGAAGCGCTTGTCCTCGACATCTACGAAAACGGCCTCGGCGAATTCTATGCCCGCAACAACCTGCACCGCTTCGGCACCCTGACGATCAGGGCGGAAAAGCGCAGCGAAAAAACGCCGCGGCCCGAACTCGATGCCAAGGCGCTCCTGCTGATCGGCGGCGGCAAGGATTCGCTGGTTTCGGTGCAGCTGTTCGAACGGGCCGGGCGCGACTACACCCCCTTCGCGGTCAATCCCAAGGGGCCGATCATCACCTCGGTCGAGGCGATCCACCACCCGCCGCTCTTCATTTCGCGCGTACTCGACGAGCGAATGATCCATCTCGGCGGCGAGCCGGGCTACTACAACGGCCATGTGCCCTCGACGGCGATGAACTCCATGGTGGCCGCCCTGACCGCCATCCTGTTCGGCTACAACCAGATCGTCTTGTCCAACGAACGCTCGGCCAGCGAGGGCAACGTCGTCTTCGACGGCCGCGAGATCAACCATCAGCACTCGAAATCCTTCGTCTTCGAGCGCGCCCTCAACGCCGTCCTCGCCGAAGCCACCGACGGCGCCTTGAGCTATTTCTCGGCGCTGAGGCCCTTCTCGGAAGCACGCATCGCCCAGATCTTCGCCCGCGGAACCCGGTTCGACCATTCCTTTTCGAGCTGCAACCGCAATTTCCGTCTGGCCGGGCACAAGGGCGATCTGTGGTGTGGCGAATGCCCGAAATGCCTGTTCACCTATCTCATCCTCGCCCCGCATATGGAAAAGGCACGGCTCGTCGGCGTTTTCGGGCGCGATCTTCTCGACGATCCTTCGCATGAATCCGGCTATCGCGAACTGACCGGGCTTGCCGGCCAGAAGCCTTGGGAATGCGTCGGCGAAATCCGCGAGGCCGCCGCCGTCCTCGACCGTCTGCGGACACTCGAGGACTGGCGCGACACGCGGATCGTCCGCCTGCTTTCGGCCGATCTCGACGCCCAGTATGGCAACGGGCTCAAGGCGGATTGGCGGGCCCTTTACGCCGACCGTCCGGAGCACCTGATTCCGCCCGACCTTGCCGACGACATCTTCAACGATGCGTGACGGCGATCCGGTCCTCTTGTACGGCGCCGGCGCCGAAGCCCGTTCGACCCGCGCCTTCCTTTCAAGGCATTTCCCGGCCACGGCGGTGTTCGTCACCGCCGACAGCGGCAGTTCCGACCTCGACGAGACCCAATGGCTGCCGCCCGAGGCGCTGGAAGACGCAATTGCCGCAAGGCGGTTTGCGACAATCGTCAAGAGCCCCGGGGTATCGCTCTACAAACCGGTCTTCTCGGCCGCCCGCGCCGCCGGTGTCGAAGTCACCTCCAACCTCAACCTCTGGGGGAAATATCTGCGTCACAAGACGCAGGTGATCGCTATCACCGGCACCAAGGGCAAATCGACCACGGCAACGCTTTGCCACGACATGCTCATTGCCTCGGGCATGGATGCCGGCCTTGGCGGCAATGTCGGCGTGCCGCCGCTCGATCTCGGCGACACCTATCCGCTCGTCGTCCTCGAACTGTCGAGCTACCAGACCGCCGACATGGATTTCGCCCCGGACGCGATCGGGCTGACGACGCTTTTTCCCGAACATGTCGACTGGCACCTGAGCCGTGACCGTTATTTCGCTGACAAGCTTCGCCTCATCGACATCGCTCCCGGGGCCCGCCTCGCCTTTGGACCGCAGGCGGCAACCCATCCGCTGACCGCGCCCTATCGTGCCGATGCCGCGCGACTGCTGCCGGCGCTCGAGGATTCCCTGACGGACGAGATCTTCGATACCGTTCCGCAAAGCCGGCTGCGCGGCCAGCACAATATCGACAACGCGCTGCTCGCCGCGGTGCTGGCGAGCGCCTTCGGGGCCAGCGACGACGGTGTTCTCGCCGGCGTCCGCAATTTCGTACCGCTGCCGCATCGTCTCTCCGACCGGCAGATCGGCACCCACCTTTTCGTCGACGATTCGATTTCGACGACGCCGGAGGCGACCGCGGCGGCGCTCGCCGCCTTTGCCGGGCAACGCATCGCCCTGATTGCCGGCGGCTATGAGCGTCAGCAGGACTATGAGGCTCTGGCCGAACAAATCGGCCACAACGGGCTGGCCCTCGTCGTCACGCTGCCCGACACCGGGACGCGGCTGGCCGAAGCCCTCCAGCGCCGGGCTCCTCAAGTGCCGCTCGTTGCCGCACCCGACCTCAAAACGGCAATGGAGGCGATTGCGCTGCGCAAATCGCAGTTCGACACGGTGATCCTTTCGCCCGGCGCCCCGAGCTACAATCAGTTCAGAAATTTCGTCGAACGCGGCGACGCTTTCATGGGCCTGGCCGAAAGCCTGTTTTCGCACCGGAACCGCAAAGCCTGATTCGACATGCGGGTTTCGGATGGAATGTGGCGCCGTTTTGCATCGTTCGATTGTCAAATCGTTTTGAAAAGACGCGTCCTTGCGCTGCAATCGGCCGGGTTGCAGCGTGAAACAGGACTGCCGGCCGGTCCGGCAACGCGGCGGTTCTGCCGGGAAACGGGACCGATCGCCTTCCTGTTTCAGGTCCCGG
>CAZKTH010000011.1:15439-24019 GCA_964555575.1 uncultured Devosiaceae bacterium | reverse complement strand
ACGCGGCGGTTCTGCCGGGAAACGGGACCGATCGCCTTCCTGTTTCAGGTCCCGGCCGAAAGATCTTCAGTTGTTTTTTTTACCGGTCGAAACGAACGCGTCGCCTGAAAACGACGATCGCGACGGTTCGGGCTCCTGGAAGCGTATTCCGCAACATCATGATATCTGAAGGACAAATCGTACTGGAATTACGTGTTATACCGAATATGTCGGCAACAATTCCTGACTATGACGTTGCAAATTTGTTGCGTTTCCAATAAAGGAGCGGAGTCCGTTTGCAGGTATGCAAGCCCTCTGTCGTAGGTGTTTCCGCCGGCGGCAATTTTGCGGCAAATACTGAGCATTTAACGTCGATGTAACCCTATACTTCTTTTCATTGTTCGCAGTTTACCCATAAAGAGGCACGCGAAACGCGAGGATGTTCGTGAACGTGGCGTTTCCAAAGCGGTTTAAAAATATGCCTGCCGGGATCGGTTGACTGATGCGGTTTTCACATGCGTCGGCCTCCCATGAGGCATTGGCTCCCGGTTCGGCAGCGACATGAACAGGTTGGTCTTGCGGGATCTCCCCGACATGGCGCACGACGCCGCCGGTGCGTTTGTCGCTTTGCGGCGACGGAATGAAGCGCAATCTCCGCGTCCTCGGTTGCGCTTCTAGGAGGAAGTGGCGTTCGCGCCACTTCCTCCGCACTCCGATCGAATGAGGAATCGACGTTTCGGAATGGAGCCGGTTGCAGCGCCCTTGATCGATTCCATCAGAGGAAAGGGTGCCTGACTCACGGATCGCGGCGGGCACGTGGCATCATGCCGCCTCTCTCCGCCCTGTTGGACAGGGCCACGTTCTTCGGGCAGGCCTCAGAAGGCGTCGCGTCGGTCGGTCAGCCGTTGCGCGGATGGGTGGGAACGATGATGTGACCGGACCGGTGTGCCGGGTTTAGCCATCCTGCTAGGCGTATCGCCAGGGTGCATGATCAGAGCGCGGCGCTGTGGGGTGTGCCGCGCCGGCTGCAGCTGTTCCTTCGCAAGGACCGGCTGCAGCCTCGCCCTTCGGCGGCGTCCCGGACGGCGGGATGACCGAATGCAATTGGTCCGGTCTTGTCGGGTTTTTGCGACAGGCATTTGCCGGATATGCCAGGCTTGTCCAGATTGCTCATGCACGCCCTGCTCGGCGCGGGCGGCAAATGCCTCACAGGGCTTTTGCTCTGCCGCTTTGACGGTTCGTGCCGGTATCCAGTGGCGGCGCAGGATGCAAAAGGTATTGCAACTACAATAAGATAATTCGTATATTCGAACACATCGATTGACTTGGGTCACTGAGCTTGGGCAAAAGCTTGGCTAGGCTGTGCAATCGTCCTTTTGGAGGGGGAATCGAAATGGCTCATATCGTTATTCTCGGCGCCGGGCTGGGTGGCGCAGTCATGGCCTATGAAATGAAGGCCGAAATGCGCCCGGAGGACCGGCTGACCGTCATTACCAAGGACCCGAAATACCATTTCGTTCCGTCCAATCCCTGGGTTGCGGTTAAATGGCGCGAGCGCATCGACACCGAGATCGATCTCGGCCCGGCCATGCGTCGGCGCGGCATCGACTTCCGGCCGCTCGCCGCCAGCAAGGTGGTTGCCGCCGAGAACCGGGTCGAACTGGTCGACGGCACCTCGGTCGATTACGACTATCTGATTATCGCCACCGGTCCGGAACTCGCCTTTGACGAGATCGAGGGCCTCGGCCCCGATGACGGCTTCACCCAGTCGGTCTGCCACATCGATCATGCCGAAAAGGCCTACCAGGCCTTCGAGGAATTCTGCAAGGATCCCGGCCCGGTCGTGGTCGGCGCCGCTCCGGGTGCCTCCTGCTTCGGCCCGTCCTATGAATTCATGTTCATCCTCGAGACCGAACTCAGGCGCCGCAAGCTCCGCGACAAGGTGCCGATGACCTACATCACCCCCGAGCCCTATATCGGCCATCTGGGGCTCGATGGCGTTGGCGACACCAAGGGTCTTCTGGAAGCCAATATGCGCGAGAAGCACATCAAGTGGATGACCAATGCCAAGGTGGTCAAGGCCGAAAAGGGCAAGATCTTCGTCGATCAGATCAACGACGACGGCAGCTCCAAGGGCACTGTCGAGGTGCCGGCCAAGTTTTCGATGCTGCTGCCGGCCTTCCGCGGCATCAAGCCGCTGTTCGGCAATGAGGGTCTGGTCAATCCGCGTGGCTTCGTCATCGTCGACAAGCATCAGCAGAACCCGACCTTCAAGAATGTCTTCTCGATCGGGGTGTGCGTCGCCATTCCGCCGGTCAGCCCGACCCCGGTCCCGGTCGGCGTCCCCAAGACCGGCTTCATGATCGAATCGATGGTCACGGCCACCGCGCTGAACATCGGCCAGATCCTCAGGGGCGAGGAACCGACCCATCAGGGCACCTGGAACGCCGTCTGCCTCGCCGATTTCGGCGACAGCGGCATCGCCTTCGTCGCCCAGCCGCAGATCCCGCCGCGCAACGTCAACTGGTCATCCGAGGGCAAGTGGGTGCACCTGGCCAAGATCGGCTTCGAGAAATATTTCATCTCCAAGATGAAGTCGGGCAATTCCGAGCCCTTCTACGAGAAGCTGGCGCTGCAGGTGCTTGGCATCGACAAGCTCAAGGAAATCAAGACCGACTGAGTGCAAGGGTCCGGCCCCAGGGCCGGACCCGCGCTTTGGCGGGGAGGACATCCATCCATGTTCCGCTTTTCGGCGGACTCCCTGAAGCCTGCCCTGGTAGCCATCTCCGCAGGCGGGCTGATTATTGGCCTTGCCCTGATGTGGGCGGGGTTGGGGGATTATGCGCACGCCGTTTTCATCGGCTTCACCCTGCCCGTGCTTGCGGCGCTGGCCGTCGAGATCGTTCTCAGTCTGAGAAAAGGCGAAATCGGCCTGGACATCGTTGCCGCCCTGTCGATGACCGCCGCGGTGGTCTTCGACGAGGAACTCGCCGCGATCGTCGTGGCCTTGATGTATTCGGGCGGTCAAATGCTCGAAAGCTTCGCCGAGGCCCGCGCCCGCCGCGGCATGACCGCCCTGCTGTCGCGGGCACCGCGCACCGCCTTCCGCTATGGCACCGACGCGCTCGAGGAAATCGCCCTGGCCGCGGTGCGGCGCGGCGACAGGCTGATGGTCAGGAAGGGCGATGTCCTGCCGGTCGACGGAACGGTCGGCGACGGCGTGGCGGTTCTCGATGAATCAACGCTCACCGGCGAGTCGCGGCCGGTCAAGCACGATACGGGCGAAGCCGTTTATTCGGGCACGTCCAATTCCGGCGAGCCATTCGATCTCATCGCCACCGAAACGGCGGAGAATTCCACCGTTGCCGGCATCATCCGCCTGGTCGAACAGGCCGAGAAATCGCGGGCGCCGATGACCCGCCTCGCCGATCGCTACTCCATCGTCTTTCTCGTTTTCACCTTGGCGATCGCCGGGTTCGCCTGGTTCCTGAGCGCGGACCCGGTACGCATCGTCGCCGTTCTGGTCGTTGCCACACCCTGCCCGCTTATTCTCGCCGTGCCCGTGGCGCTGGTCGCCGGCCTTTCTCGCGCCACCACCCAGGGTATCCTGATCAAGGGCGGCAAGGCACTCGAAGCCATCGCCACCGCCAAGGCCCTGGTCATCGACAAGACCGGCACGCTGACGACCGGCCGGCCGGCGCTGGTCGAAACCAGAACCGAAAACGATCCAGATGAAATCCTGCGCCTCGCCGCCGGCCTTGATCAGGCCAGCCAGCATTCCATTGCGCACACCATCGTCGAGACTGCCCATGCCCGGAACCTTGCACTGCCCGTGCCAAAGAATGCCGTCGAGACACCGGGCGAAGGCGTTGCCGGCGAGATCGATGGACACGAGGTCGTCGTCGGAGGCGTGCATTTCGTTGCCGCCAGCATCGGACGCCGCGCCGAAGACTGCTACCCCGATCCTCTGGCCGGAGCGGTATCGGTCGGCGTTGCCATCGACGGCCTCTACGCCGGCACGCTGATCCTGGCCGACGAATTGCGCGCAGGCACCTCGGAGCTTCTCGCCGCACTGCGGCAGGAAGGCATGACGCATATCGTGCTCGCCACCGGCGACAACCGCGAGGCGGCCGAGGCGACGGCGGCTCATCTGCCGCTTGATTACATCCACGCCGCCGCAACGCCCGAGCAGAAAATGCTCATCGTCGTCGCCGAACGCAAATACGGGCCGGTGATGATGGTCGGGGACGGGGTCAACGACGCCCCTGCTCTCGCCGCCGCCGATATCGGCGTCGCCATGGGCGCCCATGGCAGCGCCGCCTCGGCAGAAACCGCCGATATGGTCATCCTCGTCGATGCCATCGACCGCATTCTCCCCGGCATCCGCATCGCCAAACGCTCCAAGTCCATCGCGGTGCAAAGCGTCTTTGTCGGCATGGGTCTGAGCAGCCTGTTCATGCTCATCGCCGCCTTCGGCTATCTGATGCCGGTCGAAGGCGCCATCATTCAGGAACTGATCGACGTCGCCGTCATCCTCAACGCCATGCGGGCGCTGCGCTAGAGCGTTTTCAGGCGAAGTGGATACCGGTTCGCCGGTTTGAAAACGCGACCACTCAATAATTTGGAGCTTCCGTTCTGATTCCATCAGAACGCATTTTGCTTCAGCCGGTTTCGAATTCTGGCGAAGGCACTTCGTCCGTCATCGCGAGCGCGCGCGGCAATCCGGCCTGTAACGGCTGGCATTCGCTGCCCGGTGGATTGCCGCGTCGCCAGGATTCCTCGCAATGACGAGGAGCTTTGCAGTGAATCAGCGAAAGGCGCGCGGCAACAGCCCTACGCCTCGCCCGGTTCCGCTTCCTGCGCCGTGCCGGCAGGAGCGGACGATTGCTGCGCATGCACCGGCCGGGCGCGGCTCCTGAGGGGCACTTCCCTGAGAAGCAGGGCGAGCAGCAGACCCGCAACCGCTACGCCGGCCGCGATCTCGAATACCGGATGCAGCGAAGAGGCGACGGCAGCAGCGACCGCGTCGTGCAGCTCGGGCGGCAGTTTGGCGAGCATTTGCGGGCTGATCTGGGCGCTCATTTCGCCGCCGCCCGCCATTTGCGGCAGGCTCTGGGACAAGAGCGAGGCGAACAGCGCGCCGAACAGGGCGACACCCAGCGAGCCGCCGACCTGACGCAGCATGATGCCCGCGGCGGTGGCGGCGCCCATCATTTCGCGCGGCGCGGCATTCTGCACCGCCGTCGTCACCACCGGCATGATCGCGCCCATGCCCATCCCGGCGACGGCGATGTAAAGGCCGATCAGAACATCGCTGGTGTCTGGCGTCAGGGTGGACAATGCCAGCATGCCGACAATCAGAAACGCCATGCCGAAGACGGGCAGGAACCTGTAGTGCCCGGTCCGCGTCATGATCTGGCCCGAAACGGTCGAGGCCAGCATGATGCCGACCATCATCGGCAGCATCTGAAGACCGGATGCGGTCGGCGAAATGCCCTTGGCCACCTGCAGATAAAGCGGCACGAAGGTGATGGTGCCGAGCATGGCGACACCCATGACGAAGCCGACGCTGGTCGTCACGGTGAAGACGTTGAGCTTGAACAGGCTCAGGGGCAGGACCGGTTCCCTCGCCCGGGATTCGACGAAGGCGAAGGCCGCAAGGCCGAAAACGGCAACGGCAATCAGGACGATGATTTCCGGCGACGACCAGGCGAAGGTGCTGCCGCCAAGGCTGGTGAACAGCACCAGAGATGCGAGCGAGACCATCAAGAGCACGGCGCCAAGATAGTCGATCCTGTGCGAGACCGTCTGGGCGGGTGCCTTGAAGGCAAGCCAGAATCCGATCAGCGCCACGACGCCGAGCGGCAGATTGATGTAGAAAATCCAGTGCCAGGAAAGGTTCTCGACGAACCAGCCGCCCAGAAGCGGCCCCATGACGCTCGACAGCGAGAACACTCCGGCGAACACGCCCTGGATCTTGCCGCGATCCTTGGGTGCGATGACGTCGCCGATGATCGACAGGGCCAGAACGAACAGTCCGCCGCCGCCAAATCCCTGAATGGTGCGTGACAGGATGAGGAACAGCATGGATTGTGACAGGCCGGCGAGGGCTGAGCCACCCAGAAACAGCACGATGGCCACAATCACGACGATGCGCCGCCCGTACAGATCGCCGAGCTTGCCGTAGATCGGCGCCACAACGGTCGAGGACAAGAGATAGGCCGTCACCACCCAGCTCAAGTGCTCGATGCCGCCAAGATCGGCGACGATGGTCGGAAGGGCCGTCGACACGATGGTCTGGTCAAGCGAGGCCAGCAGCAAAAGAACGGCGACCGAGGCGATGACGACGCGGACCGAAGACGGCACGCCATGGGTTGCGGTCGGCGTCGCTTCCTGCACCTGCTGGGACTGTTCGGGCACGTTTGCACTCCAGATTGGACGCCGCTGGGGAACGACGATCGCGCCTGTCTATGCCGCAGCAATTTATATGTCAACAACACATATATGTGAATGTCACTTAATTGACATCCGCACATTTTTCGTCATAGTTGCCCCATGTCCAGCAAACAGGTCGAAGAACCGTCCTCCCGAACCGCCGGCAAGGCCTTTCGTGCCCATTTCGGCAAATATGTCGCCCATGCGGAGGCGTTGGGGATGACGACCGGGGCGGCCGAGGCGCTGATCGGCATCGATGCGGCGCTGTTTGCCTGGCGCCGGCGCATGCTCAAGGGCGAGATGGTGCATTCCATCCTCACCGATCTGGGACTCGACATCGAACCGACGGAATTCGAGGCGCTGACCGCCCTTTCGCGTCTCAAATGGGGCGTTTACGGCATGAGCAGAACCGATGTCGCGGTCGGTGACATCGCCGAGGAGATGGCGATCGACCCCTCCCGAGCCAGCCGGCTGGTGGCATCGCTGGTCGCCAAGGGCTATGTCCGCCGCGACGTCGCCCAGGACGACGCCCGCAAGACCGTGCTGAAGCTGACGCCGGCGAGCCTTGCGCTTTTCGATGCTGTCATGGCCCTGAAATGGCACCTGCTGTTCGCGGCGTTCAGGGACTGGAGCGACAGCGACATCGCCGATTTCGAGCGGCTTTTTTCGCGTTACCTGGTGACCATGGACGCGTTGATCGCCCGGGCGGGCAATAACGGTGCCGAAGGAGACCGACTGGCCGAGGCGATCCGGCAGGCGGTCAAATCCGAACTTGCAAGCCGCTGAAACCATTCGCGGAATGTGAATCCCGCTACGGGCGTTCGGTTATAGGCATGCGTTAACCATGTCCGCAATTTGTTGCCGGGCCTAACCCCCGGATAATGGCTCGCGGCTAACATGCCCGACGGGAACGCGATCCGGACACATTTGTTCTCGCCCGGGGGATATCGAGGCGGTCGGACAGAGCAGACCGAAATCGTCCTTTCGGACCGCTTCCGCGTGTTGGAGTGTGAAGGATCGAATGAGGTTTGATCCGCAGAAGGGCAAGGGGCGTGTACGCTTTGTATTCAGCGTGCTCTTGCCGGTACTTCTGAGTGTTGTTGTCACTTTCGGCTTCGTGGCCGGGTTGATCTACCTCTCCGCCGGCAAGAGCGACGAGCAAGCCGCCGTCCGCGAAGAAACGCTGGTGCACCATTTCATCGACCAGGAACAGGATGTTCTGACCGGCGACCAGGCCGATATCGTCGGCTGGGACGAGGCGGTGCAAGCGGTGCTAACGCCGCTCGATCTCGACTGGATCGGCAAAAATCTCGGCGTAGGCCTTTACGAGAATTCCGCCGTCGATCTCGTCTTTGTGCTCGATCCCAATCAGAACCCGGTCCACGCCATGTACGACGGCGAGACGATCGACGTCAGGTCCTACGACAATTACAGGCAGGCCTTTGCGCCCTTCATCACCCGTCTGCGCGAGATCGACTGGCAGGGAGCGCTGGCCGCCTACACCCAGGGCGTCAGCCATGTTCTGCCCTCGACCGGCGATTTCATGCTTCTCAATGGCGTGCCGGCCCTGGCCAGTTTCGCTCCGATCGCTTCCAATAGCGGCTACTACGAATACAGCCCCGGCAGCGAATATGTGCATGTTGCCGTCGAGTTCCTCGACAACGAGCTGGCGGACGATATCAACGACCAGTTGCTGATCTCCGGCGGCCATTTCGATACGCTCGGCCAGGCGTCGCGTCCGGGTGACATTCGCGTTCCCGTTCTCGACCGCAACGGCAAGATCATCACCTATTTCGCCTGGCAGCCCAGCTGGCCGGGCGCACGCATCCTCGCCGACAGCCTGCCGGCCATGGTTGGCGGCTTTGCCATCATGCTCGCCGTCGTCGCCGTGCTGATCTACGATCTGAGACGTTCGACCCGCCAGATCGAGGCGGGACGTGTCGCCGCCCAGCACATGGCGTTCCACGACAAGCTGACTGGCCTGGCCAACCGTGCCCTGTTCGAGGATCGCCTCAACACCGCCCTCGCTTCGGCCCGGCGCGGCCCCAACGGCATTGCCCTCCTGATGATCGATCTCGACCGGTTCAAGGAGGTCAACGACACCTTCGGCCACGAGGCCGGCGACAACCTGATCCGCCAGGTGGCCGACCGCATGCGTCCCCTCTT
>CAZKTH010000011.1:0-15429 GCA_964555575.1 uncultured Devosiaceae bacterium | reverse complement strand
GCGAGACCGACACCATCGCCCGTCTCGGCGGTGACGAATTCGCCGTCATCCAGACCGATGTCAGCGACACCTCCGATATCACCATCGTCGCCGACCGCATCATCCGCGCCATTGCCTCGCCGTTCCAGGTCGCCAAGTCCCAGGCCTTTGTCGGGGCCTCGATCGGCATCGCCATGGCGCCGAAGGATGCGCTCGCCAGCGTCGAACTGGCCCGCAAGGCCGACATCGCCCTTTACGAAGCCAAGTCGGGCGGCCGCAACCGCTACAAGATCTTCGAAGACAGGATGAGCGAAACGGTCCGCCGCCGCCAGACCATCGAGGAAGAACTGCGTGCCGCCCTGTCGAGTGGCGTCGGACTCGACGTCGAATTTGTGCCGCTGGTGCGCGGCAATGGCGCCGAAATCGTCGGGGTGACCGCCGAGATCGCCTGGAACCATCAAACGCTCGGCAAGATCGATCGCGAGCGTTTCATTCCCGTCGCCGAAAGCTGCGGTCTGATCGACCCCTTGGGCGAATTCG
Source organism: uncultured Devosiaceae bacterium (assembly GCA_964555575.1). Lineage (GTDB taxonomy): Bacteria > Pseudomonadota > Alphaproteobacteria > Rhizobiales > Devosiaceae > JAHJQZ01. The sequence continues at coordinate 14,910 of CAZKTH010000011.1, read as the reverse complement.
TCCTCGTCGAGGCCTGCCGCTTCGGCGCCGCCCATCCCGGTCTGCGCATCGGCGTGCATACCTACGCGGCGCAATTGCGCAATCCCCTGTTCTTCGACAAGCTCTTTTCCATTCTCGAGCGGGCCGGCATGAAGCCGGACGATCTCGAACTCGAGATCTGCGAGAAGATGATGTCGGAAAAGGAGACCGTCGCCGCCGCGACCCTGAGGAAACTGAGCAGTGTCGGCATCAATATCGCCCTTGGTGATTTCGGTTCCGGTTTCCGCGCCCTGGCGCTTTTGCAGAAATACGAGGTCGACCGCATCAAAATCGACCGCGATTTCTTCGACCAGCTCGCCGACTGCCCCGATCCGGAAGCCATCACCCATGCCGTGGTCTGGCTGGCGCGCGCCATCGGTGTCGAGGTCTCGGCCGAAGGCGTCGACACCATCGCGCAGAAGGATTTCCTCTACCGCATGGGCGTGATGAGCTTCCAGGGCGACATCTTCTCGCCCGAGACCCAGGCCGAGCTGCTGCTTGACGCCATGTCGCACGCGCCCGTGCATCACGAGCGCAAGCTGCCGCAGGACGATATCGAACTGTGGGGATAGTACCGTGCAACGGTGCTTGACCGCGTCGCGCCAAGGCACCACCCTCTAGCGATTCCGGGACAGGATGCTTTCCGATCCATCGGACGGCATGTCCCTTCTGTTCGCGGCCGCATCGATTTCGCGACAGGCCGTCCATTGTCGCTTGTCGATGCCCCAGACGAAAGGAACTTGCGTGTCCGAACCCAGTGCCGAAACTCTTGTCCGCATGATCCGGGCCGGGCGCGGGCTGGACCCGGCCGATCTGGTGATCCGCAATGTCAAACGACTCGACGTCATCACCGGCGACATCACCCGGACCGACATTGCCATTGTCGGCGACAGGATCGTCGGCACGCATGGGACCTATGAGGGGGAACGGGAAATCGACGGGCGCGGACGCTTCGCCGTGCCCGGTTTCATCGATACGCATCTGCATATCGAATCATCTCTGGTCACTCCGCTCGAATTCGACCGCTGCGTCCTGCCGCACGGCGTCACCACCATCGTCTGCGACCCGCACGAAATCGCCAATGTCACCGGCGCCGAGGGCATCGCCTATTTCCTCGCCTCCGCTGTCGAGGCGGTCATGGATATCCGCGTCAATCTCTCGTCCTGCGTGCCGTCGACGCCGCACGAAACCTCGGGGGCGCGGCTCGACATCGAGGACCTCATTCCGTTCCGGGATCATCCCAAGGTCATCGGCCTGGCCGAAATGATGAATTACTCCGGCGTCCTCAACGCCGATCCGGGCATCATCAAAAAGCTCACCGCCTTTCAGGGCGGACACATGGACGGGCATGCGCCGCTCCTTTCCGGTTTCGACCTCAACGGCTATCTCAGCACCGGCATCCGCACCGACCACGAGGCGACCAGTGCGGCCGAAGCGCGTGAAAAACTGTCCAAGGGCATGGCCATCCTCATCCGCGAAGGCTCGGTCTCCAAGGACCTCGACGCCCTCGCCGAAGTGCTCGACGAAAACACCTCGAGCTTCTTGGCCCTTTGCACCGACGACCGCAATCCGCTCGACATCACCGAGGAAGGGCATCTCGACGCCCTGATCCGCCGCCTCATCGCCAAGGGCCGGCCGCTGCACCATGTCTATCGCGCCGCCTCGGCTTCGGCGGCCCGCATTTTCGGTCTGAGGGATCGCGGCCATGTCGCGCCGGGCTGGCGCGCCGATATCGTCCTGCTCGACGATCTCGAAGCGTGTACGGTCAGCGACGTCGTTTCCGCCGGACGGCTCGTGACCCCGGCGCTTTTTGCCACCCGCAACGCGATCGCTCCGGTCGGGCTTTCCTCGATGAAGGCGAAGCCGATCGACCCTGAGGTCTTCGTCACGGAGCCCAATCCGAACCACAATGAAACGCCGGTGATCGGCGTCAGGCCCGGCAAGATCATCACCTGGCGCGAATCGGCCAGCCTCGAACGCGGCCCCGCCGGGCTCAAGCCGGATCTCGAGGCCGACGTGATCAAGGTCGCCGTCGTCGAGCGCCATGGCAAAAACGGCAATATCGGCCGCGCCTTCGTTACCGGCTTCGGGCTGAAAAAGGGCGCCATTGCCTCCTCGGTCGGGCATGACAGCCACAACATCACCGTGATCGGCACCAATGACGAGGACATGGCCCTGGCGGTGAACCGGGTAATCGCGATGAAGGGCGGCTTCGCCGTGGCCGATGCCGGCCGCATCACCGCCGATCTCGCCCTGCCCATCGCCGGGCTGATGAGCCCGACCCCGTTCGAACAGATCGCGGAGCAGCTAAGGGATCTGCGCGCCGCCGCCTACGAGCTTGGCTGCGTGTTGCCGGAACCGTTCCTGCAGGTCGCCTTCCTCGCCCTGCCGGTCATTCCGCATCTGAAACTGACCGATAAGGGTCTGTTCGACGTAGATGCGTTCGAATTCGTGAACTAAGCTCCTGTTCGGTCAGAGTTTGGCCACGAAAAGCGGCCGGCGTCATCAGCTTGCCGCAATAGAGCGGGAGATGGGCTCACATGAGCGCTGCCTCGACCATACTCGCCCATCTGTTCGGCCTGCCGTCGGCACGCAATACGTCCGCGCCCGTGGTCGAGACCGATGTCGTGACGGCGCCAGGCATCGTGCTCAAGACCCACATCTATCGCCCGGTCGAGCCGGGCACCTATCCGACCCTTCTTATGCGCGTGCCCTATGGCTTCAACGGTTTCGGCACCGTGGCCGAGGTTTTCGCCGAACAGGGCTATAACAGCATCATCCAGGCCTGCCGCGGCACCGGCGGCTCGAGCGGCGAGTTCGATCCGCTGCGCTACGAGCGCGAGGACGGCCTGGCCACGCTCGACTGGCTCCGGAACCAGTCCTGGTACGACGGTCGGATCGGGCTGACCGGCCCCTCCTATCTCGCCTATGCGCAATGGGCGATCTGCGATGCCCTGCCGGAACGTTCGGCCATGGCCGTGCAGGCCTCGAGCGCCGAGTTCGAATCCATCGTCTTTCCCGGCGGCTCCTTCGCCCTGCAGCTCTGGCTCTCATGGCTGCAGGTCGTGGAAGGTCTGACCGAAGCGCCGATGACGGCCGGACTGCAGATCATCGTCGGCGATATCGAACGCCGCACCCTCAACGCCGCCAGCAAGCTGCCGCTGATCGACAGCGACGTCGAGGTGGTCGGGCAGAAAATCCCCTTCTGGCGCCGCTGGTTCCACGAAGCGGTCGGCAATCCCCAGTTCTGGGCACCACTCGACCAGCGCAAGCGCATGTCGAAAACGACGCCGCCCAACCATTTCGTCTCCGGCTGGTACGACTTCATGCTCGACGAATTGCTGAACGATTATCAGCACCTCGTCTCGCTCGGCCACACTCCCTACCTGACCATCGGAGCATGGCATCACATCTCCCCCGAACTGCAGGCCGAAAGCGTGCGCGCCACCATTCCCTGGATGCGGGCGCATCTCGAGAACGATTTCTCGCTCTTGCGCGCCAATCCGGTGCGGATCGAATTCTCCGGCGGCCTCGGCTGGCGCGAATTCCGGTCCTTCCCGCCGCCGGGCGTCAGACAGGCCGGCATCTATCTGCACGAAGCGGGGCGCCTCGACAGCGCCCTGCCCGAGGATGGCCAGCCGCTGTCCTATCTCTATGATCCCGCCAACCCGACCCCGAGCGTCGGCGGCGCCTATTTCGCCTTTTCAGGCGCCGGGCCGGTCGACAACCGCAAGCTCGAAAGGCGCAAGGATGTTCAGGTCTTCACCTCCGGCTCGCTTGCCGAGGATCTCGTCATCGTCGGCCAGCCGCAACTGACGCTCTATGCCAAATCGAGTTCGCCGCACACCGATTTCTTCGCCCGGATCTGCGATGTCTCGCCTTCGGGCCAGTCGATCAATATCGCCGATGCCATCGTCCGCATCCGTCCGGAGGAACCGGAGCGCGATGCCGACGGCATCATGAAGATCGAGATCACCATGCACCATTGCGCCCACCGTTTCCGGCGCGGCCACCGCCTCAGGCTGCAGGTGTCCTCGGGAGCGCATCCGCGCTTCGCCCGCAATCTCGGGACCGGCGAGCCGATCGGCTCGGCCCGGCGCATGGTGGTGCAGTACCAGACGATCTATTTCGACAGCGCCCGCCAGAGCCGGCTCATCCTGCCGTTCATCGCCATCGGGTGAGGTCTGCCGAAAGGCGCAATGCCTCCGATCCGGCCCGGCCAAGGCCGGGGGCCAGATCCGGTAGATGCCTGACATTCTCTCCTGCGGCCTGCGCCGGGTATCGACCTGCTACATCACCTTCTGGCTCGCCCGCATCTCGTGCAGGATCGGTTCGGTATAGCCCGAGGGCTGGATGACGCCTTCGAACACCAGTCGGAGCGCCGCCTTGTAGGCGATGTTGGTATCGTAATGGTCGACCATGGGCTGGTAGAGCGGATCGCGGGCGTTCTGATGATCGACCATCACCGCCATGCGCTCGAACACCTTTTCGACCTCTTCCCTGGTCACGACGCCATGCAGCAGCCAGTTGGCGATGTGCTGGCTGGAAATCCGCAAGGTGGCGCGATCCTCCATCAGGGCGGTGTCGTGGATATCGGGCACCTTGGAGCAGCCCACCCCCTGTTCGACCCAACGGACGACATAGCCGAGAATGCCCTGGGCATTGTTTTCGACCTCCTTGATGATCTCTTCCCCACTCAGCGTCCGGGGATCGAGCACCGGCATCGAGAACAGATCGCCGAGGGGCGGAACCGGCTCGCCCGTCCGGCGCTTTTGCGCCTCGAACACGTCGACCTCGTGATAATGCAGGGCATGCAGCGTCGCCGCCGTCGGCGACGGCACCCAAGCGGTGTTGGCGCCGGCCTGCGGGTGGCCGATCTTGGCCTTGAGCATGTCCGCCATGTTGTCGGGCATGGCCCACATGCCCTTGCCGATCTGGGCCCTGCCGGAAAAGCCGCAGGAAAGACCGATGGTGGAATTGCGGTCCTCATAGGCCTTGATCCAGCTCTCCTGCTTGATCTCTTCCTTGCGAAGCACCGGGCCGGCCTGCATGGCGGTGTGGATCTCGTCGCCGGTACGGTCGAGGAAGCCGGTATTGATGAAGAAGACGCGCTTCTGCGCCGCCTTGATCGCCGCCTGGAGATTGGCCGAGGTGCGGCGCTCCTCGTCCATGATGCCGATCTTGATCGTGTGTTCGGGCAGGCCGAGGAAATGCTCGACACTGGCGAAGATATCGCAGGCGAAGGCAACCTCCTGCGGCCCGTGCATCTTCGGCTTGACGACATAGATGGCGCCGGTACGGGAATTGTGGCGGGTATGGCGGTCGTGCAGGGCGCAAAGCGCCGTCACCGCCGCATCGACGATCCCTTCGCCGACCGGCTTGCCGCGATCGTCCAGAATCATGTCGGTGGTCATCAGATGCCCGACATTGCGAACCAGCTGCAGCGCCCTTCCCTTGAGCGTCAGGCGCCTTCCGTGCGGATCGGTATAGGACCGGCCGTGGCTGAGCGTGCGGTGCACCCGGTGCCCGCGCTTTTCGAACGTATCCTCGAGCTTGCCGTTCATCAGCCCGAGCCAGTTGCGATAGACCCCGACCTTGTCGACGGCATCGACGGCGGCAACCGAATCCTCGCAGTCCTGGATGGTTGTGATGGCACTTTCCATCACGACGTCGGCCAGGCCCGCCGGATGGGTCCGGCCAATGGGATGGGTCAGGTCGACGCACAGTTCGACATGCAGACCGTTGTGCCACAACAGGATCTGGGCGCGGTCGCCTTCGCCGTGATGCGCGACGAACTGGTACGGATCCTTGAGCGTGGTCTGGACATTGCGCGACACCACGACGAAACGTTCTTCGCCCTCGATCGGCGCCACCATGTAGCAGGTCGCATCGGCATGGCTGCCTTCCTCGAGCGGAAAGGCATTGTCGAGAAATTCGGCCACGCGTTCGAACACCTTGGCGCCGCGCTGCGGGTTGTAGACCCGGCCGGGCGCCAGCACACCGTCGCGGGGGATGATGTCGGTGCCATAAAAGGCATCGTAGAGGCTGCCCCAGCGGGCATTGGCAGCATTGAGGGCGTAGCGGGCATTGGAAACCGGCACCACCAGCTGCGGTCCGCAGATCTTGGTGATCTCGGGATCGAGACCCTCGGTTTCGATCTCGAAATCCTCCGGCTCCGGCTCGAGATAGCCAATCTCGCGCAAGAAGGCTTCATAGCCTTCGGGGTCGGCGGCAACCGGTCCATTGGCCTTGTGCCATTCGTCGATCCTTTTCTGCAGGGTTTCGCGCAACTCAAGGAGTTCGGCATTGCGCGGCATGGCGAAACCGACGAGCCCGGCAAGACCGCTCCAATAGGCGTCAGCCGCAATTCCGGTTCCCGGCAGAGCTTCGTTCTCGATGAAGCCGGCCAGACCTTCGTCAATCTGCAGTCCGGCGCGTTCGACGTATATTGGCATCCGTTTCTCCTTAGAAGCCGGGTTTCTTACCCGATCTCCGTCCCTCTTTTCAAATTCTGATAATGGATTTGCATTGAATCCGGCAATTGTTGCAGCGGTTTGCCACCTGCCCGTCTCCCGATGAGTTGCACCACTCAGTTCCCGTTTGCAAGAACCGACTTTGCCGGCCGCCCGGCAATATAGGTTTCGATTATGGCCCGGTCGTCACCCAAGGTTTCCAGCAGGAAGATCTCCTCGGCAAGCGTTGAAATCCGCTCCATCCTGATGCGCATTGCCGGCGTGGCGCCGGCATCGAGCACGACGAGGTCGGCAAAACGCCCCGGCGCGACGCTGCCAATTTCGGCGGCAAGCCCCAGTGCCTGGGCGTTGCCGCGTGTCGCCATGTAGATGGAGGTCAGCGGATCGAGCCGGTTTCCCGTCATCTGTTGAACCTTGTAGAATTCGTCGAGCGTTTCGAGCAGGGAATAGGAGGTGCCGCCGCCGATATCGGTGGCGACCGCGACCCGCATGCCGGCCTTGTCCGCCCGGCCGAGATCGAAAAGCCCCGAGCCGAGGAAGAGATTGGAGGTCGGGCACGAGACCGCCACGGCGCCGCTTTCGGCCATCATCGCCATCTCGCTCTCGCTCAGATGGATGGCGTGGCCGAAAAGCGCATTGGGGCGCAGCATGCCGTAATGGGCGTAGATCGAGACATAATCCTTGTGCTCGGGATAGAGCTCCTCGGTGGTTCTGATCTCGATATGGTTCTCGCTCAAATGTGTCTGGATCGGGACGTCCGGGAATTCGCCCGCCAGCGCCTTGACCGTTTCCATCTGTTGGTTCGTCGAGGTCAGGGCGAAACGGGGGGTAATCGCCACTTGCGCCCGTCCCTTGCCGTGCCATTTGCCGATCAGCGCCTTGGTTTCGTCGTAACCGCGCCGCGGCGTATCGCGCAAAGGCGCGGGGCAGTTGCGGTCCATCATCACCTTGCCGGCGATGACGGCCATGTTGCGCCGCGCCGCCTCGGCGAAGAAGGCTTCGGCCGATGCCGGGTGTGACGAGCAGTAGGCGGCGACCGACGTGGTGCCGTTGCGGACCAGTTCGTCAAAAAACAGCGACGCGATGCGCGCCCCGTGCACCGGATCAGCGAATCGCTGTTCCTCGAGGAAGGTATAGGTGTTGAGCCATTCGAGCAGACTGCCGGCATAGGAGCCAACGACCTGCATCTGGACGAAATGGATATGCGGATCGACAAGGCCGGCCGTGATCAGGTGCGGGCGATGGTCGACGACCGGCGCATCGGTCGCGCCGAGTTCGGCGAAGTCCGCCACTTCAGCGATGCGCCCGTCGGCGCCGATCAGGATGCCGCCGTCCGCGAGATAGACATAGGCGCTGGTGTCGTTTGGTCCTTCCGGCCGCCTGAGAAAGCTCAGGATCCGGCCGCGCACAAGCTTCTGTGTCACATCATCCGCCCCGATGCTGCGGGGCTCTCCCGGTACCAGGCAACGATCAGCTGTCGTTCCTTGGGCTCCATATGGCTGACATTGCCCGGCGCCATGGTACTCGAGAGCCCGGCCTGGATGGCGATCTGGCGGGCACGCGCCGCAATGGCGGCATCAGAGTCGAGGATGACGTCCTTGGGTGGCGCCGTCACACCCATGAAATCGGGTTCGGCGGTGTGGCACATCGAACAGCGCCCGAGCACGATGTCGCGTACCGCCGCGAAATGCGGATCGTTGACAAAGGCCTGTTCCGAAGCCGAGGAGGCTTCGGCTTCCGCGCCCGGCAATCTCGGATTGGACGATAGCCACATGATGGCGATGAAGATGAGCGCGGTCGGGGCCCAGGTCCAGTGCGGATTGCCCTTGCGGGCGTGCCTTGAGTTGAAATAGTGCCGGATCAGCACGCCCATCAGAAAGACCAGCGCGGCAATGATCCAGTTGTGCGCGGTCGCGAAGGCGAGCGGGTAGTGATTGGAGAGCATCAGGAAGATGACCGGCAGCGTCAGATAGTTGTTGTGCAAAGAGCGCTGCTTGGCCTGTTCGCCGAGATAGGCCGCCGGCGTCCGCCCGGCCTTCAAGTCGGCGACAACGATCTTCTGGTTCGGGATGATGATGAAAAACACGTTGGCGCTCATCACCGTCGCCGTGAAGGCGCCCAGATGCAGAAGCGCCGCCCGTCCGGTGAACAGGTGCGCATAGCCCCAGGCCATGACGACGAGCACGCCGAACAGCACGAGCATCAGCCCGGTCGTGTGCTTGCCGATCGGCGATTTACACAGGAAATCATAGACCAGCCAGCCGATCGACAGCGAGGCCAGGGAGATAAGGATTAAGACCCAGGCCGGCACGTCCAGGACATTGCGGTCGATCAGGAACAGGTTGGCACCGGCATAATAGAGCACCGCCAGCATGGCGAAGCCGGAAAGCCAGGTCGCGTAGCTTTCCCATTTGAACCAGATCAGGTGCTCGGGAAGGGTCGGCGGGGCGACGAGGTATTTGTTGATGTGACAAGAGCCGCCGCCATGCACCTGCCATTCCTCGCCCGAGGCGAGCGCCGGCAGGTTCTCGGTCCTTCTCGGACCCAGATCGAGGGCGATGAAATAGAAGGACGAGCCGATCCAGGCAAGGGCCGTGGACACGTGCAGCCATCTGACGCCGAACTGCACCCATTCCCGGAGAATCGCGAAATCGGTCACTTCATCGCTCCCGGAAGAAGCGGCGTCATTGCGAGCGCCGGAGACGCGCGGCAATCCATTGAAGACCGCCATCCACGCCGATCATGGACTGCTTCGCCGCTGCGCTCCCCGCGATGACGGCAGGCCAATCCTCGAAGCGCAAATGGAGCGGGGCGCGATGCGCCTCGCTCCAGTTTTGCGGTAGGGCAAGACCAATCAGGCCTGCATGCCTTCGGCGTACCACGCCTCGGCGGCCCAGAACTCGCCGTCGTCGATGATGTCGCCTTCGGCGGCCCGGACCTTGCCGGTGGTATCGACGATCGGACCGGCGAAGGGATGGATTGAGCCGTCGGCGATACCGGCCTTGACCCGATCGGCTTCGGCGACGACGTCGGCCGGAATCTTCTTGTTATACGGGCCGATGACGACTTCGCCGTCCTTGATCCCGCCCCAGAAGCTCGAGGATACCCAGGTGCCGTCGAGCACGGATCCGACGGCCTTGGTGTAGTACGGACCCCAGTTGTCGATGATCGCGGTCAGGTGCGCCTCGGGCGCGAAGGCGCTCATGTCGGCGCCCTGGCCGAAGCCGCCGATGACCGGCTTGCCCTGCTTGATGGCTTCCTCGAGCACCTGCAGCGCCGCCGGACCGTCGGTGTGCTGGGTGATGACGTCGACGCCCTGGTCGATCAGGGCGCGGGCGGCGTCGGCTTCCTTGGGCGGATCGAACCAGCTGTCGACGTAAACCACCTTGGTGACGAAGTTCGGGTTCTTCTTGCGCGCCGCCAGGTGGAAGGCGTTGGCGCCCATGAACACTTCCGGGATCGGGAACGAGCCGATATAGGCGCCGATGCCCGACTTCGACATCATGCCGGCGATGGTGCCGATGACGGCGCGGCCCTCGTGGAACTTGGCATTGTAGATCGAAAGGTTCGGCATGGTTTCGTAGCCGGTGGCCCATTCGAACTTTACGTCCGGGAACTGCTTGGCGACCTTTTCCATATAGGTGCCGAACCCGAAGCTGGTGCCGAAGATGATGTCGTTGCCCTGCTGGGCCAGCTCGCGGAACACGCGCTCGGAATCCGGGCCTTCGGCGACGTTGGTGACGACGGTGGTCTCGACCTTGTCGGCGCCGAGCTTGTCGAGCATGTATTTGCGGCCGGTATCGTGGCCGAAGTTCCAGCCATTGTCGTCGGGGGTGCCGATCATCACGAAGGCGGCCTTCACCTTGGCCTTCTGCGCGAAGGCGCGGCTGCCCAGAAGCGGAACGGCGCTGGCGGCGACGCCGATCTTGAGGACGTCGCGTCTGTTCATGGGGCGGGCATTGAACACAGTCATGTGACTCTCCTGTTGGACGGGTTCCCTGTTGGTGTTTCAGTTCATGGGGGTGAACGGCCTGCCAAGGCACGCCGGTGCGCCGGTGCTGCCCTTGCTTCTGAGCGAGATCAGGACGAGCACCAGGATGGTGGCGAGATAGGGCAGTGAGGCCCAGAGTTCGGACGGCAGGATGCGGAACGAACCGCCGGCCGCCTTGGCGTACAGTTCCATGGTGGCGATGAGCCCGAACAGATAGGCTCCCGCCAGCAGGCGGAACGGCCGCCAGGCGGAAAACACGACCAGCGCCAGCGCGATCCAGCCGCGCCCCGAGGTCAGCCTTTCGACCCATTGCGGGGTCAGGATCAGCGGGAAGCATGACCCGGCGATGCCGGCCATGGCGCCGCCGAAGGCGACGGCGAGATAGCGCACGCCGATCACCGGATAACCGATGGAGTGGGCCGAGATGTCGCTTTCCCCGACGGCCCTCAAGATCAGACCGGCCCGCGTCCTGTGCAGGAACCACCAGACGGCGACGACCATGGCGAGCGAGAAATAAACGAGAGGCGAATAGCCGAAGATGACCTTGAGCACCGGGTGCATCGCCAGTTCGGGCGGGAAAACGGAGCGGAACAACTCGATCGGCTTGCCGGTAAAGGGCTGTCCGAACAGCGCCGAGAACCCGGTGCCGAAGATCGTGAGCGCCAGACCGGTCGCCACCTGGTTGGACGACAGGGTCAGGGTCAGAATGGCAAAGATCATCGAGACCAGGACCCCCGCCAGCGCCGCCGCCGCGACGCCGAGCCAGGGCGAGCCGGTGGTGTAGGTAACCGCGAAGCCGACCACGGCGCCGGTCAGCATCATGCCTTCGAGGCCGAGATTGAGCACGCCGGATTTTTCCACCACCAGTTCGCCGAGCGCGGCGATCAGGATCGGCGTCGAGGCACCGACCAGGGTGATGACCATGGCGATGATCAGATCCGTGTTCATGCCGCCGTTTCCCCGGAGGACCGCCCGCCCGCCCCGGTGGCGAACCGGACGCGGTAGCGCACGAGGAAGTCGCCGGCGAGCAGGAAGAACAGCATCATCGACTGGAAGATGCCGACCGCCGGAAACGGCAGGGCGATGGTGGTCTGCGCCACCTCGCCGCCCACGAAGGTGACGGCCAGAACGATGCCGGCGATGAGGATGCCGATCGGGTGCAGGCGCCCGAGAAACGCGACGATGATCGCGGTGAAACCGTAGCTGGTGGGGAATTGCGGCACCATGCGCCCGAACGGTCCGGCGACCTCGAGCATGCCGGCCAGCCCGGCCAGGGCACCGCCGAGCAGCAGCGATACCCAGATGGTCTGGTTGGCCGAGAACCCGGCATAGCGCGCCGCGAAGGGGGCGGCGCCGACGGTGCGGATCTGGAAGCCGAACAGCGACCGGCTCATGACGAACCAGGCGATCAGCGCGATCAGGACCGCGATGGGCGCGCCGAGCTGCACGATGGTGCCGGGAACGATGTAGGGCAGCGACTGGTCGGCGGTGAACGAGACGGTCTGCGGCTGGCCGAAGGCGCGCGGGCTCTTCCACGGCCCGAAGACGAGGTAGTTCAGCAGGTTGACCGCGACATAGGTCAGCATCAGCGTGGTCAGGATCTCGTTGACCTGGAACCGCGTCCTCAGCCAGGCCGGCACGGCGACCCAGATCATGCCGCCCAGGATCCCGGCGACGGCCATGAGCGGCAGGATCCACAACCCGGTCATGTGCTGGGTGGCGATGGCCACGCCGGTCGCCGCCAGGCCGCCGAGCACATATTGCCCCTCGGCCCCGATGTTCCACACATTGGCGCGATAGCCGATGCTGAGCCCGATGGCGATGATGACCAGCGGCGACGCCTTGACGGCAAGGTCCTGCCATTTGAGCGTATTGATCAGCGGGGTGAAGAAGATTTCCCGCACCGCACCGAACCCGTCGAACCCGATCAGCGAGAAGACGATGCCGCCCACGATCATGGTCAGCGCCACCGCCAGGACCGGCGTGAGATAGAGCATGGCCTGGCTCGGGGCTGGGCGTTTCTCCAGCTTAACCGGCATGGACGACCTCCGGATGCACGTGCATCTCGGCGCTGGCCGTGGGATCGCCGTGGATGCCGCCCATCAGCAGGCCGATCGCTTCGACATCGGCGCGGTCCACCGCCATGGGCGGACTGAGGCGCCCGTGGTTGATCACCGCCAACGTGTCGCACAGCGACAGCAGTTCATCCAGGTCCTGGGAAATCACCACGATGGCCGAACCGGTCTCGGCGAGATCGACGATCGCCTGGTGGATGGCCGCCGCCGCCCCGGCGTCGACGCCCCAGGTCGGCTGGCTGACCACGAGCACGCCCGGATTCTGCAGGATTTCGCGGCCCATGATGTATTTCTGCAGATTGCCGCCCGACAGCGCGCCGGCCGTCGAGCGCGTTCCCGTGGTCTTGACCGCGAAGGTGTCGATCACCTTGTCCGTGTAGGACTGGGCCGCGCCCGGACGGATCAGGCCGGATATGACCATGCCGACCCGGTCGCGCGCCGTCAGCACCGAATTGTCGGACAGGGAAAAATCGGGCACCGCCGCGTGGCCGTGGCGTTCCTCGGGGACGCTGGCCATGCCCCTGAGGCGGCGCTGGCGCGCCTTCATCCGCGCGATCGGCTGGCCGTCCAGGACGATCATGTCCGGATCGTGCACCGGCTCCTCGCCGGAAAGGGCGAGCAGCAGGGCGTTCTGGCCGTTGCCGGCCACCCCGGCGATGCCGAAGACCTCGCCGGCATGAACGGTGAAGCTGATGTCCTTGAGCGTGATGCCGTAAGGGCCGATGGCGGGGACGTTGAGATGCCGCACCACCAGCTTTTCGGGCCCCCTGACGCGGCCGGCCTGCTTGGAGATGTCCTTCAGACCGGCGCCGATCATCTTCTCGGCCATGGAGCGCGAGGTCTCGACCTTGGGGTCGCAGGTATCGACCACCCTGCCGCCCCTGAGGATCGTCGCCGTATCGCACAGCGCCTTGATCTCGTGCAGCTTGTGGGAAATGTAAAGGATCGAGCAGCCTTCCCCGGCCAGTTGCCTGAGAACGACAAAAAGCTGTTCGACCTCCTGCGGCGTCAGAACCGAGGTCGGCTCGTCCATGATCAGCAGCGTCGGATTGAGCAGCAGCGCCCTGACGATCTCGATGCGCTGGCGCTCGCCGACCGAAAGGGTCGAGACCTTGCGGTGCGGGTCGAGTTTGAGACCATAGGTTTGCATGATCTCGCCAACCCGGCTTTCGAGCTCGCGCTGCGGGATTTTCGCATCCATGCCCAGGGCGATGTTTTCGAGAACGGTCAGGGCCTCGAACAGCGAGAAATGCTGGAAGACCATGCCGATGCCGAGACGGCGCGCCGATTTGGGATTGGCGATGGTCACGGGGCTGCCGTTCCAGCGGATTTCGCCGGCATCGGGCTGCATGATGCCGTAGATCATCTTCACCAGGGTCGATTTGCCGGCGCCGTTCTCCCCCAGCAGGGCATGGATTTCGCCCGGGCGGACCGAAAAGCTCACGCGGTCATTGGCCAGGACACCCGGGAACCGCTTGACAATACCGCTCAAAGCGAGGCGATCAGGCACCCCGTCGGTCATCTACCGCCCTCTGTCGTTTGCGAGCCGGCACCGGCGCCGCCCAATGCTTAGGCTCTGTTGCCATCTTGACGATAACTTCGGCAACCGTCAAAGCCGCAATGACCTCCGGACGCTTGTCATCAACACCTGAATCGCCGATCGGCGAGACTAATGCGACGAGCTTTGCCTCGTCGCCGCCATTCTCGCGGAACCAGCGTCGGAACTGCGCCCTTTTGGTCTTCGAGCCGATCATGCCGACATAGGCCGCGTCGCCGCGCAAAAGGGCGGCGCCGGTGATGAGGAAGTCGAGGGCATGGTCGTGGGTGACGGCGATAAAGCCGGCGCCGGGCGGCGCCTTTTGCACTTCGGCCTCGGGAACCGGGGTCGGGCGGGTCTGGATGCCGGCCATGACCGAAATCAGCCGCTCGGCGCGGGTATCGACGAGGATGGTCCGGAACGGCAGGGGTTGCAGCGCCGTGGCAAGGGCGAGCCCGACATGGCCGGCGCCGAAAACATAGACCGGGGGCAGGTTCGCTTCCGCTGCCCGCACCCGGTCCAGGAGGTCTGCCGTACTGGGTCCGCCCCACATGTCGAAACCGATCTCGACATGCCCGCCACAACATTGGCCGATTCCCGGACCGAGCGGAATGGAAAGGCCGGCGGTCTCGATATTCTTGCCAAGAAATCGCCGCGCCTCGGCAATCATCTGGAATTCGAGGGCACCGCCGCCGATGGTACCGCAGGCGCTGCTTTCCGAGACAAGCATGAAGGCGCCCGCCTCGCGCGGCGCCGAGCCGCGGACCCGTTTGACCTCGACCAGCATGATCTTGTCATGCCGCTCGACGAAAGCAG
>CAZKTH010000010.1:0-28975 GCA_964555575.1 uncultured Devosiaceae bacterium | reverse complement strand
TTTTCGAACCGGCGAACCGGTATCCACTTCGCCTGAAAACGCTCCAGAGCATCGTACGCAAAAGTGGGTACCGGCCCCTGGGCCAACGGAACGAAAGCATTGGCGGCGCCTCACCGGCGCCGCCGGTTTTTTTCGGGCGCCGTTGCCGTTTGTCTGCCGCACACACCAACCCTGCGTCCCATGGCGAGGCGCGGGGCCGAGGTTAGTGGTGCAAACAACCTCTGCCGAAGCAAAGCTCCGGTTTCTCCGTTCTGGACCAGCCGACCGCCTGATGGAAAGGACATTGCACCTCGCCTTTCCGGAAGTTCGGTTGACGAACGCGCCATGCCGACAACATAGGCAAATGCGAATATAGCATATTTTGTAGGCAGGCCTTGCGCATACTGCCCAGCGAAGCGGCAGGCCCCCGCACCAATCCGACACCTTTTGCCGGTCCTTTTCGGCAAGCCGGCAGAATCCGGCAGCTTTCCGGTGGAAATGCGGCTGGCACGCGCTTTGCAAAATCCCCGACGGTGCAAACAACCACTGTCGGAGGACAACATGACAGAGGCCAGAATGACTCTTGCGGGGATCGGCCTCGGCCTGATGCTCGGCACGACGGCCTTCGCCGGGCTGGCTCAGGCCGCACGTTCCAGAAGTCCACCGTTTTCGAAAGCCACACCGTCTCGGACAATCTCGGTCCCGCCTTCATGAAGCCGCGCGGCGTCTTTTCTTCCGGCCTGATCTGCCGGCCCTGCGCCGAGAACATGGCCCGCATCGACAAGATCCTCGAAACCATCCGCCTGGCCGACCGCCGTGACGAGTGCCCCGCCGGTCCGCTCGATCAGGTTTCGGCCGATCCCAAGGTCATCCAGAGCTCTCTGGGGAGGTGATGAAAATGCCTGATGCCGCCGGCACTCAGTTAAGCCTCGCAATCGCCTCGGAGGTGAACAATTGCCCCCTGCCCCGCGTCACATGTAGTGAGCATGTCACATATGGGAGCAGTCCGATGCATACCATTTCCGATCTTCTCACCACATTCTCGGGAACGGCCAGCCTGCCCTGGCAACCCTGGGCGCTGAACGACACCGGCCGCGAAATCGCCGACACCATCGCGCGCATCAAAAACCAGATGCACCGCGATCTGTTCAGCAAAGGGACCGACAGCACAACGCTCGAGACGATCGACAGCCCGGCCATTGCCGCCTGCATTCTTTTCCATCGGCTGGCGGACGAGAATCCGAGAGAACGCGTTCACGCGCGCGAACTCATCCTCGAACGGCTCGAGGGCATCGTCCCCGAGGCCCAGCGCGACGAGGTGATGGTCTATTCGGCCTGGGTGGCCGATCAGCTTGTCGACCCCAGGGAGCCGATGCGCCATTTCCGTCAGCTTTGGTTCACGCGGCTGACCCATGACGAGCGTGCCGATCTCGTCGCCATCGCCGAGGAGGTGACCTGGGCCAATGGCCGGCCGACTGAACAGCAATTGAAGGCCATGAAAATGCTCCGATGCGCTCTTGGCGCCTGATCCGCAAAAGGACACCCGTTTGACTGCTCTTTGCGCCTCCGAAATCGATCTCCACTGTGGCGCCACCCGGGCCCTGGGCACCGTCTCGATCGAGACGGCGCCGAAAGGGATCACCGCCGTACCCGGCCAATCCCGCGTGAAGCGCGGCGAGATCCGTCATTCCGAACCGGCCAGGGATCTCGACCGTGCCGAAATCAGGAAGCATTTGACGGTGTAGGACATGACTGCTGGAGAAAAGAGCGAACTGGCGGGGAAGGATCCGGCGCCTCTCGGGCAGGAGGCCGCCGGCCGGTCGCAGCGCGCCGAAGGCATCGGCCGGGTCGTGGCGCAACTGAGTGGCGATGTCACCCGCCTCACCGAACTCTATCAGGAAGGCGCCGCCAAGATCCGGCTGCCGCGCCCCACCTCGCGGGCCCTGGAAGCGGTCCTGATCAACACCGCCGGCGGGATGACCGGCGGCGACCGTTTCGACTGGACCATCGAAGCCGGCCCCGGCGCCGAGGTCAGTGTCACCACCCCGGCCTGCGAACGCGTCTACAAAGCCGCCGGCGGTAGCGCCGAAATCCACAACCGCCTTGTTGTCGGGGCCAAGGCCCATGTCGACTGGCTGCCGCAGGAGACCATCCTGTTCGAACAGTCGCGCCTCAACCGCCGTCTCGAAGCCGATCTCGGCGACGGCGCGACCCTCACCGCACTCGAAGCCATCCTTCTGGGCCGCGAGGCCATGGACGAGGCGGCGCGCTCGGCCCTTCTCGACGATCAGTGGCGCATCTCGCGCGCCGGCAAGCTGATCCATGCCGAGGCCAACAGGCTCTCGGCCTCCGATCTGGAACGCGACGCCCTGTCTCTGCTTGCCGGCAATAACGCCTTCGCCACGCTTTTGCACGTCGCCGACGATGCCGAGGCCCGGCTCCATGCGATCCGCGCCCTTATCCCCGACGGCGCCCGCGCCGCGGCCAGCGCCGTCGGCGAACGGTTGATCGTGCGTATTCTCGCTCCCTCCGGGCTTGCGCTCAGGCGTCTCGTTACGCCAATACTGGTCGAACTCAGCGCCGGACGTGCCCTGCCCCGGCTCTGGTCCACCTGATTGGAACAAAGATGAACCTCACTCCGCGCGAAAAGGACAAGCTCCTCATCTCCATGGCCGCCATGGTGGCCCGCCGCCGGCTCGAACGTGGCGTCAAGCTCAACCACCCCGAGGCCGTGGCACTGATTACCGATTTCGTCGTCGAGGGCGCCCGCGACGGCACACCCGTCGCCGAACTGATGGAAGCCGGCGCCCACGTCATCGCCCGCGATCAGGTGATGGAGGGCGTCCCCGAGATGATCCACGACGTCCAGGTCGAGGCGACCTTCCCCGACGGCACCAAGCTCGTCACCGTCCACCTGCCGATCAGGTGAAATGATGGGCCCGGCGGCGAGACTGGCCGAAGCCTTGGATTTCGCGGCGCGCTCCTATGTCGAGCGGCACCGCAATTGGACCGAGGATGAACCCCATATCAACCATCTGACCGATGTCGCGGCGAATCTCGGGCGTTCCATGCTTGGCGACAACACCGACCTCATCATCGCCGGCGTGCTGTATGACACGATCGAGAACGCCGTCGCGACGCGTGCCGAGATCGCCGCAACCTTCGGCGAGGCCGTGGCCGATCTGGTCAGGGAGGTCACCGAAGAGGCCGACCTCTTCGAGGCGGAACGCCAGCAACCGCAGGTCGAACACAGGCGACTGCCCAGCAACGAGGCGCAGCTGATCGATCTCGTCGTCAGAACCTCCGACTTGACGTCTCGCATGGGAAGTGCGTCACGGGACTGGGATCGCGATCGCCTGTTGAAGCACATGGCGGAAGGACGGTTGCCGCCGGCCAACCAGTCGGGCGAGGTGGAACGTCCGGCGGCGAGACTGGCCGAAGCCGCCAATTTCGCGGCGTTCCTGCATGTCGACCAGCGCCGCAAGGGCGACAGGGCCGAGCCCTATTTCAACCATCTGGCCGATGTGACGGTGCGGCTCGCGCGCTCCGGACATGGCGAGGACACCGACCTTCTCGTCGCCGGCATGCTGCACGACACCGTCGAGGACACCGACGCCACCTGGGCCGAGATCGCCACCTTTTTCGGCGAGGCCGTGGCCGATCTGGTCAAGGAGGTCACCGACGACAAGACCCTTGCCAAGGCGGAGCGCAAGCGGCTGCAGGTCGAGCACGTACGGTCCGCAAGCGACAGGGCAAAGCTGATCAAGCTCGCCGACAAGGCCTCCAACCTGACTTCGCTGGCGACGAGCCCGCCCGCGGGATGGAACCGCCAACGCCTGAGCGAATATGTCGACTGGGCGGAGGCCGTCATTGCCGGCTGCCGTGGTATCGACACCGTTCTGGAGCAGGAATTCACTGCCGCCACCAGCAGCGCCAGACAAGCCATTTCCGCACGCCATCCGCGCAAGGAGGATACGCCATGATCCCCGGCGAAGTCATCGCCGCCCCCGGCGAAATCGAGATCAATCAGGGGGCACGGACCGTCACCCTGATGGTCGCCAATGCCGGCGACCGGCCGATCCAGGTCGGCTCCCACTATCATTTCTACGAGACCAATACCGGCCTCATCTTCGACCGCGAACGGGCGCGCGGCATGCGGCTCGACATCGCCGCCGGCACCGCCGTCAGGTTCGAACCGGGCCAGTCCCGCGAGGTGACGCTGGTGCCCTATTCCGGTGCCCGCAAGGTCTACGGCTTCAACCAGAAGGTGATGGGAGCGCTCTGAAGTGCCTGAAACCAACGCATCCGACGACGCCAAGATCGCCGTCTTTCTCGACGGCCTTGCCGAGATTCTCGCCGATCTCGACAAGATCAGCACAAGCGATCCCGAAACGACGATGCTGATCGGCTCTCTCGCCGACCGGCTCTGTACCGATGCGGGCAAGGACACATGGCCCGAGGTCAAGGCAAGCCTTGACGACGCCGAACGCCAGAGCCTTGTCGACACGCTGGCGCGCGAGATCGCGGATTCCGGCAAGAAGAGACAGATCAAGACCGCTTATGCCATGCAGGCGATTGCCGCCTCGCTGGTCGGTTCGCGCCTTGCGGACCAGCGCGTCAGCGCCGGCGTTGCGTTGCTCGACGACTTCATTGCCGCCTCCCGCGACTTCTTCCAGCGTAACAGACCGGCAGCCAACTGAACCGAGCGAAGGCTTTTCGAAATGCCCGCAAAGATCACCCGCGCTTCCTACGCCGACATGTATGGCCCGACGACCGGCGACAAGGTCCGCCTCGCCGATACCAACCTTATCATCGAGGTTGAAAAAGACTTCACAACCTACGGAGAGGAAGTCAAATTCGGCGGCGGCAAGGTCATCCGCGACGGCATGGGCCAGTCGCAGGCGACACGGGATCAGGGTGCGGTCGATACCGTCATCACCAACGCCCTCGTCGTCGATCACGCCGGCATCTACAAGGCCGATATCGGCCTCAAGAACGGGATGATCTCAGGCATCGGCAAGGCCGGCAATCCGGACACCCAGCCGGGAGTCACCATCGTCATCGGCCCTTCGACCGAAGCCATCGCCGGCGAAGGCAAGATCGTTACGGCCGGCGGCATGGACGCCCATGTCCATTTCATCTGCCCGCAGCAGATCGAGGAAGCGCTGACGAGCGGGCTCACGACCATGCTCGGCGGCGGCACCGGGCCGGCGCACGGCACCCTCGCCACCACCTGCACCGGCGCCTGGCACCTCCAGCAGATGATGGGGGCGGCCGAGGATTTCCCGATGAACCTCGCCTTTGCCGGCAAGGGCAACGCCTCGCTCGCCGCGCCGCTCGAGGAAATGGTGCTGGCCGGCGCCGCGGCGCTGAAGCTTCACGAGGACTGGGGCACCACCCCGGCCGCCATCGACAACTGCCTGACCGTGGCCGACGACCACGACGTCCAGGTGATGATCCACACCGACACGCTCAACGAATCCGGCTTCGTCGAGGATACCATCGCCGCCTTCAAGAACCGCACCATCCACGCCTTCAATACCGAGGGCGCCGGCGGCGGCCATGCCCCCGACATCATCAGGATGGCGAGCCTTCCCAACGTCATCCCCTCCTCGACCAACCCGACCCGGCCCTACACGGTCAACACCATCGCCGAGCATCTCGACATGCTCATGGTCTGCCACCATCTCGACCAGAACATCCCCGAGGACGTGGCCTTCGCCGAAAGCCGCATTCGCAAGGAGACGATCGCCGCCGAGGACATCCTGCACGACATGGGGGCCTTCTCGATCATCGCCTCGGACAGCCAGGCCATGGGCCGGGTCGGCGAGGTGATCATCCGCACCTGGCAGACCGCCGACAAGATGAAGCGCCAGCGCGGACGCCTGCCGGAAGAGACCGGCGACAACGACAATTTCCGCGTCAGGCGCTACATCGCCAAATACACCATCAACCCGGCCATCGCCCACGGCATTTCCCACCACATCGGCTCTGTCGAGGTCGGCAAGCGCGCCGATCTGGTGTTGTGGAACCCGGCCTTTTTCGGGGTGAAGCCGGAAATGGTGCTATTGGGCGGTGTCATCGCTTCCGCGCCGATGGGCGATCCCAACGCCTCGATCCCGACGCCACAGCCCATGCATTACCGTCCGATGTTCGGCGCCTATGGCGTGACCAGAAAGGCGACCAGCGTCACCTTCACCTCGCAGGCGGCGATCGATGCCGGCATCAAGGAGCGTTACCGCCTCGAAAAAACGCTGTTGCCGGTGGTCAATACCCGCCACGGCATCGGCAAGGCGGCGATGATCCACAATGCGGCCATGCCCCATATCGAGGTCGACCCGGAAACCTATGAGGTGCGCGCCGATGGCGTGCTGCTGACCTGCGAACCGGCGACGGAGCTGCCCATGGCGCAGCGCTATTTTTTGTTTTGAGCCGTCCGGCCGCCCATATCAAGCGCCATGTCACTTATCTTGACATATAACCATGTCATCTGATATGACATTCACATGAGCAGAGGATTCAGCGAAGCACCACAGGTCCATTGGCAGGAGGAAACCATGGCAGACGCCCTTTCCGAACGCCTCGGCATCAACAAGCGCGAACTGGCGCTCGCCGCCGGCCTCGCGCCCGCCACGCTGCAGCGCAAGACACGGGCCGGGGCGCCCGCCACCGTCTCGCGCCTTTCCGAAATGATCGAGATCATCGCCCGCGTCTCCGGCTGGGCCGGCGGCGACCGCCAGGCTTTCGCCTGGTATCGTTCGGCGCCCCTGCCCGAGTTCGGCGATCGCACGGCGGAAAGCCTGGTCAAGTCCGGCAAGGCGGCCGCTCTCAGGGACTATCTCGATCATCTGGCGCTCGGCGGGTTTGCTTGAGGTATCAGGGGTCGGCCTATCGCGGCCACACGCCGAAATGGGCCTTCGCGCCGACCTCCGGCGCGGGCGCGGCGGTGCATGGCGGCCGCTTCAATCCCCAGGGCGTGCCGGCGCTTTATCTGGCGACGACCCCGGAAGGTGCCTTCCGCGAGGCGACACGCGGCTTTGCCTACAAGTTCGACCCGTTGACCCTGGTCGCCTACGAGGTCGATTGCCACGACATGATCGATCTGACCAGCGATGAGGCCCGTGCCCGCGCCGGCATCGCGCTCGTAACCATGGCCTCGGCCTGGTTTTTCGATCTGTCCGAAGCAAGGCGGCCTGCCTCATGGACGGTCTATGACAGACTGCACCAGAGTGCCGCCGGAATCCTGGTGCCGTCATTCGCCGTCAACGCCCGACCGGAAATGACCAATCTGGTGTTCTGGGACTGGGCGGAGACGCCGCCGCATCAGGTTCGCGTTTTCGACCCGCAAGGGCGACTGCCGAAAGACCAGCAATCCTGGCGTTGACCTCCTCCCTACCAGCGCGAGAACACCATCGCCTCGAATATGGCCACCAGGTGCAGCGAGGCGCCGATGACGACGAAGCCGTGCCAGAGGGCCGAGTTGAACTTCAGCTTCTCCCACAGATAGAAGACGATGCCGAAGGAATAGGCGATGCCGCCGGCCAGAAGCAGGATCAGCGCCTGCGACGGCAGGGTGCGGGCGAGATCCTGGAACACCACCACGCCGCTCCAGCCAATGATGAGATACAGGGGCAGGGTCAGATTGCTGAAACGCAGGGGCAGGCTCAGCTTGAGCGCCACCCCGATCAGTGACGCGCTCCAGATGAAGACCGTCAGCCCGATGCCTTGCGGCGTGTTCCAGATCTCCGTCAAAAACGGGGTGTAAGTGGCTGCGATAAAAAGAAAGATCGTCGCCTGATCGAAGCGCGCCAATACCCGTTTGACCGCCGTCTGCGGCCAAAGGTTGAACGCCATCGACACGCCGAGCAGCAATACGAAGGCCCCGACATAGATGGCGATGGCCGGCACCTCCGCCGGCGCGGTGCGCATGACGGCGAGCGTCAGCAGTACCGATCCGGCCACCAGCGCCATGACCAGCCCGACGCCGTGGATGATGCCGTCGGCGATCTTTTCGGCAGCGCTCAGCATGCGCTGGCCCGACCATGTCGCCTCAAGGCGCGATCTCAGATCCTCACCCGTCATCGCTGCGCCTCCCCGTTGCTGCTCCCGATATTACATCATCCCGGCGATATCAGCAGGCAATTTGCGCAACTTTGTGACCATGCCGGTCCGCGCCCGACAGGCGCCAGACGAAACCGCGGCAGACGGGCCATGCCGCCGCTGCGCCGCTACCCTCTGTTCTTGGTGCCCTATTGCCGCTAGCATGTCCCGACCTGTCGCGGCGGATCCGGTTCGCTGCCTTGTTTTTCAAGGATGTGCCATGAAACGCGCAACCATTGCCTTGATCGCCGCGCTCCTCATGCCCTTGCCGGCATCGGCTGCCGGCATTGGTCTGACGCTGACCCTTGCCGATCCCGGCGAATGGCGGCATGTCAGCTATAGCTGCGAGGGCCAGGAGAAACGCTTGCCGGTCGACTATCTCAACGCCGCGCCCAATTTCCTTGCCCTGGTGCCGATCGAGGGCGGGACGCTCGTTTTCGCCAATATCCTGTCCGCCTCGGGCGCCCGCTATGTGGCCAGCAAATACCAATGGTGGACCAAGGGTGCGCAGGCGCATCTGATCGATCTCACCGCCGACAAGGACGCCCCACCGCTGCTTACCTGCCTCGAAGCCAATGACACTCCCTGAAAGCCCGTGACGACGAGATGACGCGTGCCATTTCCTTCCTGCGTGCCGGCATGTCCGGCGCTCAGGGGCGCCTATCACAGCCACGGGCACGCGCATTCGCCCGGGTCCGCGCATGACCACGGCTGAGCCGGGCGCTTCGTCTCCCGAAAGCGCGGCGGCAAGGCAGATGCCCGACCCGGTCATGCTGCAACGCCCCATCGCCTGGTTCTCGCCGGCCTTTCCGGTCGGCGCCTTCGCCTATTCGGCCGGGTTCGAAACCGCCATCGCCGAAGCGGCGCGAAAGGCGGAAACATCGAGTCTTGACGATCTCGGCGCCATCGGCTTTGCCGCCACCATCGCCGCGATGGCGCACGAAACGCAACGGGTCAGGATCTTGCGCTCGTGAGCCGATCATCCGTCATTCTGTCGACGCCCGCCGCCCGGCCGCCTATGCTTCCTGTCTTCGCCCGCCTGTCCTATCGGAAAAGGCCATGATCGCCGGCATCGCCTCGCTCGTTTTCATCCCGCTGCTCTCGATCGCCAGCGCCCACATGATCTGGGCCTTCGGCGGCACCAGTTCGGATCTTTTGATCGTCAACAAGACCGATCTTGCCCCCCATGTCGGCGCCGATCTCATGGTGATGGAAAAGGATACGCAACAGGCGCGCAATGGCAGGACCTATGTCTTTTCCGACCTTTCCCGCAATCGCGGACTCGACGAGATCATCGCCTTCGTCGAGCGCCATGGCGGGCTGGTGCCGGCGGAGCGCGTATCGGCATGAACGTCGACACGCTGACTTTTTCACGCGATCTGACTGAGGATATTGCCGCATCGCGCTGGCCTGACGGTGTGCGGCGCCTGCCTTTCGACAGGGGGACGGCAGCGCTCGGGCACGCCATTCTCGCAAAGGCCTATCGCAACGGCTTCGGCGCGGTCGGCGCGTTCGAGGACTGGCACGCCGCGCTTGTTGCCGATGCCGAATACGATTGGGAGCTCTGCTTTCTTTATTGCAGGGGCGACCGGCCCGCGGCTTTCGCACAGGTCTGGTCGAGCGGCTTCATCAAGGATCTCGCGGTCGAAGCTGGCTTTCGACGCCATGGCCTCGGAACGGCGCTCCTGCGCAGCGTCTTCATCGCATTGCAGGCCCGCAATCTCACAAGGGCGCGCCTGAAGGTCTTTGCCGCCAATGACGGCGCCATCTCGCTCTACCGCAAATGCGGCATGCAGGTCGAACCGTAAAGCCCGCCATCCTGTCTTGTCGGACGGCGTGGCTTGCCCGCTCAGTCGAAGCGGAAGGTGCCCTCGTCGCTCGGCACCAGCACGACGACGCTGCGCGGCGGTATTTGGATGTGTCCGGGTTCGGCGCCGAGCGGCACGGGCAAGGTCGAAGCCAGTCCGAGCTTCCACGAGCTGCCGGTGCGCGGCAGGGGACCGAAGGCCTCGACCGGCTTTTGCGAGCGGTTGATCCAGACGACAAGTTCGTCGTCGTCGATGTCGAGCAGCATGCCGAAAGCCGGCGTGCCGTTGCTCTGCCAGTCCGCCGGGCTGAGTTCGCGCTGGTTGGGGTGAAGCCAGACCACGTCGCGGACGCCCTCGACCGCCTGCCCGGTGAGGAACTCGTTTTCGGTCAGGGCCGGATGCGCCGCCCGGAAACCCGACAGCTTCCGGACGAAACCCATCAGTTTTGTATCGACCCGATCCCAGTCGATCCAGGTGACGGCATTGTCCTGGGCATAGGCATTGTTGTTGCCACCCTGGCTGCGCCAGAACTCGTCGCCCTGCCCGAGCATCAGCGTCCCGCGCGAAACGAACAGGGTCGTCAGAAGCGCCCGGACGTCGCGTTGCCGCTTCTGATGCACCTCGACCATCTCGGTCTCGCCTTCGAAGCCGCAATTCCAGGAAAGATTGTAGTCGTGACCGTCGTGATTGTTCTCGCCATTGCCGAAATTGTGCTTTTGCGAATAGGAGACCAGATCCCTCAAGGTGAAGCCGTCATGGGAGGCGAGGTAGTTGACGCTGGCCGAAGGCCGGCGTCTGCCGCGATGGAACACGTCGGACGAGCCGGCAAGCCGCGAGGCGAGACTGCCCGGCGCCGAGTCGCCGCGCCAGAAGGCGCGCACATCGTCGCGATAGCGGTCGTTCCATTCAAGGAAGGGCTGACCGAAGGCGCCAAGCTGATAGCCGCCCGGACCGATATCCCAGGGTTCGGCGATCAGGATCGCCTTACCAAGGAGCGGATCGGCCTTGATCGCCTTCAGCAGCGGCGCCTCGGGCGAAAAGCCGGTTTTGGTCCGTCCCATCACCGGCGCCAGATCGAAACGGAAACCGCTGACGCCGCCGGCCTCGATCCAGTGACGCATGGAGTCGATGAGCAGACGCCGCACCTCCGGATGCTCGCAGTCGAGCGTGTTGCCGGTGCCGGCGTCGTTGCTGAGGCAGCGCTGGCCACGCGTGTCGAAGACATGCCGGTAATAGGTATTGGCATCGAGGCCGCGATAGCAGAGCACCGGACCGTTGATGTCGCCTTCGCCGGAATGGTTGAACACCACGTCGAGCACCACCGCGACGCCGCGTTCGCGATAGAAATCGGTAACGGCGCGCAGTTCGGCGATGCCGCCCGGCATCAGGCGCGGATCCGGCGCCATCATGGTCATCGGATTGTAGCCCCAGGCATTGGTCAGCTTGAGCGCCGCCAGATGCCAGTCGTCGACGAAGGCCGCGATCGGCATCAATTCGATGGTGTCGACCCCGAGATCGGCGAAATGCTCGGGAATTCCCTCCCCGATCAGGGCGCTCACCCGCCCGCGTTCGGTGGCCGGCAGTTTCGGCCGCAGTTTGGAAAAGCCGCGGACGTTGAGTTCGTAGATCAGCTTCGGACACTGCGCCAGCGGACTGGCCTTGGCCTTTGGCGGCACTTCGACGATCGCCTTGGGCACGAGTGGCGTCGTGTCGCCGCCGGCCCCGCGCGGGATCGAAAGCTCGTGGCTTTGTATAAAGGGCTTGTCGAGCCGGCGGGCATAGGGATCGACCAGCAGCTTTTCGGGATCGAACCACAGACCCTTGGACGGATCATAGGGTCCGTCGACCCTGAGGCCATAGCGGGTGCCGATGCCGATGCCGGCGATCAGGTCGAAATAGACGGCCCCTTCCCGGCCGGTGAGTTCGAACCGGTGCGTTTCCGTGCCGGCTTCGTCGAACAGCGACACGAAGACATGGGTCGCCGTCTCGGAATAGACCGAGAAATTGACCCCGTCTTCGAGGAGCGTCGCGCCGCGCGGTTCGGGCCGCCCGGCACCCTTGAGCACATATGGTTTCATAACTGGTATACTAGATCATGATGGCCGGAAGCAGGAACCGGCTTGCGGACAAGGTTAAGTGACAAAAGGCATTTGAATCGAAGGCGGCAGGTGAATCCGTTTCGGCTCAGGTGATGACAGAGGGTTCGGTCCGGCCGGTCCGCTTGCTCAGACCGGTCAGATCGGACGCGATGCGTATGAGCGGTGCGAGCGCTTCTTGCGTTTCCCTCCCATGGTCGCCCGAAGCCGGTTCGTAGCGTTCGACATAGATCCTGAGGGTCGCGCCGACTGTGCCGGTGCCGCTGAGCCTCAGGACGATGCGCGAGCCGTCCTTGAAGCCGATGCGGATGCCCTGATGGGTCGCGACCGAGTTGTCGATCGGGTCGTGATAGGTAAAATCGTCGGCGTAAGCCACCGTATATCCGTCGATTTGCTGCCCGACCAACGCATCGAGACGGGCATTGAGATCGTCCATCAGTTCCCTGGCCGCGCCGGCATCCAGCGCCTCGTAGTCGTGGCGCGTATAGTAGTTGCGGCCATAGCTCTGCCAGTGCTCGGCGACGATCTCGGCAACCGACTGCTTCCTGACCGCAAGAATATTGAGCCAAAGCAAGACCGCCCAGAGCCCGTCCTTTTCGCGGACATGGTTGGAGCCGGTACCGGCGCTTTCCTCGCCGCAGATGGTGACACGGCCGGCATCGAGCAGATTGCCGAAGAACTTCCAGCCGGTCGGGGTTTCGTGGATTTCGATGCCAAGCTTTTCGGCCACGCGGTCCGCCGCCGCCGAAGTCGGCATGGAACGGGCGATGCCGGCAAGGCCCGCACTGTAGCCCGGCGCCAGATGGGCATTGGCGCAAAGCAGCGCCAGCGAATCCGACGGCGTGACGAAGCGGTTGCGGCCGATGATCAGGTTGCGGTCGCCGTCCCCGTCCGAGGCGGCACCGAAATCGGGCGCCTGCGGCGACATCAGCAGATCGTAGAGATCCTTGGCATACACAAGGTTGGGATCGGGATGGCCGCCGGCGAAATCGGGCGAGGGCACGCCGTTGACGACCGTGCCTTGCGGCGCCCCGAGCATTTCTTCGAGGATACGCTTGGCATAAGGGCCGGTCACCGCGTGCATGGCGTCGTAGCGCATGGAAAAGCCGGCGGCGAACATCGCCTTGATGGCATCGAAATCGAACAGGGTCTGCATCAGTGCCGCATAGTCGGCGACCGGATCGATCACCGTCACCTTCATGCCCTCGACCTCGGTCTCGCCGAGCGTCATGAGGTCGATGTCCGCGGTGTCGGTGGTCTTGTACTCGGTGATCGTCCTGGTGCGCGCGAAGATCGCGTCGGTGATCTTTTCCGGCGCCGGACCGCCGTTCGAGATGTTGTATTTGAGGCCGAAATCGCCCTTGGGGCCGCCGGGATTGTGGCTGGCCGAAAGGATGAGGCCGCCAAAGGCCTTGTTGTGGCGGATGACATGGCTGGCCGCCGGGGTCGATAGAATCCCGCCCTGGCCCACCAGCACATGGCCGAAGCCATTGGCCGCCGCCATGCGGATCGCCGTCTGGATGACGGTGTCGTTGTGGTAGCGCCCGTCGCCACCGATGACCAGGAGCTTGCCCGCGAAGCCTTCGAGCGCGTCGAAGATCGACTGGATGTAGTTCTCCGAATAATGGGGCTGAGCGAAGACCGGTACTTGCTTGCGAAGGCCCGAGGTGCCCGGCTTCTGGTCGGCAAAAGGTTGGGTATCAATCGTCAGAATCGTCATCTATTTGCTCTTGTCCCAACAGATCCTTGAAAAGCTTCACATATTTTGCCGCGCTCGCATTCCAGCCGACTTCGGACTTCATGCCGTTGCGGCGCATGCGGCTCCACACGGTGTCGTCGCGATAAAGCGAAATGGTCCTCATGATCGCCGCCATCAGCGCCGGCTGGCTGACCGGCGCGAACTGCACGCCTGTCGCCACCCCGGCCTCGACCGCCGCCAGATTGGCGTCGATGACCGTGTCGGCGAGGCCGCCGACGCGCGACACCACCGGAATGGCGCCATATCTGAGACCGAACAATTGCGTCAGCCCGCAGGGCTCAAAGCGCGACGGCACCAGGATGGCGTCGACGCCGCCCTGGATGAGATGCGACAGCGGCTCGTCATAGGAGCGCTCGAAACCGACCTTGCCGGGGTGCCGCCAGGCGGCGCTCTGCATGGCCGATTCGAGCGTGTCGTCGCCCGAGCCGAGCACGACCAGCCGGCCGCCCGCCCCGACCAGCGGATCGATGCAGCCGGCGAGAAGGTCGATGCCCTTCTGCCAGGTCAGGCGGGAGACCAGGCCGAATAGCGGTCCGCCGTCATGGGTGAGGCCGAACCTGTCCTCGACCGCCCTCTTGTTGTTCAGCCGCTGCCTGACCGTCGACAGACGGTAATTGCTCTCGAGAAACGGATCGGTCCCCGGGTCCCAGGCCTCGGGATCGATACCGTTGAGAATGCCGTGCAAATTGTCGGCCCTGAGGTTCAACAGCCCGTCCAGGCCCATGCCGAATTCGCGGGTGCGGATTTCGGTGGCATAGGTCGGGCTGACCGTCGTCACCGCGTCGGCGGTCTGGATGCCGGCCTTCAGAAAACCGACGCCCCCGTAATATTCGACTCCGGACATGGAAAAGGCCTCCGGCGGCAACCGCAACTTCCAGAAGATGTCCGAGCCATACTGGCCCTGGAAGGCAAGATTATGGATGGTCATCACCGTTCTGACCGTCCGCCTGCCGCCATAGGCGACATAGGCCGGCGCCAGCGCCGACTGCCAGTCATGCGCCTGCATGATGTCGGGTTGATAGCCGTCGACCAGGCCGCGCGTCAGTTCCGCCCCGACATAGGCCAGGGCGGCGAAGCGCTTCCAGTTGTCGACATATTCGCCCCCTGCCCCGCCATAAAGCCCGCCCTCGCGATTGTAGAGATGCGGCGCATCGATGACGAACAGGTCGAGCCCGGCGGCATGGCCGGAAAGGATGCGGGCCGAGCCGTCGAACAGATCGTCGAATTCGGCGACGATCTCGTCGCCGCGGATCCGGGCCATTACCCCCGGATAGCCGGGCACGAGGGTGCGGACATTCACATTGTAGGTAGCGAACGCCGCCGGCAGGGCGCCCGCGACGTCGGCCAGTCCGCCTGTCTTGGCCAGCGGATAGACTTCCGAGGTGACCGAAAGCAAATCCATTATTTGTTCATGAGATAGTTGTTGATCATGGGCTGGGTAATCAGGACGATGCCGTCATTGGTCCGTCGGAACCATTTGGCATCGAAATCGGGATCCTCGCCGATCACGAGCCCTTCGGGGATGGTGACGCTTCTGTCGACCACCACCTTGGAAAGCCGGGCGCCGCGGCCGATCGAGCAGCGCGGCAGGATCACCGCCTGATCGAGCTCGGAATAGGAATGCACCCGCGTTCCGGTAAAAACCAGGCTCCTGTAGACCGAGCCGCCCGAGACGATGCAGTCCCCGGACACCAGCGAGCTGACCGCCTGTCCGCGCCGTCCTTCGAGATCGTGGACGAACTTGGCCGGCGGGTTGATTTCGGCATAGGTCCAGATCGGCCAGTCGCGGTCGTAAAGGTCGAGCTGGGGCACGACGTCGGTCAGATCGATATTGGCCTTCCAGTAGGCATCGATGGTGCCGACATCGCGCCAGTAGGCGACGCTTTCGAACGAGGAGCGGACGCAGGAGCGGGTGAAGCGGTGGGCCCAGGCGATGCCGTTCTTGACGATATGGGGGATGATGTCGTGGCCGAAATCGCGCGACGAGCCTTCGGTTGCGGCGTCGCGCCGCAACTGGTCCATCAAAAAGGCGGTGTCGAAGACATAGATGCCCATAGACGCCAGGGCGAAATCCGGCTTGTCGGGAATGCCGGGCGGATCCTTGGGCTTCTCGATGAACTCGATCACCCGGTCGCGCCCGTCGACATGCATGACGCCAAAGGCGGCGGCTTCCATGCGCGGCACCTCGAGGCAGCCGATGGTCACGTCGGCATCGGTGTCGACGTGCTGACGCAGCATGATCTCGTAGTCCATCTTGTAGATGTGGTCACCGGCGAGGACGACGATGTATTTGGCGCCCATGTCCTCGATGATGTCCATGTTCTGATAGACCGCATCGGCGGTGCCGGCATACCAGAGGTCGTCCCCGACCCGCTGGCTGGCGGGCAGGATGTCGAAACTCTCGTTGCGTTCGGGCCGCAGAAAGTTCCAGCCGCGTTGCAGATGCCGTATGAGGCTGTGGGCTTGGTACTGCGTCGCGACACCGATCCGGCGGATGCCGGAATTGATGGCGTTGGAAAGGGCGAAATCGATGATCCGCGACTTGCCGCCGAAGAACACGGCGGGCTTGGCCCGCCGGTCGGTCAGCTCCATGAGACGCGAACCGCGTCCTCCCGCCAACACATAGGCCATTGCGTCGCGCGCCAGCGGCGATGGCGTTCTGTAGTCCGACATCTCAACCTCCCTTGCGTCCGGTTGCGTCCGGATCGTGTATGATAATCAGCGTTGATAATGGTGGCAGCACAAGATCGGCATAGGCCGGCCAACCGCCTTCTTCGGCGGGATGGGCGATGATCTGACCCTGATTGCCCTGATTGGAGCCGCCATAGACCTCGGAATCGGTATTGACGCATTCGCGCCAGATGCCGGCGGCGGGCATCGGCACGCGATAGCCCGCGCGCGGCACCGGCGTCATGTTGGAGATCACCACCGCTGAAGGCGATCCCGGCGCATGGCGGGCAAAGGCGAAGACCGAATTGGAATGGTCATTGCCGATCAGCCATTCGAACCCTTCCGGCTCGCAGTCGCGCGCATGCAGGGCCGGATGGTCGCGATAGGCGCGGTTGAGATCGGAGATCAGGTGCCGGACCCCTTCATGCATGCCGGCATCGAGCAGGAACCAGTCCAGCGCCCGGGCGTCGTTCCACTCGTCGCGCTGGGCGAATTCCTGGCCCATGAACAGGAGCTTCTTGCCCGGATGGCCCCACATATAGCCGTAATAGGCGCGAAGATTGGCGAATTGCTGCCAGTCGTCGCCCGGCATCCGCGAAAGCACCGAGCCCTTGCCGTGCACCACCTCGTCATGGCTGATCGGCAGGATGAAATTCTCCGAGAAGGCGTAGAGAAAGCCGAAGGTCAGATCGTTGTGGTGGTAACGGCGGTGGATGGGTTCGCGACTCATGTAGCGCAGCGAGTCGTTCATGAAACCCATGTTCCACTTGAAGCCGAACCCGAGCCCGCCATTGTAGGTCGGGGCGCTGACCCCCGGCCAGGCCGTCGACTCCTCGGCCACGGTGAAGGTGCCCGGATAGAGCCGGTAGGTTTCCTTGTTGGTCCGCTGCAGGAAGGCGACCGCCTCGGTGTTCTCGTGCCCGCCCATTTCGTTGGGCACCCATTCGCCCGGCTGGCGCGAATAATCGAGATAGAGCATCGAGGCGACGGCATCCACCCTCAAGGAATCGAGATGATATTTCTCGAACCAGAACAGGGCGTTGTTCACGAGGAACTCCTGCACCTCGCGCCGGCCGAAATTGTAGATCGCCGTGTTCCAGTCGGGATGATAGCCCCGGCGCGGATCCAGATGCTCGTAAAGCGCCGTGCCATCGAAATGGGAAAGCCCGAATTCGTCGGTCGGAAAATGCGCCGGCACCCAGTCGACGATCACTCCCAGCCCAGCCTTGTGTGCCTCGTTGACCAGGGTGGCAAAGCCCTCGGGGGCGCCGAAACGGGCGGTCGGCGCGTAGAGCCCGGTCGGCTGATAGCCCCAGGAGGCGTCGAAGGGATGCTCGGCCACCGGCATGAATTCGAGATGGGTGAAGCCCATGTCGGTGGCATAGGGCACGAGTTGGTCGGCCAGTTGATGGTAGTCGAGAAAACTGCCGTCCGGCCGCCTTCGCCACGAGCCCAGGTGCACTTCGTAGATCGACATGGGCTCGCGACGCCAGTCGACCTTCGAGCGCTTGTCGATCCAGACCTGGTCGTCCCAGTCGAACGGGGTCGGATCGGCGATTACCGAAGCCGTGCGGGGCCTCAGTTCGCTCTGCTGGGCGAAAGGATCGGCCTTCAGCGGCAACAGCTTGCCGTCGACGCCGACGATCTCGTACTTGTAGACGGTGCCCGGCCCGATCACGGGAATGAACACTTCCCACACCCCGGTATCGAAACGGCAGCGCATCGGATTGCGGCGCCCGTCCCAGTCGTTGAACGGCCCGACGACGCTGACCCGCCGCGCATTCGGGGCCCAGACGGCGAAATGGGTGCCTTCGATCCCTTCGAAGGTCATGGCATGGGCGCCGAGCTTGTCGAACAGCCTCAGATGCGAGCCTTCCTTGATGTAGTAGTCGTCCATGGGACCGAGTACGGGGCCGAAGCTGTAGGGGTCCCAGATGTCCCATTCGCCGCCGGCGTTCCTGGCATGCAGCCTTATGGGACCGGGTTGCTTGAGCGCGACCTTGCCTTCGAAGAACCCGGCAGCGTCAATCCGTTTCAGCGAGCCGAGCGCCGTTCCGTCCTGCGTGAAGGCGTCGAGAAACTCGGCATGGGGGACGAAGGCCCTCGCCAGCCAGTCCTTGCCGACCTGATGCAGGCCAAGCACCGAAAAGGGATCGGCGTGGGTACCGCCGATGATGGCAGCGATGGTCTTGGGATCGATCGTGCTGGCTGGTTTGGGCAATTTTCCTAGGCCTCGGTTGTCGGAACGTCCCAGATGTCACGCGCATATTCGCGAATGGTGCGGTCAGAGGAGAACCACGCCATATTGGCGGTATTGCGAATGCACTTGGCATGCCATTCCTTTTTGTCCGTCCAAATCTTGTCGACGCTCCGCTGCGCGTCGTAATAGGACTCGAAGTCGCGTGCCACCATGAACCAATCGTGGTCGTACAGACCGCCGATCAAGTCCTTGTAGCGGTTTCGGTCGTCGGGCGAGAACACGCCGCCGGCAATGGCGTCGAGCGCCTGCTTGAGTTCGGCGTCCGCCTCGATCTTGGCCCGCGGCGACTCGCCGTTTTCGGCCCGGGCCGCTTCCACCTCCTCGGCCGTCTTGCCGAAGATGACGATGTTGTCCTTGCCGATCTGCTCCCTGATCTCGATATTGGCCCCGTCGAGCGTGCCGATGGTCAGGGCGCCGTTGAGGGCGAACTTCATGTTGCCGGTGCCCGAAGCTTCCATGCCGGCGGTCGAGATCTGCTCGCTGAGGTCGGCGGCCGGGATGATCGTCTCGGCCAGCGAAACGTTGTAATTGGGCAGGAACACCACCTTGAGAAGGTCCGAGGCGGTCGGATCGTGATTGATGATGCGGGCGACGTCGTTGATCAGCTTGATGATCAGCTTGGCATTCCAGTAGCTCGGCGCCGCCTTGCCGCCGAAAACCTTGACCCGCGGTACCCAGTCCTTTTCCGGATGGGCGCGGATGGCGTCGTAATAGGCGACGGCCTCGATGATGTTGAGCAATTGCCGCTTGTATTCGTGGATGCGCTTGACCTGCACGTCGAACATCGCATCCGGCGACACCTTGACCCCGAGCCGTTCCCGAATAACGCGGGCGAGCCGTTCCTTGTTGGCGAGCTTGACGGCGGCGAACTTGCCTTGGAACGTCTTGTCCTGGGCCAGATCGTTGAGCTTGGTCAGATCGTCGGTGTGATCCAGATAGCTGTCGCCGATGGCATCCCTGATGATGTCGGTCAGACCGCTATTGCACTGCATCAGCCAGCGGCGCGGCGTGATGCCGTTGGTCTTGTTGTTGATGCGGTCGGGATAGAGCGCGTGCAGATCGGCGAAAACCGTCTGCTTCATCAGTTCGGTATGCAGCGCCGACACGCCGTTGATCGAATGCGAGCCGACAAAGGCGAGATAGCCCATGCGCACCCGCCGGCCGCCGGCCTCGTTGATCAGGGAGACATTGGCGATCTGCCCGTCGGTCAGCTTGGCGCGCTCGCGCGCCTCCTTGAGCACGGTGGCGTTGATGCCGTAGATGATCTGCACATGGCGCGGCAGCAGCCGCTCCATCAACCCGATCGGCCAGCTTTCGAGCGCCTCGGGCAGAAGCGTGTGGTTGGTGTAGGAAAAAACGGATTTGGCGATGCGCCAGGCTTCGCCCCAGCTGAGGCCGTGCTTGTCGATCAGAAGCCGCAGCAATTCGACTACCGAGATCGCCGGATGGGTGTCGTTCAACTGGATGGCGACGTTCTCGCCCAGCGAACCGAGATCGTTGTACTGCTGGATGTGGCGGCGGATGATGTCCTGCAGCGATGCCGAAACGAAGAAGAATTCCTGCTTGAGCCGCAGTTCCTGCCCCGCTTCGGTGGCGTCGGCCGGATAGAGCACCTGCGTCAGGCTCTCGGCCCGGGCGCTTTCGGCCAGGGCGCCGACATGGTCGCCGGAATTGAAGCGGTCGAGCAGCAGCGGGTCGATCGACTGGGCGCTCCAGAGCCTGAGGGTGTTCACCCTTGCGGCCCGCCACCCCACGATCGGGGTATCGAAGGCGACCGCCAGCAGACGCTCGTCGGGCTGCCAGTCGTGCCTGACGGTGCCGTCCGGATCGGTCAGCGGCACCACCTGGCCGCCGAAGCCGACCTCGTAGGAACTCTCCCGGCGCTCGAACTCCCAGGGATTGCCATGGGCCAGCCAGTCCTCGGGGATCTCGACCTGCCAGCCGTCCGAGACCTCCTGGCGGAACATGCCGTGGACATAGCGGATGCCGTAGCCATAGGCGGGAACCTGAACCGAGGCCATCGATTCCATGAAACAGGCCGCCAGCCGTCCGAGGCCGCCATTGCCGAGCGCCGCATCCGGTTCCGCCTCGAACAGTTCATCGAGATTGACGTCGAACTTCTTGAGGGCCTCGCGCACCGGCTCGACGAATTCCATGTTGGAAAAGGCGTCGCGCATCAGACGGCCGATGAGGAATTCCATCGAGAAATAGTAGACGCGCTTGTCGCCATTCCGCCACGTGGTGCGGGTGCTTTCCATCCAGATGTCGATGATCCGGTCGCGCACCGCCAGGATCGTCGCCTGCAGCCAGTCGTACTGACGGGCGACGATCGGGTCCTTGCCCATGGCATAGGTCAGCTTCTCAAGAATTTCGTTGGCGAGTTCCTCGGGTGTCCGCGCGGTGCGAACGGGGGTCGGACCCTCATAGACCATGGCTTTGTCGGGCATATGTGCTTCCTAAATCCATTGTGATCCTTTCCCCTCAATCACAGTCTTACACGCCCGCGTCGCCAAGGAAAGGCAATCATCGGCGTCGTCGACAGCGCCATGATCGCCCGGACCCGTTCGCCGGACCGTGCGGAACCGGCCCCTGCTCCGGTTCCCGCCCGACAGGCGCAACTCCATGCAAATACGGCACAATTAGTACGCATATGTACAAGGGCGCCAAGAGCGGCCGATTCCGGTCAATCGGTTGTTTTAAACCCGGATCCGGTTGATAGAAACCGTTTCGAACTGCCCCCGCCCGGCTCGAATGGCCCCATGAACGTCTCCGACGTCAGCATCCCGGCAGCATGACGACGCGACACCCGGAAACGCGCCAGCGCCAACTTCTTAAGATTTTTAACAAATTCGCCGCGACCCCTGACCGGTCGACCGCATTGGCATGCGCCTCGCCGCGCCTGTGCCGGGATTGGCACGGCGCATGCGTAACGACGAAAGCATCCCGGGACGGAATCGGCATTGGGCGCTCCTTGGCCCGACAGCCGAACCCGAATCGGGATCCTGTCGACAACCCGCAACAGGGAGGAGTCTCATGTCCCATACGACAATGCCGTTCGCCCCATAACGAACGTGTCGCTGTCAGATCTAGTGTCTCCGCGCTTCAAGACGACCCCCATTTGCCTGCCCGCACCCGAATCGGGCGCACCTTCCGGCCTCGTCGACCCGTGCGAAGCATGGTGCTGTTTGTGCCGGGCGCCTGAGAAACGCGGACCAAATTCATCCAATCAGGAGAGTTAAGATGTCTTCCGACATGCCCGAAGAAAAACAGAACCGTCGAATCCTGGCCACGCGTCGCGCCTTGATGCAAGGCGCTCTTGGCGCCGGTACCCTGGCATCGATGGCGGCTCTCGGAATCAAACCGTCGCTCGGCGCCGAAAGCAGTGGCGAAGGCGATTTCCCCCCGCACCCGCAATGGAAGTTCGTCTTTGACTGCCACGTGACGACCAATCCGTTCTTCGTGCCGACCCAATACGGCATTGCCGACGCCTGCGCGCTTCTGGGCTGCTCCTATCAGTGGACCGGTTCGCAGAACTCGATCGCTTCGGAAATGGTCAATGCCATGAACACCGCCATCGCCGCCAAGGTCGATGGCATCGCGGTCTGCCTGGTCGACAAGACCGCCTTCAACGCCCCGACCGATGCCGCCCTCAAGGCCGGCATTCCGGTGTTTGCCTTCAACGCCGACGCATCGGACAACAAGCGCCTCGCCTATGTCGGACAGGATCTGTATCAGGCCGGTGTCGCGCTCGGTAACCGCATCGTCAGCCTGGTCGAGGAAGGACCGGTCGTCGGCTTCATCGCCACGCCCGGCCAGCTCAACATCCAGCCGCGTCTCGACGGTGCCGCAGCGGCCATCAAGGCATCGGGCAAGAAGATCACCCTGACCCAGATCGCCACCGGCCCGACGGTGAACGAGGAAGTCTCGCGCGTCGATTCCTACTATATCGGCCACACCGACATCAAAGGCATGTTCGCCGTCGATGCCGGTTCGACCATGGCGGTCGCCGAGACCATGGCGAAGTACGACCTCGCCTCCAAGGGCATCAAGGCCGGCGGCTTCGACATGCTGCCCCAGACCCTCGATCAGATCAACAAGGGCAATCTCGACTTCACCATCGACCAGCAGCCCTATCTGCAGGGCTTCTACACGGTCATGGAGATGTTCATGTACATGATCTCGGGCGGACTCAGCGGTCCGGCCGCCATCAATACCGGCCTCAAATTCGTCACCAAGGGCAATGTCTCGCCCTATCTGAACACCCAGAGCCGGTTCGAAGGCAATTCCAAGCAAGAAAAGGTGCTGACGCGCTCCGGTCCGATCAGCGCATGAGTTCTTGAACCATGACCACAACTGAAAAGGCCGGGCAAACGCCCGGCCAACCCTCCGCCCAGGCCGAAATGGACCTGGATTCCCGTCCGGGAATCTGGTCCCGGTTCTTGCAGATGGTGTTGCGCCATCGCGAAACCAGCATTCTGATCGCCGGCATTGTCCTGGTCATCTACTTCCAGGTGACCACGCCGGTCTTCCTGTCCTCGGCCAACATCGTCAACCTCATCCAGTTCTCCGGCACCACGGCGATCATCGCCGCCGGCGAAGTCTTCGTGCTCGTTGTCGGCGAACTCGATCTTTCGGTGGGCATGGTCTACGCCATGACCCCGTTCGTCCTCTACTTCGCCAACCAGGCCGGTCTGCCCTGGGAACTGTCCCTGATCGTGGCCCTTGCGGTCGCCGCTGCCGTCGGGCTGATCAACGGCGTCCTGACCACGGTTTTGCGCCTGCCCGCCTTCGTGACGACCCTCGGCACCATGTTCCTGATCAACGGCTTCACGCTGACGCTCTCGGGCGGCTTCCCGGTCCAGCCCACGGCGGGGCCGGTCTTCACCCAGGTCTTCGGCAACAGTGCCTGGGCCGAAATGGCCTGGGCGACAGGCATCGCCATCGTCCTGCAGCTCGTGCTCAACAAGACGCGCTGGGGCCTGCACACCATCGCGACCGGCGGCAATCTCATCGGCGCGGCCGAGGTCGGCATCAAGACCCGCTGGATCAAGACCGGCAACTTCATGATCTGCGCCGTCCTCGGTGGTTTTGCCGGTGTGATCGACGCCATGCGCATCGGTTCCATCGACCCGCTGGCCGGCGGTTCGCAGATCATGTTTTCGGCCATCGCCGCGGCGGTGATCGGCGGCACTCTCCTGACCGGTGGCTCCGGCACCATCATCGGCGCCCTGATCGGCGCCTTCGTGCTCGGCATCCTCAAGGACGGGTTCACCCTCAGCGGGGTCAGCGCCTACACCTTCGACATGATCCTGGGTGGGGCCATCCTCGCCACCATGGCCATCAACGTGCGCCTTAGCATGTGGCGCGATCAAGGAGGCGGTTGATATGAGTTCCAAAGCAAATGGCGAACTGCTGCGCATCGAGCACGTGGCCAAGCGTTATGGTCAGGTGGTCGCCCTGCGGGACGTCAACCTGCAGGTCAATCGCGGCGAAGTCCTCGGGCTCCTGGGTGACAACGGCGCCGGCAAGTCGACTCTGGTCAAGATCATCATGGGCTATATCCAGCCCAGCGCCGGCCAGATCTTCTTCGAAGGCCAGCCGGTCGATCTGAAGTCGGTCGCGCTGGCGCGGGCCCTGGGGATCGAGGCGGTCTACCAGGACCTCGCCCTGATCAACGAGCTCAACGTCTACCGCAACATGTTCCTGCAAAGCGAAGTCACCAAAGGCGGACCGCTTGGCATCCTGAACGACAAGCAGATGCGAGAGGCCTCGCTCCGGCATCTCGAGAACATGGGCGTCAACATCCCCTCGGTCGACGTCCCCGTGGTCAAGCTTTCGGGTGGCCAGCGCCAGGCCATCGCCGTGGCCCGTTCGGTCTACCAGGATGCAAAGCTGTTGCTGCTCGACGAACCGACCGCCGCCATGGGTGCCAAGGAATCGGCCCAGATCCTCGATCTCATCCAGCGCCTGAAGGACGAAAGCGAGGTGGGCATCATCATCATCGCCCACAACTACGCCCAGATCTTCGATGTGTGCGACCGGATCAACCTGATCCGCGGCGGCCGGATCGTCTTCGACAAGCCGACCGCCGAAACCTCGGTCCAGGAATTGACCGACATGGTGGTCAACGAATACCGGACCGCCCGTCAGGCCGTTCACGCCGGGTGATCCCGGGCTTTTGGCGACAGGTCGGCTCCGGCCCGACAGCACACCAAGCCGTTCCGCGACTCCGCAAAGGTTGCGAAACGGCTTTTCCGGTTCGGGCGCCGGCGCCCTGTCGCACTTGCCTCGCCCCCAAGCGCAATGCGACATAGGCGCGTTTCCCGCCTTAAGGAGCCAGCCTTGCCGCACAGGATCATCATCGACACCGACCCCGGTCAGGACGACGCCGTCGCCATCCTTCTCGCCCTCGCCTCGCCCGAAGAGATCGAGGTTCTCGGCATCACCACCGTCGCTGGCAATGTCGGGCTCGCCCAGAACACGAAAAATGCCCTCAAAGTGGTTGAATTGTCTGGACGAGGCGAAATTCCCGTTTTCGCCGGCTGCCCGGGTCCGCTGCGCCGCCCGCTCGTCACCGCCGAACACGTTCACGGCAAGACCGGCCTCGACGGGCCGGTGCTGCCCGAGCCGGCAAAGCGGCCGGAGCCGCGCCACGGCGTCGATTTCATTATCGACACGCTCGCCGCCGAGCCGGAAAAGAGCGTGACCCTTTGTACCCTCGGGCCGCTGACCAATATCGCCCTGGCGCTGATCAAGGCGCCCGACATCGCCCCCCGGATCAAGGGGATCGTCATGATGGGCGGCGCCTATTTCGAGGCCGGCAACATCACCCCGGCGGCCGAGTTCAACATCTATGTCGATCCCGAGGCCGCCGATGTGGTCATGCGGTCAGGTGTCCCGATCACCATGGCTTCGCTCGACGTCACCCACAAGGTGCTCTCGACGCAGGCCCGGCTCGATGCAATCCGCGCCCTCGGCAACCGGGCCGGAGCGGCGGTTGCCGACATGCTCGATTTCTCCGAACGCTTCGACCTGGAAAAATACGGCTGGCGGGGGGCACCGCTGCACGACCCCTGCACCATCGCCTGTCTTCTGAAGCCCGAGCTGTTCGAAGGCCGTGAGATCAACGTCTCGATCGAGGTCCGGAGCGAATTGACCCGCGGCATGAGTGTCGCCGATTTCTGGCAGATCACCGACCGGGAAAGGAACGTCTTTTTCCTCAGCGACGTCGATGCCGACGGGTTCTATGCCCTGCTGACCGAGCGACTGGCACGGCTGCCCTAGAGCATCGTGGGCAAAAAGGGGTCCCGGTTTTTCGCCAACCGAGGACCGACCCGAAGGGACAGATCGTGCCGGCGGCACGATCTGAGGTCCGAAGGATGCGACCACAAACAGCATGAGCATGCGTTCTGATTGCATCAGAACGCATTTTGCTCCGGGATCACTCGCCGGTCAGGTCCGGGTACCGCCGCGATCCGGATCGACCAGCGCCATGCCCTTGATCTGGGCGTGCACCGCCATGCCGGGCAGGAGACGGAGCGCGTCGCGCGACCGGGCCGTTACCCGCGCCAGCAGCCGCATCTCGGTGCCAGAAAGCCTCAGAACCACCACCACCTGCCCCGGCCCCGCTTCGTCGAGCGTCATGACCTCGCAGGGCAGGATATTGAGAATGCTCGTGTTTTCGTTGCGTTCCAGCGCCAGGCTGACATCGCTTGCCCGAACCCGCAGCCGCCGGTTCTCGCCCGTCCGGCCGATCCGCCCCGGCAGATAGACCACATGCGGCCCGACCCAGCAGGCGCTGAGGCCATAGGTCTGATCGAACTCGGCGATCTCGGCTTCGAACACGACACCCGCGTCCCTGTCGCGCGCCAGCGGCAGGGCAGGATCGGCGGCAAGTTCGGCCAGCGGGCCGGTGGCCAGTACCTTGCCCTTGTCGATGAGAACGAGACGGTTGGCGAAGCGTTCGATTTCGGCCAGATCGTGCGAGACATAGATGACCGGCAGGCTCAGCCGGTGCGTCAGGGTTTCGAGATAGGGCAGGATCTCGCGCTTGGAGTCGCGGTCGAGGCTGGCGAGCGGCTCGTCCATCAGCATGAGGCGCGGATGGCTCAGAAGCGCCCGGGCAATGGCGACGCGCTGGCGTTCGCCGCCCGACAGCGCCCCGACCCGGCGCTTCAGCAGCCTGTCGAGCCCGAGCAGCGCCACCACCTCGTCACGATGGGTGGGGGTTTCGGTCGGCCCGGCCCGGCGCAGGGCGAAATCGAGATTGCCCGAGACATTGAGATGCGGGAAAAGCCGCGAATCCTGAAAGACATAGCCGACCGGTCGGCGATGCGGCTTGAGGAACCGCCCCTGGTCCTGCCAGACCTTGCCGTTGAGGGAGAGCCAACCCTTTTCCGGCCTGTCCAGCCCGGCGATCAGCCGCAAAATCGTCGTCTTGCCCGAACCGGATGGCCCGAACAGCCCGGTGACACCCGTTTCCGGCGTCTCGAAACGCACATCGAGCGCAAATCCCGGCCGGCTGAAACGGAAATGGGCTTCCAGTCCGCTCATTTCGCCCGCCTCCCCGCCCGTCTTTCGATCAGGGTGGTGGCGAGGATGACGAGGAAGGCGAAGCCGAGAAGCGCCGCCGACATCTGGTGCGCCTGATCCCACCTGCCCTGTTCGACCATGTCGAAGATGGCGATCGACAGGACCCGCGTCTTGCCCGGAATATTGCCGCCGATCATCAGGACGACGCCGAATTCGCCGATCGTATGGGCGAAGGCGAGGATCATGCCGGTGACGACACCGCCGCGCGCCAGCGGCAGCGCCACCGAAAAGAAGCTGTCGAGGGGGCTGGCCCGCAGGGTCGCCGCCGCTTCGAAGGGTTCGGGTCCGATGGCGAAAAAGGCGTTGCGGGCCGGCTGCACCATGAAGGGGAGCGAATAGATGACCGAGCCGACGACCAGGCCCGGGAAGGAAAAGGCCAGGGTTCTGAGCCCGGCCAGATGCAAAAGCGGCGCCAGCGGCCCGTTCGGCCCGAGCGCGACCAGCAGATAAAAACCGAGAACCGTCGGCGGCAGCACCAGCGGCAGCGCCACCAGCGCCGAGACGATGGCGCCGGCCCAGCCCCTGTCCCGCGCCAGCCACCAGCCGAGCGGCACACCGAAGACGAGAAGGATCAGCGTCGTCAGCGCGGCCAGTTCGAGAGTAAGGGTGACGACCTCAAGCATGGGCGCCCGCAAGCCGGATTGCTATCCCGGCAGATTATAGCCGAATTGGCCAATAATCCCACGTGCTTCCGCACCCTTGAGAAAATCGAGGAAGGCACGCGCCGCGTCATTGGCCCCATCGAGCAGCACCGCGTCCTGCCGGATCGGGGCGTAAAGTGTTTCCGGCACCAGCCAGCGCGAGCCCTCATCGGTTCCGGCCAGCTGGCTGAGGGCGACGAAGCCGAGTTCGGCATTGCCGCTTTCAACGAAGGCGAAGGCCTGCGCCACGCTCTGGCCGGTAACGATCCTGCTCGTGACCGCGTCGGTCACCCCGAGCGCCGCCAGTACCTGCATCGCCGCCGCGCCATAGGGCGCCGTTTCCGGGTTGGCGATGGCGAGATGGGTGAAACTGCTGGTTCTGAAGATCGTTTGTTCCCCCTGGACCAGATCGGGATCGGTGCTCCATAGAACGAGCTTGCCAAGGGCATAGGTGAAGCGGGACCCGGCAACGGCAAAGCCCTCTTCCTCGAGCCGTTGCGGTCGTGCCGCGTCGGCCGACAGGAACACGGCAAAGGGCGCGCCCTGGGTGATCTGGGCGAAAAGCGCCCCGCTCGAACCGGCACTGACGGCGACCGGCGTGCCGGTCTTTTCCTTAAAAGCCTTGGCAATCGCCTCGGCCGGCGCGGTGAAATTGGCCGCGACCGCCACATTCACCTTGGCGGCTTCGGCGGAGAATGCCGGAAACCCGCCCAGAAGGGCTGCCAGCAGCCCCAGTGCGAAACCTTTTGTCCTCAAATGCATCTTCACTCGCCTCCGCGTCCTTTCGCCGAGGCTAGGGCATTTTCGACTTTGATGGAATCGCCGACAGTCGAAATAAGCGGCTCCCCTCCCCCTTGTGGGGAGGGATCAAGGGTGGGGATCTGCGCCGGCGCTTGGGGCTCCACCCCACCCGACCCGGCTCCTCCCCATCGAAGGGGAGGGAAGCGAAGACGTCGCGAGCGCCGCCTTGCTACGCCGATCGCCCGGCCCCTGCCCGAAGGCGTGTCCCTAGAAGTACTGCCTCAACTGCACATAGGCGGTCTTGGCCGGCGTCGCATAGGTGGTCGAGC
>CAZKTH010000009.1:0-29040 GCA_964555575.1 uncultured Devosiaceae bacterium | reverse complement strand
CAATCTGAGGGCGCTTCGGCGCCCTCTTTTTTGGTTGCTGCTTTTGGGAGCCTAGTTGAGAGAGGCTAACGGCCGAAATGGGCGCATAGCTGTCACCCGGGTAATTTTCAGCCAAGCCATAAAGAAGCTTCGCCGTAACCTTCAGACCTTGTCCATGTCCACCATGCGCAGGCGATCCAGCCGCCCCAGAACGGCTTTTGCGACGCTGTCATGGATCTCAATCGGGAAGTCTTTTGGCAGTCCGTTCGCCGTTTCGTCGATGGCATCGGTTGCCCGATCGATCACATCTTCGATGACGCTTCGGACAAGCGCTTTGGGCAGACCAGCGGCCAGGCCGCTTTCCGCGAAATG
This sequence comes from uncultured Devosiaceae bacterium, assembly GCA_964555575.1. GTDB lineage: Bacteria > Pseudomonadota > Alphaproteobacteria > Rhizobiales > Devosiaceae > JAHJQZ01. The sequence continues at coordinate 28,689 of CAZKTH010000009.1, read as the reverse complement.
GCGGCCATGAATGTCGCTGATCCGGTAATGCCGGCGTTTGCCGACGCACATGGCGAGCTTCATCTGGTTCTGCCGCACCTCGCCTTTGTCACGTGAAGGCTGGGCGCTCAACACGTCATAGAGCGGGGTCAAGTGAAAGCCGCCACCCGGGGTCAGATAGAGGCTGAAATTCTTGGCATGTCCGACTGTCGCTCCCATCAGCCAGAACAATATCTGCGCCTTGAATAAGGTCGCCTGGTCGTCCGCGGGCGTGTCGCTGCCTCTGAGCAGGTCAGCGATCGCCGCGATACCGGGACCGCCATCGCTTTCGTATTTTAGGGTAGGGGGTACCGAGAGTGCCTGGCAGCAGTCCTCTTGCGGCAGACGCAGGAGATGTCCATCGCGCGACCATCGGCGATCGAAGCGTTCGATGACGAGCGCCTTGGTGTCTCCAAAGATTTGGATGCTCGTATTATTGACCGGCAGGCCGAAGGCCGCGATCAGCCTCAGGCAGTAGTGTTCGTTTTCGACGCTGTTCGTGAGGTCGATGCCGTTCGGCAATCTGCCGATCTGCGTCTTGAGGATATGGGTGGTCGGCGTCGTTCCATGCGGCTTGAGCCATCTGCCGTCGTGGAAGAGCAGGGCAGTCTTTTCCTGAGCCCCCGCGATGGAGATGCGGAAGGCATCGTCCCTTTCAAGGCCAAGCGGTGCCTGGGCAAGATTAGTGAGAAGGTTTTCGATGTCGGCGTCGTTGACGGCTTCGCCTTCGATGGAGGTGCTATCAGATGCATCTTCATCACCGGCGATGAATTGCAGCGCACCGACGCAATCATTGCCAATCTTGGCCAGCAGGCTATAGGCATCGCTTCCCTGCGCGCCGACTTTTTCGGCAACGCGACGTCTTATCCCTTCGGAATCGGGGAGAAGGTTTTCAAAGACGGCAGAGACCGGCGCGCCGCGATAGGCATCCTCGCGCAACGGCAGTGAGAGGGAAACGGGATAAGCACGGTCCTGCTCGAGCCAACTCTCATCGTAGCGAAACGCGATAGCGCCACTCGTTTCCTTGAGCAGGTGTCCGACCAGCCGGTTGTTCTGATAGACGCGCAGCGGCGGATATTGGCGCTTGCGTGGCATCAGAAGCTGACCTCGATGTCACTGGGCGAGAACTTTGATCTTGGTCCGATCTGGAATTCCAGATCGAGCGCAGCGAGCACGATCAGGATCGTTTCGATCTTGGTTGCCGGGTTGCCGGTTTCGATCAGGGATATCGTTTCCTGACGGAGCCCGGTTTTGACACCGAGCTCGGACTGACTCATGCCGAGCTTTTTCCGCTCGCGGCGTATGGCGTTGCCGATCTGTTTGGGATTGCGGGCAAGTTGCATGGCTTTCTCCTTGCCCGCCACTATGCGCCAAGTCCGATAAACATGCAATATCGGAATTGGCGCATAATTTTTATTTATGTTGAATAGCACATAGAATGGCAATATCGGAATTGGGGCATAGAACCATCGAAACGTGCGCCGCCACGGATCGCGCAGATCAAGGAGCTGAATTCGCTTCGAAAGCTCCAAAGCATCCACCTATGTGGACATGGATTTGTGGTCCCCAATCAATCAGCATCTTGGGATAGGCGCTCTCGAGCCGTGTTATTCGAGCGACAGGTGTCTTGCGCGAACAAGACCGCGCACCGAATTGCCAAGATAAATAGCGTCGGCGGCCTCGAGGTCCTTCGGGTAGAGGGTCTTTTCCCTGACCCGCCCGTCGGCGATCAATTCGGCCCGCAACGTACCGGCCAGTAGTCCGGCGGCAACCGGCGGGGTCGACAACACCCCGTCCTTTTCGACAAACAGGTTGGTGAACGAGCCTTCGGTCAGTTCATCGCGTTCGTTACGGAAAACCACTTCGTCGACGCCGAATTCCTCCTGGGCGTTTTTACGCGGCAGGTCGTAGAAATCGCGCCGTGTCGTCTTGTGATAGAGATATCTGTTGCCCGTTTCGACACGCTCCGCGGCGATGAGAAAGCGGAAATCCGATGGCGGTCCGGTTTCGGGCAGAGGAGTCGCGCTGATCGTGATGCCGACTTCATCGCACAACAGGCGAACCCGCATGCGGTTTTCGGCAAACCCCTCCGTTGCCTTGAGAAGCGCCTCCTCAGCCGCGCCCTGTGCGAGCGGAATGCTGAAATGGGCCGCGGATCGCGTCAGCCGTTCGATATGGCGCTCGAGAAGGGCGTAGCCCTTTGCCTTTTCCCAGAGCAGGGTCTCGATCAGGGCGATCGGGTCGTTTATATCGGCAAGAAAACGCATTTTGAGGAGCGCCTCGTCATATTCGGCCCGCGCCTCGGAATCCGCGACGATGCCGCCGCCAATGCCGATCCGCCCCGTGCCGGAACTATCGATCACGGCGGTACGGATGGCGACATTGAAGCAGAAATCCCCGTCCGGCGCGATGAAGCCGATGGAACCGGTATAGAGCCCGCGCCGCTGCGCTTCGACTTCGGCGATGATCTCCATGGCGCGGATTTTCGGGGCACCCGTGACCGAACCGCAAGGGAAGAGGTTTTCGAGCACGTCGACAGGCGTCTTGCCGGGAACGAGCTTTGCTTCGATCCCCGAGGTCATGGTGTGAAGGGTGGGATAGGTTTCGACCGAAAACAGATCGGTGACCTTGACCGAGCCGATTTCGGCGATCCGGCCGAGATCATTGCGCAATAGATCGACGATCATCAGGTTCTCGGCCCGGTTCTTCTCGTCCGCGGCGAGGCTTTCACGAGCTTGCCGATCCTCGTCCGGTGTCGCGCCGCGCTTGAGCGTGCCCTTCATCGGCCGCGCGGCGAGTTGGCCCTTGCCGCCCCGGACGAACAGTTCGGGCGACAAGGACAGGACCTTCAGCCCGCCGGTGTCGACGAAGGCGCCATAGGCGGTTTTCTGCCGGTGCAGCAGCCGGTCGAAAAGGGCGATCGGATCGCCCTCGACACGGAAATCCGCCATGAAGGTCAGATTGACCTGATAGCAGTCGCCGGCGGCGATATAGGCTTTCACCCTGTCGAAAGCCTGCCTGTAGTGCTCAAAGTCGATACGCGGCGCCAGACCGGCAATATGTCCATCCCTACACACTTCGCTTTCTGCTAAATGACTATTTGAAGCGGCAAGGCAAAAGCACTGGATCAGACAACCGGGCGAATCTCGAGCGGGCAGTAAAGATGTTCGAGGATCTGTGCCCTGAAGTGAAGACATTGGCGGCTCCTGCGATCGCGCTCAGACTTTGGGACGAGCTTCACGAGTTTGTTCAGCAAATTCCGAGGATGCGCGGTCAAGCCCTTCCAGGGAAAAGGGGCGGTGGGCCGTTCGGAACGACCCACCGGGGAGGAACCCTTGCCGTCCGCTCGCCTCAGGCGGAGCGATAGAGCTTGGTCATGACGAATTCGCGGTGCCCGAGTGTTTCTGCCGCCGTGTTGCGGCCGTTGGCGGTGCGCACGATCTCGTCGATCAGACGGTCGCCGGCCTGGTCGATGGTCAGTTCGCGCTTGAGGATGCCCGAGACATCGAGATCGATATGTTCGTTCATGGTGCGCACGGTGCGCGGATTGGCGCTGATCTTGATGACCGGAATGATCGGATTGCCGATGATGTTGCCCTGTCCGGTCGGGAAGGTGTGAACGACATAGCCGGCGGCGGCCATCAGGGTGACGCATTCGGCGGCGGCCGAGGAACTGTCCATGAAGTAGAGGCCCTTGCCGCTTTTGGGGGCCTCGGCCGGTTCGAGGACATCGATATAGCGCGAGACGCGGCCGATCTTTTCGAGATTGCCGAGCGCCTTCTCCTCGATGGTAGTCAACCCGCCTTCGATATTACCCTTGGTGGGCTGGCTGTCGGACAGATCGTCGACCTTGTGCGCCTCGATGACCTCGTCCTGATACGCCTTCCACATCTTGTACCAGCGCTCACCGACCTCCGGATTGATGGCGCGCGCCTTGCAGATGTGCTCGCCGCCGGTGATTTCGGTGGTCTCCCCGAACACACCGTAAATGCCCTCGGGCAGCAGTTTGTCGTACATGTTGCCCACCGTCGGACACGAGCCGAGACCGGTGGTGGTGTCGCTCTCACCGCATTTGGTCGAGATCCACAATTCGGAGATAGGGCATTCCTCGCGCTGTAGCTCGCTGGCGAACTGCACGAATTCCTTGGCCTTGTGCGAGGCGTCCATGATGGTTTTCAGGTCGCCGTTCTTCTCGATGGCAAATCCGGCGACCGGTTTGCCGGTCTCGGCGATGCCGTCGACTATGCGCTGCGTCCAGGCTGGCTCGATGCCGATGACGATGGCAGCGGCGACGTTGGGATTGGCGCCGGTACCGATCATCGTGCGGAAATGAAGGTCGAGATCCTCGCCGAACTGCAAACGCCCATAGGCGTGCGGCAGGGCCATCGTGCCCTTGATGTTGTTGGCGACCGCCTCACAGGCGGCGTTGGAGATGTCGTCGACCGGCAGGATGACGACATGGTTGCGCACGCCGACCCGACCGTTTTCGCGCCGGTATCCGTAAAAGCTGCGTTCCGCGTAATTCGAAGCCATGATGCCGCTCCCTACCAGCGTTTGGTCTTGAGGTTATGGACGTGCACATGCCCGCCCTTGGGCACGTCGGCAACAATGCGGCCGATGTCCGCGCCATACTTGATGGCGGTGTCGCCCGCCTTGAGGTCGGTGAGCGCCACCTTGTGGCCGATCGGTACGTCGGCGCCGGCGGTCAGCCTGAAACTCGAATCGTCGGCGGTGACGATGCACAGCATGTCCATGCCCGCACTCAGGTTTTCGACAACGACCACACCGACATTGTCCTTGGGGTTGTGCACCAGCAATTGCGGAATGCTCACGCCATCTCTCCCTGTTTAATCCTATATCTTATATAAGACACAAGAGTGAGATTTTGTCAACGTATCGACCGGCGAAAATGATCGGAATGGCGGCATTTCCCGAACATGGCGACAAAGGATCCTGCAAAGTAAAATATACGGGTTCATCCCCCGTGCGGATCGTGCCGGGAGCGCGTGGGCCTTGAGGCGAAGCGGCCGGTTCGGCTAGAGCGGCGTGCGCAAAAGCGGATCCCGGCTTTTGGCAACAAACGCCGCGACCGCAGGGGGACGGAGCATGCGTTCCGGGTTCATCGGAACGCGGAAAACTCTGGAATGGCGTGCGTTCAAGTCGGATCGCATCGCCGCTCTACCTCTTTGTGGTCGCATCGCTTTTGGCGCAAAACCGGTAGCCGCTTTTGCGCGCGATGCTCTAGTTGCCTGCATCGAGCGGTTGCACCTCGCCGATGTTCCAGTCGGGCGCGCGGGCCGCCCGGTTCGCGCGGGATTTCGTGATGGCTTCCAGCACGCTCGGATCCACCCTGGCATGCAGTTCCATCAGTTGGCGCGCACCGTCACCGTCACCGTCTTCCACCCGTTCCAGAATGGCGCGGTGCCGCGCCAGCGCCCCTTCGGTGTCCATGTTCTTGTTGCCGACACGCCTGAGATACATCGTTTCGAACACGGTCGCCTTGACGGCGTGGAACAGGTTGGTCAGCAGCATGTTGCCGCAGGCATCCGCCAGCGACGCGTGGAAGTCGAGATCGGCATTGACCCAGGGTTTGATCGTGCCCGCCGTCTTCTCCATGGTGCGATAGGTTTTGCGGCAGACAGCGAGCTGCTGAGGTGTCGCACGGGACGCGGCGAAATAGGCGATCATCGGTTCGATCGCGAGACGCAGTTCGATCGCGTCCCGGAACCCTTCCTCCGAGGAGATGACGGCGGCATTCAGCACCCCGGCGAAGGGCAGCTTGCTCGGCGAGCTGACCCGGGTCGGACGGCCGTGGCGCACATCGAGCAGACCGAGAACCGAGAGCGTCTTGATCGCCTCACGCACCACGGAGGCACTGACCGAGTAATGCGAGGACAGTTCGACCACGGAAGGCAGCTTGTCGCCGATGCGCATGCTGCCTGTGGCGATCTTGGCGGAAATGTCGTTCGCCAGAAGATCGACCAGGCTGGTCCGCTCGGGTATCGATGCCGTCGTCTTGCGTCGTGCCATCGCCATTCTCCCTTGCCGTATCGGTTGGGGCACCAGACCCCGGGTTCTAGTGCGACAGACTGAACCCGCCATCCACCAGCACGGTCGTGCCCGTGATGAAATCACTGTCGCCGCTCGCCAGGAACACCGCCGGCCCCTTGAAGTCCTCCGGTAGGGCGATACGACCCAACGGATATTTCCTGGTGACGTTTCGCGACCATTCCGGATCGCTTTCATGCTTTTCGCGCACCATGTCCGTCAGCGTCGCCGCCGGCGCGATCAGATTGACGTTGATGGCGTGCGGCGCCAGTTCCAGCGCCATGGCCTTGGCCAATTGCTTCACGCCGCCCTTGGACGCGCAGTAATGGCTCTGAAAGGGCACGATATTGTCCTGGTTGACCGAACTGACCACGATGATCCGGCCCGGCACTCCGGCGTCGACCATGATCCTTGCCGCTTCCTGACAGCAGGAGAAGGTACCGTGCAGGTTCACGCCGAGAATGTGATCGAAAGCATCATCGGTGATCTCGAGGAAAGGGATGCGCTCGGTCATGCCGGCATTGGCGACCAGAATGTCGAGTCCGCCAAGTAGCGCGTTGGCGTCACGGACCAGTCGGCGGGCCACTTCCGGGGTACTGATGTCGCCCTGGATCTGGTGCACCTTCACGCCGAGCGCCTGCAGTTCGTCGATCTGTGCATCGGTCAGTTTCTTGCGGCGATAATGGGAAACGACGTCGGCGCCGGCCTCGGCGAAGGCCCGGACGATGGCGCGTCCGATGCCGTCGGAACCCGCCCCGGTGACGAAGGCCTTCTTGCCCTTGAGTTTCATGTTCGCGCCTCCGGCCTTCTCATCCAATTTTGTCATCCTTGTTCCGCATTCCCGCCCCGGACCGCAATCACGTGTCGGCCGAACTGTACAGGCGCTTGTCGGAGACGTCGCGGACGGCGTCGCCGAGGAAGTTCAGCGCGATGACGACCAGGAAGATGGCGGCGCCGGGGAAAAAGCTCATCCACCAGTACTGGTAGTATTCCATGCCGGTGGCGATCATGCGTCCCCAGCTCGGATTGGGCGGTTGCACCCCCAGCCCCAGAAAGCTGAGCCCGGCTTCGGTGATCAGTGCCTGCGACGCCATGAGCGAGGCGAAGACCATGACGTTGCCGGTTACGTTCGGCCAGACATGGCGCGCGATGATGCGGGTGTTGGAAAACCCCTGCAGCTTCGCCGCCTGGATGTAGGGCTGCGATCTGAGACTGAGCACTTCGCCGCGCACCAGCCGGGCGAAACCGGAAATGTTGACGATGGCGATCGACAGCATGGTGTTGGTCAGATTGGGACCGAGCCAGGCAACGATCGCCAGCGCCAGAATGAGCGGCGGTATGGCCAGCATGGCATCGGTGATACGCATGATCACCGCGTCGGTCACCCCGCCGACATAGCCCGAGATCATGCCGAACACGGAGCCGATGACAAGGGCGATCAGGACCGCCAGGGCGACGACCCACAGCGACAGACGCGATCCGTAGATGGTCTGCGAGAAGACGTCGCGGCCGAGTTGATCGGTGCCGAAGAAGTTGATCGCATTGGGCGGCGCGCGCAGCGGTCCGCTCCCCATGGCGATGGGCGAGAACGGCGCGATCACGTCGGCAAAGATCGCGGTCAGAACGAGCAGGGTCAGGATGACGATGCCGATTATGCCCAGACGATGCGTCAGAAGGCGCTTGAAGGCCAGCCGCATCGGCGACTGGCCGGCGCCGTTCCGGGACGATGGTGTGGCATTGAGTGAAACCTGGTACGCCATCTATGCCTCGATTCTGGGATCGAGCACCGTGTACAGAATGTCCACGACGACATTGACGAACATGATCAGTATGACGATCAGCAGCACGCAGGACTGGACCAGCGGGTAGTCGCGGCTGAAAATGCTGGAAATGACGAGCTGGCCGATGCCCGGCAGCGAGAATACCGTTTCCACGATCACCGCCCCGCCCAGGACCTTGCCGATCTGCAAGCCGATGATCGTGGTCACCGGGATCAGGGCATTGCGCACCACATGGCGCGACAGGATACGGCGCGCCGACAATCCCTTGGCCTGCGCCGTACGTACATAGTCCTGGCTCAGGACATTGAGCGTCGAGGCACGGGTCTGGCGCATGATCAGGGCGGCTAGGGCCGTTCCAAGGGTCAGGCCGGGCATGATCATCAGGCGCAGATTCTCGACCGGATCGGTGGCAAGCGCCACATAACCGGATGGCGGCAGCCATCCGAGCCCGAGCGTGAACAGCATGATCAGCAGGATGCCGGCCCAGAAATTGGGCACCGCCAGACTGGCCATGGCGATGAAACTGAGGACCGAATCGACCCAGCTGTTGTGCCGGACCGCCGCCAGCAGCCCGAGCGGCACGCCGACGATGGTGGCGATGATGATCGACAGGAGCGACAATTCGAGGGTGACGGGAAACCGGTCGGCGATCATCTGTACCACCGGCTCGCGGGTGCGGATGGAGCGGCCGAGGTCGCCCGTCACCACGCGCTGGGCCCATTTGAGGTACTGCATCGGGATGGGATCGTCGAAACCGTATTTGATGCGCGCCGCCTCGCGCTGCTGCTCGGTGGCGAAATCCCCCAGAACCGTGAAGGTGGCGTCGCCCGGCAACAGTTGGGTCACCGAGAAGATGATGATGGAAACGATGAACAGCACCGGGACCATCTGAATAAGGCGCGAGACGAGAACCCTAAGCATTCGGGCCTCCCAGAATATCGTTGCGGATGCAGGCCTTGAAATGCCCGTCTCCGACCTTGGTCAGTGTCAGCTTGGAGGTCGCGCAGGCCGGCAGGGCATAGCGGCAGCGCGTCCGGAACACGCAACCGCTCGGCGGCGACAAGGGACTCGGTATCTCGCCAGTCGGCACGATGCGCTTTTTCTGGGCGTCGACCTCGATCGAGGGCGCTGCGGACAGCAGCATTTCGGTGTAGGGGTGGCGCGGCGCGGCGAACAGTCTGCGTGTCGGTGCGAGTTCCACCAGCTTGCCGAGATAGAGGACGCCGACCCGGTCCGACATGTACTGGATCAGGCCGAGATCGTGGGCCACCAGCAGGAGCGTGAGGCCCAGCTCCTGTCGCAGTTTTTCCAAGAGCTTGACGATCTGGGCCTGAATGGAGACATCGAGCGCCGAAACCGGTTCGTCGGCAACGATGAATTCGGGATCGCAGGCGAGCGCGCGGGCGATCACCAGGCGCTGGCGCTGTCCGCCCGAGAACTCATGAGGGTAGCGCCGGGCCGCGGCTTCGCTCAGTCCGACCTGCCTGAGAATGTCCCTGACCTTGTCCTTGCGTTCTGCCGCCGTCCGGCAGATCCGGTGCACGAACAGGATTTCGCTGAGCATGGCACCGACCGACTGCGTCGGATTGAGCGAGGAAAACGGATCCTGGAAGATCAACTGCATGCGCCGCCGATAGGGCAGCAGATCCCTGCCCCTGAGGGCAGTGATGTTCTGGCCGTCGAAATAGACTTCGCCGGCGGTCGGTTTGAGAAGGTTCAGGACCACATGGCCGAGCGTCGATTTTCCCGAGCCCGATTCCCCGACCAGCCCCAGGCTTTCGCCCTTCATGATGTCGAGGCTGACGTCGCTGACCGCCTGCAACACGGAGGGCTTGCGGTTGATGATGGACCGGCTCAGCGTAAAGGACTTGCTGACGTTCCTGATTTCGACAAGGGCGGCACCCATCACGCGTCTTCCCCGATTTCGCGCCAGCGTGCGCAGCGCACGTCGCGGTTCTTGCCCAGGATATCGAGCGGCGGCAATTCGGTGTTGCATACGCCTTCGACCATGTACGGACAGCGGGGATGGAAGGGACAACCGGCTGGCGGGTTGGCGGGATCGGCAACCATGCCCGGAATGGGCTGTAGCTCGACACGGGTCTCGATCTCGGCGGAAATCCGCGGCACGCAGGCGATCAGTCCGCGCGTGTAGGGATGAAGCGGGTGCTGCAGCACTTCGATCGTCGTGCCCTGTTCGACGATGACACCCGAATACATGACGATGACGCGATCGGCGATCTCGCTGACCACTGCCAGATCGTGGGTGATGAACAGGACGGACGAGCCCGATTCCGATTTGAGCTCGGCAATCAGATCGAGGATCTGCGCCTGGATGGTCACGTCGAGCGCGGTCGTCGGTTCGTCGGCAATGAGCAGCGACGGCGCGCAGCTCAGGGCCATGGCGATCATGGCGCGCTGGCGCATGCCGCCCGACAATTCGTGCGGATAGCTTCTGAGCCGGTGGCCGGCATCGGGGATGCCGACCCGTTCGAGCAGGATCGCGGCCATGTTCCAGGCTTCGGTTTTGGGCATGTGCTGGTGTTCGATCAGGACTTCGGCGATCTGCTCGCCGATGCGCAGCACCGGATTAAGCGCGGTCATCGGCTCCTGAAAGATCATGGCAATGTCGTTGCCCTGGATGCGGCGCATCTCGGAAGGGCCTAGTTGCGCCAGGTCACGGATCTGACCGTCGGGGGAAGCGAACATGATACGGCCCGAAACCTTCTCGGTTTTCTTCTTCTTGCCGATGAGACCGAGCACTGCGAGGCTGGTGACGGTTTTGCCGGAACCGGATTCTCCGACAAGGGCGACGGTCTCGCCCCTGTCGATCGTCAGCGAGGCGCCCTTGACCACGGCAACGCGCTTGTCCGGTTTTCCGAAGGCGACTTCGAGATCGTGTACCTCCAGAAGAATGTCGGAATTCATGGTCTCGGGGCCCATCAGGTCATGCATGGTCGTCGGACTTCGCTTGACAGGACCGCACGCGCGGGTCGCCCCGCGCGTGGGCCGAACGCGTTACTTTGCCAGCCAGGCCTTCTCAAGATACCAGGTCTTGATCGGGGAGATTTCCATGCCCTCGAGCTTGGCGGAACGCACATGCTTGGACTCGCGCATGAAAATCCAGGCATAGAGCGCGGTGTCGAGAAGCCGCTTCTGGGCGTCGACATAGACCTGACGGCGGGCGTCCTGGTCTGTGGTGACCCTGCCCTTGTCGACCAGGTCGAACAGCTTTTCGTCGCCGGCGCCGGTCCGCTGGGCGGAATCGCGGCCGAAGAATGGGCTGAAGGTCTGGTCCGGATCGCCGCGCGGAATGTCGATGCGCGCCAGACCGGCCTGGTGGTTGTTGCCACGCCATTCATCGATGAATGCCTGACGTTCCATCTGCTTAATGTTCATCTTCACGCCAATTTCGGCAAGCTGGGCCTGCAGCACCTGGGCGATCGAGACGTCCGGTTCGCGCTGGATCATCGACAGGTCGAACGCGAGTGGGTTGTCCGGTCCGTAGCCGGCCTCGGCCAGCATGGTACGCGCCTTTTCGGGATCGTAGGAATAGACGTCGATCGAATCGTCGAAGATGAATTCGGTGGGATAGACCAAGGTCGGGATGACGCGTCCGAAATCGCCCGAAATGATCTGTGCGACCATGGGACGGTTGAAGGCATAATAGACGGCCTTGCGCACTTCGATATCATCGAAGGGCTTCTTGGTGATGTTGAAGGCGATCCAGTGGGAAATGCCGCCGGCATCGATCAGGACGAGGTTCTTGTCCTGCTTAACGCGTGCGAAATCGTTCGACTGGATGTCATCGGCGAGCTGGACGTTGCCCGATTCCAGTTCGATCATCTTGACCGCCGTCTGGGTGATCCAGCGGAACTGGATGGTGTCCAGATAGGGCAGGGAATCGCCGTTGTCGGCCTTGAGCCAGTAGTCGGCATTGCGCGCCAGGGTCAGGCTGGTGCCGGCCTGGCGGGCCTCCAGCTCGAATGGTCCGGATCCGACCGGATGGGTGCCGAAATCCTCGCCGTACTTCTTCAGCGCCGTCGGCGAGGCGATCATGCCCGCCGGACCCGCATAGGTGGCCAGGATGACGGCGGACTTGCGCGCCAGATGCACCTCGACGGTCAGCGGATCGGCGGCGACGACCGATGCGACATCGGCGACGCCCGAGGCGTATTGGGACACCACGTTCTTGTCGAGCAGCCGTTCCAGGTTGTAAACGACCGCATCGGCATCGAGATCGGTGCCGTCGTGGAACTTGACGCCTTGCCGTAGCTTGAACGTGAGCGTCAGACCGTCGTCCGAATAGGCATAGGAATCGGCCAGGAACGGCACGATGCGCCCCTCGGGCGACCAGCGCACTAGGGTGTCGTAGATCTGCCCGAGCACCTGGGGATCGATCGAGGGTGCGTCGCCGAACAGCGGATCGAGCGATTTCGGCTCGGCGGTGATCGACGCGGTGATCGTGCCCCCGTAGGTCTGCGCGACGGCGGGCGTGAATGGCGCCGAAATCAGGGTCAGCGCCAGGGCCGCCATCCCGATCCGGCGTGCGAGTTTTGCTGAAAACATCTTAGTCCCTCCCGTGTTTTGGTTCTCAACCAGGTTGCGGATTGCCGCTCCGAACGGTCAGTCCTCCGCAATGCCCGCGCCATTCAGAAGACCGCGGACATAACCGATGGCGTAAAGCCGGCCGAGCGCCTCGTAACCGGCGCTCTGCTTGGTGGACAGGCCATGACCATCGCTTTCGCCGGTCATGGCTGGTACGTGATCGACGCGCAGCGCGCCCTTGAAACCGACCTCGTCATAGAGCTTGAGCATGCGCGCCATGTCGGTCGGTCCGTTGTCGTGAAAGGTTTCGACAAATCTGTTGGCCGTGCCGCTGACGTCGCGGAAATGCAGGAAGGCGATCTTTCCGGCGCCGCCGAACTCGCGGATGAGGTCCTCGATCGGCTCCTCGAACAACAGGAAATTGCCCTGGCAGAAATTGATGGCGTTCGCCGGGCTCGGCACCAGATCGAGGACGCGCCGGAAGGCCTGGGCATTGCCGAACAGCCGCGGAACGCCCCTGATTTCAGGGATGGGCGGATCGTCCGGGTGCAGCGCCATGCGCACGCCCGCCTCTTCGGCGACCGGGATGATCCGTGTGAGGAAATACTCGAAATTGTCCCAAAGGGCCTCGGCGCTGGCCGGCGCCCCTTCGACGGGCGGCACGTCGGCGATCATGTCGTAGTCGAAACCGCTGGTCAGCGCACCGCCGCGCGCCGGCGTAGTGACCGACGTGCGATAGGCCTTGAAATGCGCCATGAAGGAATAGCTGAAGAATTCGAGGCCCAGCGCGCCCATGTTGCGGATGATCGCCTTGTAGGCCTCGATATCCTCGTCGCGCCCGGGCAGGCCGAGCTTGATCCGACTCATGTCGAACTGTTCGCCTTCCAGGCCGATCAGCCGGAAACCGGCATTCTCGAACTGGGTTCTGGAACGCAGCAGCGTTTCGAAAAGCGCCGGCGATGCGCCGCCGGTCAGATCGGGATGCAGCCGCGTCACCGCATAGCGCACGCCGATCTGTCGCGCATAGTCCCATCGCACATCCGGAACCGCCGGTAGGAGATCTGCGATTTTCACCTGATCCACTCCTTGCACCTGACCTGGAAAGGTAAATCATTCACCGGGAAAAACGTCAACAGAAATCTTCTATAAGACTCAGGTGAATTGTTATAACTCATTGAATTCATTGCATATAAAAATGCGCATCTTTGCCGCATATCATTTAGTCATCTGATGTCTTAGCCTTTTAAGCCGTTGTGGCCGTCTCGTGCCGGCGCTTTGCCGACACGGCCGGTTCGTATTCCCGGGAACGGGGAAAGATGTGTACCGGCTAGGCGATGACACCTGTCGCGGGAAAACCACGCGAACATGGCTGGCCACCCCGCGCCCGGACATGTCAAGGCTTGCGGTTTGGCGCACGAGCGTGCAGACATTGATACTATACAAGACTCCCGGAGGCAGGGCATGGCAAGGCGGCAACAGACGTTACGCCAGATCGAGGATCGCAAGAAACCGTCCTCCATTCTGGGACACGAACCGCTTTACAAGCGCGCAAAGCGAGAGCTGACCCGCAGGATCGCCTCGGGCGAATGGCGGCCGAACCAGATGATCCCTTCGGAAATGGAACTGGCTGCCGAGCTGGAAATCTCGCAGGGCACCGTGCGCAAGGCGCTCGATGAGATGACCAACGACAATCTTCTGGTGCGTCTGCAGGGTAGAGGCACCTTCGTTTCGAGTTTCGACGACGAGAAGATGCTGTTTCAGTTCTTTCGCATCGTCCCGGACGAAGGTTCCAAGACCTTTCCGGACAGCACCCAGATCGCGCTGACCCACGGCCTGTCGGATAAAGATGAAGTGTGCAAGTTCGGCCTCAAGAACCCGGAGGAGATGTGGCGGCTGGAGCGCGGCCGCTCGCTGGTGGAAGCGCCGATCATGCTGGAGCGGCTGTCGTTGCGCGTCTCCCGGTTCCCCGGACTCGACGAAATCGCCGAATTGCCCAACAACGTCTACGGACTCTATGCCGAGCGCTTCGGTGTCACGGTCGTCCGCGCCGCCGAACAGCTGAAGGCGGTGTCTGCCGGCAAGACCGAGGCGCGCCACCTGAACTGCAAGCTCGGCGATCCCCTGCTGCGGGTGTCGCGTCTTGCCTATGACCTTGACGATCAGGTGGTCGAATGGCGTGTCTCTCTTTGCCTAACGAACACAGTCCATTACGCGGCGAGCATCCGCTAGCCGGGAAGGTCGCTCGGGTGTCCTGTCGAACCGATACGGCTGGTCGATGCGGAGCCCGGGTTCGGGAGTGCTGCCGGAATGATGCGGATGTTGAGTTCAAACGCTCTGCGCCCACCCGGTGCAAGGTGAAAGACGCCCGGCTTGTCGGCAAACGCGCCGGCAAAGCCGATTGGGTCGGCATGGCCGTGCCACGGCTCGATGCACAAATAGTCATGGCCAGGCTTCATCCACAGCCCGAGATGCGGCAGGCCCCCGGTATCGATCCGCAGCGCGAAATGCGCGCCGGCCGCGCCATAGACAATGGAGTTGCTCCTGCGGTCGAGGATGATGGCGGCGCCCTCTGCGAACAGAGACTCGTTCAGGAAAAGCCGACCATCATCAAGCGCCATTCGTTCGCCGATGCCGTACAGCAGGCGATCCCGAAGCCGGAAGACCTCGAGCCTGTCGTCTTCAGCAAAGACGAGGAAATGTTCGTTCTTCGAGCAGCCGCGATACAGCGGCCAGCGAAAGGCAGGATGAAAGCCGAACGAAGCCGGCAGAACCCTGTCGCCCGTATTGTCCAGTTCGGCGGTGACGGTGAGACCGTCCCCGGCAAGTACATAGGAGACGCAAAGGGCGAAATCGAATGGATAGATGCTGCGCGTTCGTTCGCTGGAGACCAGACGAAAGCTCACCCGCGCCTTCGAGCGCGACGCGACGGCGAAGCGGCTGGTGGCGGCGAAACCGTGCTGCGGCATGGCAAGGCGCACGCCATCGACCATGATCCGGTCGTTCGCGACCTTGCCGACAACGGGAAACAGAAGCGGGCTGACACCCGCCCAGACCGCGGTATCGCGGGCCCACAGCAATTCGCCGTGGTCCCGGTGGTGGAGCCGCACCAGTTCGGCTCCGACAGGCGCGATTTCGGCGCACAACGGGCCGGCGCGCAGGCGGACCCTCTCGTCCCGCGTCATGACGCATCGCCCGTGTGCAGTGCCGGGTTCGCACCGCGACATGAGCGGCGCGGGAGGCTGGTGGGTCCGGCATGACACGATCCCGCTTCGTCTATGTCGGAACAGACAGTGATGACACGCGCGGCCTGTTCGTCTTCGCCTCGGACGGCGAGGGTACGCTCCATGAGGTGCAGCGCTGCGCGGCCTCCCATCCGACCTATCTGGCCGTCTCTGCGGACGAACGCCGGCTCTACGCCATTGAGAACGACACCGAAAACGGCGCGCCCAGCGGCGCCCATGTCTCGGCCTGGGCGATCGATGACACATCGGGTCGGCTCGCGTCCATCAACCGCGTGGCGGGAACCGCCCCACGCGCCGCCCATATCGGCATCGCGCCGAACGGCCGCCATCTCGTGGTTAGCAATTACGGACACGGCACTCTCGACGTCTTTTCCCTGAGCCCGAACGGCGCCGTTTCCGGGCTGGGCCAGACCATCAGGCGCACCGGCAGTGGACCGCATCCGCGCCAGTCCCGGCCGCATCCGCACATGGCGATCGCCGATCCGGCTGGCAGAGTGGTGGTCGCCATCGATCTCGGCCTCGACACCATCGAAGCATTCGTTCCCGGAAACGATGGCCTCGCTTCGATGCAGATTGTTGGCGGCGAAGCCGGGGCCGGTCTCCGCCACGGTGTCTTTCATCCACATCTGGGGCGTCTCTACGTTTGCGCGGAACTGTCCTCGCAGGTCTTCGTGTTCGATTATTCCGCGGATAGCGGCCGGATCGGACGGCAATTGCAGGCCATTGGAACTACCGGTGGTCTTCCGGCGGGCGAAAGTGACGTGAGCGGCATCACAACCGATGCCGGCGGCACCCTGATTGCCGTCGGCAATCGGAAAATGTCGGGTACGCACGAACGCGCTGACAGCATCGCCATGTTCGCGGTGGATGCGGAAACCGGACTGTTGTCGCCACCGGATTTCATCACCGACGGCGTGGATTTTCCCCGGGCGCTGGCCTTCGACCCAAACGGAGAAGCGCTTTTTGTCGCCAATCAGCACGGCAACACCGTCACCTCCTACCGGCTGTCGGAACCCGCCGGGCAATTCCGGCTCGCCGGCACCGTGCCGGTACCGTGCCCGATGGTCGTTGCCTTCAAGACCTGATCCCGGTCGGGATGGCCGCGGATGCCGCTCAGGATTCCTTGCCTTGCGTCTTCTTCCAGGCCTCGTAGTCGGCGCGAACCTCGTCGGACAGCGGATAGTAGAGATTAAGATCGCCGCCCTCGAGCAGTTTCATGCGTGTGTAAGGCGTCCATTCCTGCCAGACCGACACCTTTTCGGTTACTTCGTCGACCAGGGCACGCGGAATGCAGATGGCGCCGTCATCGTCGGCAACGATGATGTCGCCGGGAACGACATAGACCCCGCCACAGGCGACGGGCACATTGACCGCATAGGGCATGATCTCGGTCTGGGTATGGAAATTGGGGCAGAAGCCGCGTGTCCACATGCCGAGATCGAGCTTTTTCGCCTCCGGCCCGTCACGCAGGCAGCCGTCGATCACCACGCCGGCACCGCCACGTCCCTTGAGATAGCACAGCATCATCTCGCCATAGACGGCCGAACGCATGTCGCCACGCGCGTCGACGACGACCACATCGCCCGGTCGGGCCGACTGCAGGACCTTGCGATGAAGCTGGGCTTCGGCGCGCGCATATTCGCCGTGCCCGACGATGTCTTCCCGCTTCGGCATGAATTGCAGCGTGACGGCCGGACCGGCCATCCGCATGCCCGGTTTCTGCGTCACGGGACCGGCCATGTAGATGTTGCGCAGCGCATTTTCCCCCATGCGCGCGATCACGCTGGTGATCTTGGCGGTGCCGATCCTTTTCAGCGTGTCTAGGATCTGTGGATCGGGCCGATTGATCTGCTCTGCTTGGTTCATTTGCTCGTTTCCTGATTTTTCTGCCCAGTCCGTAACCCGAAAGGCCGGCAATGAATGCGTCCGATGAACCTTGTCGCCACATCCTGCAAAACCTTTCTACCCGTGGTATCCGCTTGGTTTTGTTGTTTGCGACGCTATGTTCAAAGCATTGAAATGAAGCTCTAAACTCGCTTCTTATATAAGATATAAGTCCGATGTCAAATCGCGTCAAGCGGAAAGACCTTGCATTGGTTTCCGACAAAGGAATGCGCGGCGGGTATCGGCTCACCACCCATATGGCCGAGAAATGTGCGCCACGGCCAGGCGCGGCGATCGCTTCTGCGTCCGCTGCACCGGTCATTCGCCGAGCAACGCACAGCATCCATTTTCGACGGTCTGCGCAACGCCGCCGATTGACCGTTCGAGATATCGTCTGCTAGGTGCCGCACAACGAAAACAAGGAGCGCGCGGCACCGAACCAATTTGTGCTCGCCCAACAGATCATGCAGGACATCGCCGGTTTCCTCTCATCCTATGGCACATTCATTCTCGCCATGATCGGTGCCGGCATCGCCGGCGGACTGGCCGCAGGCCTGCTGGGGGTCGGTGGCGGCATCGTCATCGTGCCGGTGCTCTACATGGTGCTCAGTGCCCTCGACGTGCACGCCGATGTCGGCATCAAGGTGGCGGTGGCGACTTCGCTGGCCACCATCATGATCACCTCGCTGTCCTCGGCCCGCAGTCACAACAAACGTGGTGCGGTCGACTATCAACTGCTGAAATCCTGGGGCGTGCCGATCGTGCTCGGCGTCATCCTCGGCACGGTGCTGGCGGCTTATGTCAGAGGGTGGGTGATGACGGCGATCTTCGCAGTCGTTGCGCTGCTGGTGGCGCTCAACATGCTGTTCCGCGGCAAGGGCGCCAAGGTCATGGACGCGTTTCCGAACCAGGGCGTCAAGCTCGGCTCCGGCTTCATCGTCGGCCTGATCTCTTCGATGATGGGCATCGGCGGCGGTACGCTGAGCGTGCCGATTCTGACGGCGTTCGGTTTCGAAATCCGCCGTGCCGTCGGCACGGCCGCGGCCATCGGTTTCCTGATCGCCATTCCCGGCACCATCGGCTACGTCATCGCCGGCTGGTCTTCGGCCAACCTGCCCTATGGCTCGATCGGCTTCGTCAACGTCATCGCCTTCATCGCGCTGGTGCCGCTGACGGCACTGTTCGCGCCGATCGGCGCACGCATCGCCCACACCATTCCGCCGAACATGCTGCGCTACGCCTTCGCGATCTTCCTGTTCGCGACCTCGGCCCGCATGTTCTGGGATCTGTTCGGCTGAGCCTGGCTTCCGAAAGGCGGCGCGGCGCGTCGTCTGCGCTGCCCCAAGCCCCACATTTCAAAGACGGAGTCGGCGCGTTTGGCGCACCTGCGCCAAAGTGGCGCACGCACGGTAATATTTGACCGTATTGGTCATGATATTCTGCAAAATGCGTGATCGCACCGAGGCGTTCAGACCATATCTTATGCAAAGTTGATGGGTGCCGCATTTTTGGGCTTGTCAACCGGGCTCCGTTGTTCTTCTATGAACCAATTCATAATTGGTGCGAGCCAATCGCACCGGGTCTGGAACTGCAGGGCGTCATGAAGGCATTCGCGTTGGAGGAAAGCTCCACTTACGCGCTCGAGAAAGTCAGGGAGTTGCTCGAACCGGGCCGGCTGGGATCGGACGGCAAGCTTCCGACCGAGCGTGCCCTAAGCGAAGCACTCGGCGTCGGCCGGCGCTCGGTCCGTCGCGCGCTCGAGGTTCTCGAGGCGGAAGGGCGGATCTGGCGTCGCCAGGGCTCGGGCACCTTTGCCGGGCCGCCGCCCGGCGGGCCGCTTCACGGCCTGGATCGGCTGGTCGCCGAATCCAGCTTCATCGAAGTGATGGAGGTGCGCTTGCGGATCGAGCCGCAGCTTGCCCAGCTCGCCGCCATCCGCGCCACGCCGACCGACATCGACAAACTGCGCGGCATTCACGCGCGCATCATGCAGTTCAGCGACGCCGACGCCATCGAGTTGTGGGACAGCGCCTTCCACCACAAGATCGCCGAATGTGCCGGCAACCGGCTCTATCTCGCCGTGTTCGAGATGGTCGATCGGGTGCGCCAGAACACGGCCTGGGTCAACATCCGCGAGAAGGCGCGCAACCCCAACCGGCTTTCGCTCTATGCCGAGCAGCACGACACCATCATCGATGCCATTGGCGCGCACGATCCGGCCGGGGCAGGGGAGGCGATGCGTTCCCACCTGCTGTCCCTGCAGGAAAACCTCATCCGCCTGACGTCCCTGGAGTCGACCGATGGCCTCTAGTGTGCGGAAAGCGCCGGTTCAGACCAAGACGGGGACGGTGCTTGCGATCGAACACCTTTCGGTGCGCTTCGCCGATACGCCGGTCAACACGATCGACGACATCTCCATCAAGATCGAAAAGGGCAAGACGCTTTGCCTTGTCGGTGAAAGCGGCTGCGGCAAGTCGGTGACGGCGCTGGCGACCATCGGGCTGTTGCCGAAAAAGGCGGCCCGCATCGAAAGCGGCGTCGCCATGTTCCACGGCGAGGACCTGCTCAAGAAATCGCGTGAGCAGATGGAGCGGATCCGCGGCGACCGGATCGCCATGATCTTCCAGGAGCCGATGACCTCGCTCAATCCGGTCTTCACGGTCGGGGAACAGGTTGCCGAAGCCGTCCGCCGCCACCGCAAGGTCGGCAAGGCCGAAGCGCGGGCGCGGGCGCTTGAAATGTTCCGCCAGGTGCGCATTCCGAGCCCGGAAAAGCGCCTGGACGAATACCCGCACCAGCTTTCGGGCGGCATGCGCCAGCGCGTCATGATCGCCATGGCGCTCGCCAACGATCCGGAACTGCTGATCGCCGACGAGCCGACGACGGCGCTCGACGTGACCATCCAGGCCCAGATCCTCGATCTGATGCGCGACCTGCAGCGCGAGACGGGGGCGGCGCTGCTGCTGATCACCCACGACCTCGGCGTGGTCGCCGAAATCGCCGACGAGGTGGCGGTGATGTATGCCGGCCGCATCGTCGAGAAGGGCTCGGTCGATGCCATCTTCAACGATCCCCAGCACCCCTACACGCTCGGACTGATGGGTTCCATGCCTTCGCTCGGCCGCAAGCAGGGGCGGCTGACCACCATTTTCGGCACCGTGCCGCCGCCGCAGGCGCTGCCTCCGGGGTGCCGCTTCGCCACGCGTTGTCCCTTCGCCGACATGCGCTGCCAAACCGAGATGCCGCCGCTCGAAACCGACGACAAGGGACATGGCTGGGCCTGCTTCAAGGCACCGCTGGAACTCAACATCGTGGAGAATTCGGCATGAGCGAAACGATCCTCGAAACGCAGGACATCGTCAAGCATTTCGGCGGCAGGGGCCTGCTCGGTTCGAGCGCCATCGTTCATGCCGTCGACGGCGTCAACCTGACGATCAATCGCGGCGAGACCTTCGCCATCGTCGGCGAATCCGGCTGCGGGAAATCGACGCTCGCCCGCCTGCTGCTGCGGCTGATCGAGCCGACAAGCGGCAAGGTCGTCTACAACGGCCAGGACCTGACGGCGCTGTCGACCCACGAGATGCGGCGGCTGCGCGCCGAAATGCAATTTGTCTTCCAGGACCCGTTTTCCTCGCTCAATCCGCGCATGACCGTCGGGCAGCTGATCGAGGAGCCGCTGCAGGTCCACACCTCGCTCGGCCGCGCCGAACGGCGCGAAAAGGTCAGGGAGCTTCTGAGGCAGGTGGGTCTGGGCTCCCAGTTCGCCAACCGCTACCCACACGAATTTTCAGGTGGTCAGCGCCAGCGCATCGGCGTCGCCCGGGCGCTTGCTTCCGGTCCGAAGCTCCTGATCGGCGACGAGCCGGTCTCGGCGCTCGATGTGTCGGTGCAGGCCCAGATCATCAACCTGCTTGAGGATCTGAAGGACGCCTTCGGGCTGACCCTGATCATCATCGCCCACGATCTTGCCGTCATCCGCCACATGAGCGACCGCGTCGCTGTGATGTATCTCGGGCAGATCGTCGAACTGGCCGAAACCAACACGTTGTTCGACACGCCGCTCCACCCTTATTCCCAGGCGCTTCTGAGCGCCATTCCGGTGCCGGTGCCGGGGCGGGAACCGGCTAGGTCCAAGCTGGCCGGCGATATCCCGTCGCCGGTGGCGCCGCCCTCGGGGTGCCGGTTCCACACGCGCTGCCCCTATGCCACGGACCTTTGCAGCGACAAGGAACCGGCGCTGACCAGCGCCGGGGAGGGCCATTTCGTCGCCTGCCACCACTACGCGACCATCGCCGCTTCCGGCCGCGCCATCGATATCGCATCGCAGCGCACGGCGGCGGCCGACCAGAGATTCGCGCTCTACCAGCAACACAGCCAAAGGAGCGGAATGAAGGCGCCCGCCTAGCAGACCGTCAACACCAAGGCCGGCAAGAGGACAGAGTTCGCCGGCCGCAACGTCAGGAGAATGGCACCATGAAGTTCAAGCACCTTCTGCTTGCTCTTGCCACGTCCGTCGCCCTTGTGGGACCGGGTCTGGCCGCAGAATTCAAGATCGGGCTCAACGAGGACCCCGATCTTCTCGATCCCGATCAGGCCCGCAGCTTCGTGGGACGCATCGTTTTCGCATCCCTTTGCGACAAGCTGGTCGACATCACGCCCGGCCTGGAGATCATCCCGCAGCTCGCGACCGCCTGGAACTGGTCCGACGACGGCATGGAACTGACCATGGATCTGCGTCAGGGCGTGACCTTCCAGGACGGCACGCCGTTCGATGCGGCGGCAGTGGTCGCCAATATCGACCGCTCGCAGACCCTGCCGGAATCGCGCCGCAAGAGCGAATTGACCTCGGTGGAAAAGATCGAGGCGACCGGCGACCATCAGGTCAAGTTCACGCTGAAAGCGCCTGACGCGACCCTGCTTGCCCAGCTCGCCGACCGCGCCGGCATGATGATGTCGCCGACCGCGTTCAACGCCTCCGGTCTCGACTTCGCCAACAACCCGGTGTGCTCGGGCCCGTTCAGCTTCGGCGAACGCGTGCAGCAGGACCGCATCGTTCTCAACAAGTATGACGGCTACTGGAACGCCGACGCCATCCACGTCGACAAGGTGACCTTCCTGCCGATCCCGGACACGACCGTGCGGCTCGCCAACCTGCGTGCCGGCGATCTCGACATGCTCGAGCGTCTGGCGGCAACCGACGTGAAGTCGGTCAAGGCCGACCCGAACCTCAGCGAGGCCGAGGCGGTTTCGCTCGGGTATCAGGGCATCACCGTCAACATCGCCAACGGCGCCGGCGCCGGCAGCCCGATCGGCAACAGCAAGCTGGTGCGTCAGGCCTTCTCGTGGGCTCTGGACCGCGAGGCCATCAACCAGGTGGTGTTCGACGGCGCCTTCGCCGCCGGCAACCAGCCCTTCCCGCCGACCAGCCCCTGGTACACCAAGGATCTGCCGGTGCCGCCGCGCGACGTCGCCAAGGCCAAGGCGCTCCTCAAGGAAGCCGGCTACGACAAGGTCGATGTGGAACTGACCGTCGCCAACAACCCGGTGAACCAGCAGCTTGGCCAGGTCATCCAGGCCATGGCCAACGAAGCCGGCTTCAACGTGTCTCTGAAGTCGACCGAATTCGCGACGCTGCTGTCGGCCCAGTCGGCCGGCGACTACCAGACCGATCAGATCGGCTGGTCGGGACGCATCGATCCGGACGGCAACATCTATTCCTTCGTGGTCACGGGCGGCGGTCTGAACGACAACGACTACTCCAACCCCGAAGTCGACAAGCTGCTCAACGAAGCGCGTACCAACAACGATATCGCGACGCGCAAGTCGTTGTACGACCAGGCCAACCACATCCTCGATGACGAGCTCCCGATCATCTACCTGTATCACCAGACCTGGATCTGGGCGCTCAGCAAGGACATCAAGGGCTTCGTCCCCTATCCGGACGGCATGATCCGTCTCGAGGGCGTGACCAAGGGCTAGGTCCCGACGAAACACGGGATGGCCGCTCCGGCGGCCATCCCACTCCCGCCGCTTTCAAGGGCACCCGCATGCTGCGCTACATAGGCAAACGCCTGCTCATCGCCATACCGACACTGCTGATTGTGTCGATCTTCGTGTTCATGCTGCAAAAGATCCTGCCCGGCGATCCGGCGCTGGTCATGGCCGGCGAAGAACGCGATCCGCAGGTGATCGCGTTCATCCGGGCCAAGTATCATCTCAATGATCCGTTGATCATGCAGTATTTCTACTGGATCGGAGGCGCGCTCCGCGGCGATCTGGGGATATCCCTCAGAACCAACCAGCCGGTTCTGGTCCTGATCGGCCAGAAACTGCCGGTGACCATCCAGCTTGCGATCATGTCGATGATCTTCGCCTTCGCCATCGGCATTCCCGCCGGCATCATCTCGGCGATCAAGAAGGGCACGATTATCGATTACGTCGCCAACATCGTCGCCCTTTCCGGATTGTCGATTCCCAATTTCTGGCTCGGCATCATGCTGATCCTGCTGGTTTCCGTTCAGCTCGGGTGGCTGCCGGCTTCGGGCTTCGAGATGTTCACCGTCGATCCGGTGCGTTCGATCCAGACCATGATCATGCCCGCCTTCGTCCTCGGGACGGGGCTGGCGGCGGCGCTGATGCGCCATACGCGCTCGGCCATGCTCGGCGTGCTGAAGTCGGACTATGTCCGAACCGCCCGCGCCAAGGGCCTGTCCGAGAACGTCGTCATTTTGAAGCACGCCTTCCGCAACGCGCTTCTGCCCATCGTCACGCTGAGCGCGCTTTTGTTCGGACAATTGCTGGCCGGCGCCGTGCTGACCGAACAGATCTTCACCATTCCCGGTTTCGGCAAGCTGATCGTGGATGCCGTGTTCAACCGTGATTACGCGGTGGTGCAGGGCGTGGTCCTGTGCACCGCCTTCGGTTTCATCGTCATGAACCTGATCGCGGACATCCTTTATGTCCTGCTCAACCCGCGGATGAGGGAAGGCGCATGACCACGATTGCCATCGAAACGCTGCCCGAACAGGACGTCCATTCCGAGAACCGGGCCTGGGCCAAGCTCAAGGCGAGCCACTCCGCCATGGCAGGCGCCGTGCTCGTCGTCTTCTTCATCGCCATCGCCCTTCTCGCACCGGTGCTGCCCATCGCCGATCCCACGGCCACCGACTGGGGCGCGGTGCGCAAGGCGCCCTCGGCGCTTCACTGGTTCGGCACCGACGAAATCGGCCGCGATCTGTTCTCCCGCATGATCTGGGGGGCGCAGGCCTCGCTGCTGGCGGGTGTCGTCTCGGTGGCCATCTCCGTTGCCATCGGCGTGCCGTTCGGCCTGATCTCGGGCTATTTCGGAGGCTGGACCGATCAGATCATCTCAAGGATCACCGACGCCCTTTTGGCGACGCCCTTCCTCATTCTCGCAATTGCTCTGGCCGCGTTTCTCGGCCCCAGCCTGACAAACGCCATGATCGCCATCGGTCTCAGTTCCATGCCGGTCTTCATCCGGCTGACCCGTGGCCAGGTGCTGGCGGTCAGGACCGAGGACTATGTCGAGGGGGCCCATGCCATCGGGCTCAGCCACACACGGATCATCGCCAGATACATCCTGCCAAACGTCTTCTCACCGATCCTGGTGCAGGCGACGCTGACGGTTGCCACGGCGATCATCGCCGAGGCGAGCCTTTCCTTCCTCGGCCTCGGCCAGCAGCCGCCGGCGCCGAGCTGGGGCTCGATGCTCAACGTCGCCAAGAACTTCCTCGAACAGGCGCCCTGGATGGCCATGTGGCCGGGCGCGGCGATCTTCCTGGTCGTCATCGGATTCAACCTGCTCGGCGACGGCCTGCGCGACGCCCTCGACCCGCGCGAAACGGACTAGAAAAAGAGGCAGCAAATGACCGCTTTCACCACCCGGCCGGAAATTCTCGGCACGTTCGGTGTCGTCGCTTCGACCCACTGGATTGCCAGCGCCGTCGGCATGGGCATGCTGGAAAAGGGCGGCAATGCCTTCGACGCGGCCGTCGCCACGGGCATGGCCCTGCAGGTGCTGGAGCCCCATCTCAACGGACCGGGCGGCGACCTGCCGGGTGTGATCCATGCGGCCAGGACGGGCAAGGTGGAGGTTCTGTGCGGGCAGGGCACCGCACCGGCCGGCGCCACCATCGCGCATTACCGCGGCGAGGGACTCGACGTCATTCCGGGCGACGGTCTTCTGGCGACGGTCATCCCCGGAGCGTTCGACGGCTGGATGCTGATGCTGCGCGACTACGGACGCCTCACCTTCGAGGAGGTGATGGCGCCGGCGATCCACTACGCCGAGCACGGCCACCCCATGCTGCCGCGCGTATCCCAGACCATAGCCAAGCTCGGCGCATTCTTCCGCACCGAGTGGCCGACCTCGTTCGAGACCTGGCTGCCCGGCGGTTCGGCACCGGCGCCGCATTCGAACTTCAGAAATCCGGTGCTTGCCGATACCTGGAAGCGGCTCGTTGCCGAATCCCGGACGAAATCGAATCGCGAGGACCAGATCGAGGCGGCGCGCGACGCCTTCTATCGCGGCTTCGTCGCCGAGGCGATCGACGCCTATCTCGGAAAAGCCGAGGTCATGGACGCGAGCGGCAATCGCCATGCCGGTGTGCTCACCGCCGACGACATGGCCAACTGGCGGGCCAAATTCGAGGAACCGGTCACCTACGACTACCACGGCTGGACCGTCGCCAAGACCGGACCGTGGGGACAGGGGCCGGTGCTGCTGCAATCGCTCGCCATCCTCAACGAATTCGACATCGCAGCGATGGACCCCAACGGGGTCGACTTCATTCACACGGTCGTCGAGGCGATGAAGCTGAGCTACGCCGACCGCGAAGCCTATTACGGCGATCCGGACTTCATGTCGGCGCCGCTCGAAACCCTGCTGTCGAAGGACTACAATCGCGCGCGCGCCGCGCAGATCGGCGATAGCGCCTCCTTCGACCTCAGACCCGGCATCGTGCCTGGCTTCGAGGACCAGGTTGCGCGCGGCATGGCCAATCTTGATCGCGTCAGCCCGACGGGCGCCGTGTACGAACCGACCATGTCGCATCTCTCGGAAAAACGCGGCGACACGGTCCACATCGATGTCATTGACGCCGAAGGCAATTTCGTTTCGGTCACGCCTTCCGGCGGCTGGCTGCAATCCTCGCCCGTCGTTCCGGGTCTCGGCTTCTGCCTCAATTCGCGGGCGCAGATGTTCTGGCTCGAAGAGGGCCTGCCGTCCTCGCTCGCACCGGGCAAGCGCCCGCGTACCACGCTGACGCCATCGCTGGCCCTGTTCGAGGGACGGCCGACCATGGCTTTCGGTACGCCCGGCGGCGACCAGCAGGACCAGTGGCAGCTCGCCTTCTTTCTCCGGCATGTCCATCATGGCCTCAACCTGCAGGAAGCAATCGATCTGCCGCTGTTTCATTCCAGCCACATGCCGGCCTCGTTCTATCCGCGCGGCCGGCAGCCCGCCGAGATCGTGCTCGAGGAGAATTTCGGTGAACCAACGCTCGCCGACCTCAGGGCGCGCGGCCACAAGCTCAACGTCGTGCCGCCCTGGACCATCGGCCGCCTGACCGCGGCGAAGCGCGACGCCGACGGTCTTTTGCGCGCCGGCGCCACCCCACGCCTGATGCAGGCTTACGCTGTCGGGAGATAAAAATGACCTATTCCATCGTTGCCCGTGATCCTCAAACCGGACATCTCGGCATCGCCGTCGCCAGTCGCTTTTTTGCTGTCGGTGCGCTTGTGCCCAATATCAAGGGCAAGGTCGGTGCCGTCGCCACCCAGGCCTTTGTCAGCCCGCTCTATGGCACCGACGGTCTTGCTCTGCTGGAACAGGGCAAGAGTCCTCAGGAGGTGATCGATATCGTCACCGGGCGCGACGCCGGATATGAACAGCGCCAGATGCATCTGATCGACGCCGCGGGGCACAACGCCGCCTTCACCGGCTCGAAATGCATCGATTGGGCCGGGCACCTCGTCGACGACAATGTCTCGGTCGCCGGCAACATGCTCGCCGGACCCCAAGTCATCGCCAGAACGCTCGAAACCTTCAAGGCCGCCGCCGACAAGCCCTTCCCCGAACGGTTTTTGCTCGCCATGCAGGCGGGCGAGGATGCCGGCGGCGACAAGCGCGGCCGCCAGTCGGCCGCCCTCAAGATCTATCGCGACCAGGACTATTCCTGGCTCGACATCCGCACCGACGACCACGCCGACCCGCTCGAGGAACTACGGCGGCTCTATGCCGTTGCCAAGGAGCGCTTCCTGTTTGTCGCCGAGACGATGGCAACCCGGGACAATTACGATGGCATGATCGACCGCACGATCATCGACAACCAGATCGCCGAATTCGAAGCCGAACGCGAACGCAAGGGTTTTGCTTCGGCCTCCTTCATGTCCGCCCCCAAAGGCTGAATCACCTACCGGCGCCGGCAACAACCCGGCGAACAGCTAGAGAGTACCAAAGCTCTGAGACTGTGCGGGACGGCCTTTCAAATCAGCTGCGGATCGAATCAACATGGAAAACCAGGGAGGTTTGCCATGCCCATACCGCTTCGGGGTGATTTTGACGCGCAGATGAGTCGAGCCGCCGCCAGGCGGTCAAGGGATGGGCCGCGGGCGCGCCGGCTGCTGTCTGCCGCTTCGATCTGCGAGGGGCCATTCGGACGGAGGCGGCCAGGATTGGCGGGGTGATCCTCCAGATTGTTCGCGACTGGGTTCTGAAGTTCAACGCGCATGGGCCGGATGGTCTGATCGACCGCAAGGCGCCCGGACAGCCGTCCCGGCTCAATGACGCGCACCGGGCAGCGCTCGCCGCCATCACAAAGAGCGGACCGACGCCGGCGGTCCATGGCGTGGTGCGCTGGCGGATCGTTGATCTGTGCCAATGGCTTTGCGATGAGTTCAGGGTCATGATCGCCAGGCAGGTACTCCCCCTCGTCGCGATCGGGCGCAAAGAAAACGATCCCGTTTTGACCGATGGAAACGTCGACCAGATCAACCGCGCGGTTTTCATTGCTATTTTATCTCAACCGGACCGACCCCTTCCACTTGGCGCACCCTCTGCAGTTCCACCCGGAAAATACCGCGACCACCGACTTCCGCATTGGTCGACCAGGTTCCGGGATCGCCATCGACGATCCGGTAGCGGCCCGGTT